>CAZWHE010000025.1:2938-20553 GCA_964633825.1 uncultured Phycisphaerales bacterium | reverse complement strand
CTTGTGCACAACCCGGGGGTGATCTTCGGGCCAGTATTTCCGATATCGCACCAGGGCTTTCCGAAGATAGAATTCGTCGCTCGCCAGTGAAAAATGCTTGGCCATCGTCGTGAAACTTTGGGCGACTTCCAGGCTCTCTTTGCCGAAAATCTTTTCCCTCATTTCCTTCGATTTCCGCCAATAGATCTCTGAAATGGAGGAAGTCAGGTCATCGATGTTCCTGGCTTTGCAGAACAAGACGGCCGCCAGATCGTCCATGCAGGAACAGACACGGGGATCGCTTTCAGGAAGGGCGGCCAGGTAGATCTCGAGGGCTCTCCGAATGTAATTCTCCGCTTCACAATAACGGGGCGTGTACCAGAGATGATTTCCCAGTGCATGGTAGATTTCGGCCAGAGCCAGGTCTTGCTGTTCGGAGGGAAGGCCGCCGGCTTCGGCAAGCGCCTGATGCAGCAGCTCGAGGGCCTCTTCCCAATCCCCCCGGTCTTCCAGGAAATCGGCGAAATCGATTGAACAGCCGATCCGATCGACAGGTGTGAAACAACGGCCCTTCTCCAGCAATCGAAGGGATTCTTCGAAAGCTTTGCCGGCGCTCTCGTAGTCCCCCCGGTCCCAGGAAATCATGGCGAGAAGGTGCGTGAGCGTTCCCCGCGGACCGTGCGGACCGTGCGGACCGACTCCGGTCCCCCTGCTCAATTCGATCGCTTTCAAAAGCTGTTCTTCCGCTTTTTCGAAGTCTCCTTTTTTATGAAGCGTTTTTGCGTAAAGGAATAGAGATCTCATCAGATCGGAACGACCGGATTCAGGCATCGACTCCCGGGCTCGGATGGAGGTTTCCCGCCAGTAAGCGGCCAGATCGTAGAGATTAAAACCTTCACAGAGCTGGGTGATTGTTTCCGTATATCGAACCAGCTCTTCCGGCTGGTCCTGAAGGGCCCGAGCGAGCTCCATCGCCCCTTTTTCCTCCAAGGTTTTCCGGATTTCGTCCCTCGGGGTCCTGTCGGAGAAAGGTTTTTCATAAAGCCGAGCCAGAAAATCGAGCACCTGCTGGGCCGCTTTCTGGTCCGCCGCCCGGCGCGCATTCTGAACGAAAAAATACGACCCCGCGGCCAACGCGAGAAGGACGAAGAGGCCGATAAGGGCGGCTGTCCTGTTCCGCCTGACGCACTTTCCCGCGCGGTATCTCCATGTCCCTTTGCGGGCGCGCACGGGAAGCCCGGTCATATGGCGCCGGATGTCGTCGGAGAACTGTTCGACCGAAGGGTAGCGCTGCCCGGGCTCCTTGCGGAGGGCTTTCATCACGATGTGATCGAGGTCGCCCGCCAACCGGCGCCGCAGTTTTTCGAGCCGGCCTCCGCGGGTCCTGCTCACGCTCTCCGGGGTGATGAAGCGCGGGCTCCCGTCGCGCGTTGTGACCTCGGCGACCTGGGCGACGGCCGTGCTGGGCCGGGGAGGCTCCTCTTCACAGATGATCCGCTCCACCTCCCTGGCCGACGACGTCTGAAACCGGAAAGGGCGATGGCCGGTCAGGAGCTCGTAGAGAACAAGGCCGAGAGAATAGACGTCCGTCGATATCGAAACGGTGTCTCCGCGGACCTGTTCCGGGCTCGCGTACTCGGGAGTCATCATCCTCTGCATGGTCAGGGTCAGCGTCCCCGACATCGCGTCTCCGGGATCGAGGATCTTGACGATTCCGAAATCGAGAAGCTTGGGAACCCCTTCCTTCGTGACAAGAATATTCCTGGGCTTGATGTCCCTGTGAACGATCAGTTTTCCGTGTGCGTACTGGGCGGCCGAACAAACCTGCCGGAAGAGATCGAGGCGTTTGCCGATCGACAGCCTGTTGGAATCGCAATAGTCATCGATCGTCTCCCCCTCGATGTACTCCATTACCAGATAGGGATGGCCCTCTTCCGTGGTGCCGCCGTCGAGGAGCCTGGCGATATTCTGGTGATCGAGGCTGGCCAGCGCCTGCCGTTCCCGGTAAAAACGGCGGACAATGTCGCGGCTCTGCAGCCCCCCGCGGATCAGCTTGACGGCCGCTTTCTTTTGATACGATTCATCGGCCCGCGCGGCCAGATAAACGACCCCCATGCCGCCCGAGGCGATGATCCGTTCCAGGCGGTATGGACCCACGTCTTTCCCGACAAAGGATCGATCCTCCTTTTCGAACAGGGTTGTGGCCGTGTCGAGGTCGATCTCCCTCTCGAGGGGCGGGCTCGACATGAAATCGCCCACTTCTTCCCCGGCGGCGAGAAGAGACAGGACCTCCTTTTTCAGGTCCTCGTCCCCGCCGCAGGCTTTTTCGAGAAACGCCGCCCTCTCGCCGGAGGATTTACCGCCGGCGGCGAGGAAGATCTCTTCAATCTTTTCCCACAGGGCCGGATTCACGACCTCCTCCTTTTCCCAGTTTCCGGAAGAGCCAGATCCTGGCCATGCTCCAGTCGCGCTCTATCGTTCCGATGGAGAGGCCGAGGATCTCGGCGATCTTGTCCATGGTCAGGCCCGCGAAGAAGCGGAGCTCCACGACGGTGCATTTGCGGGGATCGAATGCGGCGAATTCCTTCAAAGCTTCATCGATGGCGACCAGGTCGGCGTCTTCTTCGATCCCGAGACTGGATATCCGGGAAATGGACAGCTTCCGGGCCCCGCCCCCCCTCTTTTCGGCGAGGTGCTTTCGCGCGTGGTCCACGAGCACCCTGCGCATCATGGAGGCCGCAACACGGAAAAACTGGGCGTGGTTCTTCCACTCGACCTGCTTCTGGTCCACAAGGCGCATGTAGGCTTCATGAACCAGTGCCGTGGGCTGAAGGGTATGGTCGGGCCGCTCCTGCCGGAGATAACGCCGGGCCAAAAAACGGAGCTCGTCATAGACCCGAAGAACGAGCTGATCGTAGGATGTCTTGTCTCCGTTCCCGGCGTGAATCAGCAGGCTCGTGATTTCCTCTTGAAGGGGCATGGCGTTCCGGTTGTTCGGGATTTCTCGCCGGAAACCCGAAAAAAAAGGCTTCCGCGGCTCGGGGATCTTTTCGGAGAATATAACACATCGACGCCGCCATAAAAAGAGACCGGCCGGCGGTCGAGCGGCCGCCGGCCGGCAGAATCGGTCGCCCCATCTCTTATGGTATCGCGCTGTATTGGCCTGTCCGATCGGCGATATACCACCATATGTAATGGTGGCCCGGTAAAACCTCCATCTTCTTGAACGCCTTGTTGTTGTCCGTCATCGTCTCTTTCGGATCGGGCGTTATCTCGACGTACATATAGTGCCAGTGGCCGCCCACGGCCTGCCAATCGGTCTTTGCTTCGGCGCTGCCTCCCTCGGTGAGAATCCATGTCGGGCCTGCCTCGGTGTCTTTCTGAACATCTCCGACCGTTCGCGTGTCGAGATGGATGCAACCCGAGTACGCGGGATCTCCATCGTAGAAATCCACTTTCACGCCGGACGGATGGATCCGGTCGACGCTGCCGCCGCCCGAGTCATAGCTCTCCCCCTCCCGCGCCAGCAGAAGGTCCCAGCCGGATCCATTCCATTTCCACACCTCGATATAGTCTATCTCCAGATCGGAAGATCCCCCGCCGCTGACCCTCTTGAGGAACAAGGTCGTGTTGTTCTGGGACGGAATGGTGATGTCGTTGGACTCCTTGACCTCCCAGCTCTGGCTCGAAGTGTAAAACGGAACAATGGGATAATCGTCGATGCGCGCCTCGACCCCGAGAATGTCTCCGTTCGTGCTGCGCACCCTCGCTTTGACCTTGATCCGATTCAGCATGGTAAAGTTTTCGTTGTAACCCACCTCGTCGAGGTTTTCACTCAAGGCGATATAACAGTTCCCCCTGTTGTGGATGTCGGCTTTGATTTCGACGACCGTGCCGATCAAAACGGGACTGGCCGGATTGAACGAGATATCGGCCTTCTGCACCTCCAGATCGGGCTCGTCGGCCTGCCCGAAGGAAGGGGTTGCAACAAACACGCAAAAGAGGGCGATCCATCCTGAAATCAAGCTTGCTGTCTTCATTTTAATTCTCCTTGTTCAACGGTTTTTTCGAAAGAACATCGAGTTTTTCGTGCTTCTATTTCAGGACGCGCATTTGCGGAGAAGAATCCCTCACGGAAAAAATAAAAAATGCGGGCCGGCGCCGGACAGGGCGCGATCGTGCGGCCCGTAGAATGTTCTTGCCTGAGGGTTATTCCGTGCTAGTCTATTCATATTGCCTAAAAAGTAAGCCAATAAGCCAGCTGTCGATATCGATCTTCAAGGATGTTCCCGAGCATCCCGTGCCTCCCGCACCGGCTTGCTCCATCGATTCTTCGTGAAGGAGAAAACCATGCGCACCGCTTTCATTTACCGGAGTATTCTTATCCTTTTTACGGCGGCGCCGGCCGTCTTGACCGGTGGTTCCCTTGCAGCCGCCGAAGACGCAAAGATCGAAGCCCGATACGACTCGTTGGACCGCACGGTCCTCACTTACGTTGTCAACGGCTTTCAGGAAGAGACCGTGGCCATCAACGGAAGGGATCATATCGCCCTCTCTCTCGACCATGCCGGTTTCGTGATGATGGACAGGGCCGGCCACCCCCGGCTTCCCGTTCTCTGCAGCAGCCTCATGATTCCCGACGCCGCCCGCATGGAGGTCCGCGTTCTGAGGAGCAGTTGCCGCGACATCGAGGGCGTCGACCTGGCGCCGTGGAAGGGACCGATCCCGCGCTCCACAAATCCCGAGAGCGTGGAGTACTCCTTCGGCGAGGCCTACGGAAAAGACGCCTGGTTTCCGGGCGAGACGGCCTCCCTCCGGGATCCCTTCATCCTTCACGACGTGCGCGGAGTGGTGGTGGAGGTCTTCCCTTTCCAGTACAACCCGGTGAGGAAGGTTCTTCGCGTGTACAGTGAAATCGAAGTGGAGGTGGCGGCCTCCGGGCCCGGGACATTGAACACGATCGACCGCGCCGCCTATTCCCACAGACCCGACCGCGCCTTCGAGGCCCTCTACATGAACCAATTCGTCAACTACTCGAGGAACCGCGGGCCTCTCCCGGCCGAGAACGGCGACCTTCTCATCATCTGCCACGGTCCGTTCATGGACGCCGTGCAGCCCCTGGCGGAGTGGAAGAACGCCGCGATGGGAATCAATGCCTATGTCGTGGATGCGGCCGCCGCCGGCCGCAGCCCGGCCGCCGTTCATAACTATATTACGAAGGTGTACGACAAGACCAACCTCGCCTACGTTCTGCTCGTGGGCGATTTCAATGAGATCATGAGCCCCTACTACAAATTCTCCTATGTCTCCGACGCCGCGTACTCGACAATCACGGCGGACTGGTACCCCGATGTATTCGTGGGACGTTTTTCAGCCGAAGACATCGGGCACGTGGAGACCCAGGTGGAGCGGACCATCGCCTACGAGAGCGAGAGCCACGATTTCAGCGCGGAAGGATGGAACACTTTCGCCATGGGGATCGCTTCCAACGAGGGTTCCGGCCTCGGCCATTATGGAGAAGCGGACTTCGATCACGAGGACCTGATCAGGAACGAGCTTCTGAGCAGCGGATTCACCAAGGTCGACCGGATCTACCAGCCGACGGGCATGATCAGCGAGGTCGCGGACGGTTTGAACGAGGGGCGCCGGGTCGTGAACTACACCGGCCACGGATCGAACCAGGGATGGAACACGCCGAAATTCACCATCACCGAAGTGAACGGCCTGACCAACATGGGACGGCTCCCCTTCATCTGCAGCGTCGCCTCGTACGGCGGCGCCTTCGACAGCGGGACTTGCTTCGGCGAGGCCTGGCTGAGGGCCACGCACAACAGGGAGCCCACGGGCGCCGTGGCCTGCTACATGGCTTCGATGAGCCTTTACTGGGCCGAACCGATGTACGCCCAGGGCAACCACGCCTTCAACGGCCAGTACGGGGCGGCCGAGCGTCTTTACATGGAACTCAACCGGAGCGTGGGCGGCCAGTGGTACGGCGGCTCAACCATCATGATGGACATCACGGGAAGCTCGGGCCGGGACAATTTCATGACCTGGAACATCTTCGGCGACCCCTCCCTCAGGCTTCTCGGAAAACCGGACAGCCTCACCCTGGCCGCCGACTGCTGGACCATATCGGTCAACGGCGGAGACCTGATCAACTTCACACTGACCCCGGGCATCTCCCACGCGGGCGACCAATACGTCCTGTTGGGCTGCCACTCCGGGACCAAGCCCGGCACACCGCTTCCGGGCGGTCTGGTCATGCCCCTCAACGCCGATGAATTCACAAATCTGATCACGTCCCACTTGCAGGGCTCGGTGTTTCAGAATTTCCGCGGGACCCTCGATGCGGCGGGCGAAGCCGCGGCAACGCTCGACACCTCCGGCATACCCCCGAAAAACCCTTTGTTCGTGGGACGGAACCTCTACTTCTCCGCCCTCGTTTGGAACAAAACCGGAAATCCCGACGAGCTCGCCACGAACGTGCAGATACTGACCATCACGAATTGAAGCGGGTAGAGCCGGGTCGGATGCAGCCGCCGTGTCGATTTGAAATCACAACTTTCAAACTGACACAGGACCGTTGCTTGACTATCCTATCTCCCTTGATCCCGCGATTCCTGACCTGAAGCTGGACGACGGGGCCGGCCCTTGCCGGCCCGATTCGTTGACAAGGTGACCCGAAAAGAAAGGAGCCCCCATGGCACGGTCCCGATTCCCCAGGATTTTCTGGGTGGGAAACGGCATCGAGATTCTCGAGCGCTTCGCCTACTACGGCCTTTTCATGGGTTTCCAGATCTATGCCACGAAAACCGTCCTCGACGGCGGGCTGGGATGGAGCGAGGCGAGGCTCGGTGTGGTCCAGAGCGTCTTTCTCTTCCTCTCCTACGCCGTGCCTCTCGTCTCCGGGGTGCTGGCCGACCGCTACGGCTTCAAGCGGATGCTCCTCATCTCCTACGTCCTCTACCTGCCGGGGTTCCTCTTTCTGCTGATCACGCGGGAATACGTGGCCGTCCTCTCCGTCATGTGCCTGATCGCCGTGGCGGCCGGTGTTTTCAAGCCCCTCATCGCCGGCACGGTGCGGCTCACCACGGACAACACCAACCGCACGCTCGGCTTCGGCGTCTTCTACCTGATGGTGAACGTGGGCGCTTTCTTCGGACCCATGACGGCCGGCGCGCTGAGAACCGCGCACTGGAACTACGCCTTCCTCTCCTCGGCCGGCGCTGTTCTGGCCATGTTCCTCGTCACGGCCTTTTTCTACCGGAACCCCATGCCGGTGGAGACCGATCCCAACAAGAGAGAGTCGCTCGGAAAACATTTGAAGGAGATTCTGCCTTTCCTGAAGGATCCGAAGCTCCTCACCTTCATCCTCCTCTTCGGGGTGCTCATCGAGATCCCCTTCTGGGCGTTCTTCAACCTCTGCCCCATGTTCGTCGACCGCTTCGTAGCGACCGACGTGCTGTACGAGTCCTTCTCCTCCGTGTTCGGGGAGACGATCGTGGGGTGGTTCAGCACCGAGGATAACCGGATCGCCGGAGAAACGCTCGCCCACACCGCTCTCTACATCATCATTTTTCAGCTTGTGGTCACGCGAACAACCGAGGGGCTCCGGAGCGTGCCCACCATCGCCGTGGGGATCCTGATCATGCTCCTGGGGTGCATCGGTCTCTGGGCTTGTACGGGGGACATGCCCGGGCTGATGTTCGTCGGCATGATCCTCTTCGCGTTCGGCGAGATGGCGTGCATGCCCCGTTTCGAGCAGTACCTGATCTCCCTGCTGCCGCGCGAAAAAACCGGCCTGGGCGGCGGGCTGCTCCGGATCCCCGTCGCCATCGGCGCGGGCCTGAGCGGCATCACGATCAATCCCCTCTACGGAGCTTTCCGCGAAGCCGGACATCCACAGACGATCTGGCTCGTTCTCGGCGGCATGCTCCTTGCCGGCTTCATCGCCACCTTTATCTACGACCGCGTCTACAGAGAGGCGAAGTAGGCGGGACGGAACCCGTCAATGATGATGCTGACTGCTATATTTCAACGCATAGAGGTGATGATCCGAGCTCCCGAAATAAACGACTCCGTCTGCAAGCAGAGGGGCGTCGAAAACCCGGCCGTTTGTTTCGAATCTCCATTTCTCCCGGCCCGTTTCGGCATCGACACCGTATAGAGTTTCTTCGCAACTGAAACAGACTAAATCGTCGTCGGCAGTCGGGGAATTGACCCTGTAGTTCCCTGCCTCGAATTTCCATTTCACTTTGCCGCTCACGATATCCAGGGCATAAAGACAACCATCATTGCTGCCGGTGTAGATCAATCCGCGGACATGAGGAATGGTGCGGATATAAGTGCGTAAATGTTTTATCGTTTCAAATTTCCACTTTTCTTTGCCCGTCTCGATATCAAGGCCATAAAAACGACCCTTTTCATCACCAAAACAGACGACACCCCTTCCGATCGCCGGGTTGGTCCTGACAGGGGTTATTGCGCGTCCGAAACCAATGACATCGCCTTTTTTATCGTGTATTTCTGGAAATGTGATCCGTTCCGTCTCGAACCTCCACTTTTCTTTTCCTGTTTTCAGGTCCAGTGCAAATAGATAGTTATACATGCCTCCACAGTAGACGACGCCTTTTGAAACAGCCGCGGTCGAGACGACGCCATAGCGTCCGACATCGTATTTCCATTTTTCCTCACCCGAAACCGCATCAACGGCATGGATATATCCGCCCATGCCTCCGATACAGACCAGCCCCCCATCGATTACGGGCGAAGAGAATGTTGCGCCTCTGGATTCGTACTTCCATTTCTCATCGCCCGTCCCGGTATCCAAGGCGATGAGAGCGTTCTCCCCGCCACTGATGTAAACCTTTCCATCCGCATAGACCGGTGAAGAATAAGCATTGTATTTCAATTCGGCCTTCCACTTTTGTTCCCCTCTTCGAAGATCCAAGGCGTAAAGATTTCCATCCATGCTGGTCAGAAACAGCAGCCCTCCGCCCATACAGAGTGAATTCATCACAATATCATCGCACTTGAACTTCCACAAAAGCTCGGGACCCTTTTCACCCGCTTCTGTAAGCGCCTGCTGCGGAAGAGAGCATGATACGACAACCGTCAACACAATGATTACTGGAAGAATCTTCACCCTTGCCGCCTCCCTACTCTTTCTCGAGAGCCTTCTTCACCCCATTGATGATCAGCGCCATGTCTTCCGGTATCTTTTCGTACAGGAGCTCGGACTCGGCGAGAAAGTCTTTCCACTCCGCTTCGAGCTTGGAAAGATCGCGCTTGTACACCTTCTCGAACGCCTCGAGGGTCTTTTTCCTGACCCCGCTGCGGAGCGCCCTGCTCGTGAAGAGCAGGTCGCCCAGGGGAAGGAGCAGGTCCTCTTCCATGAAAAGGGCCGCCCAGGTGTGGATGGGGTGATTGTCGAACTTATCTCCCTGGAAACAGACCCCCGCCCCTTCCATGAACCAGCCCGAGATGTCGGTCCAGTATTCCCGGCCGTTGTGGGAGAGCAGAAAGGAGAAGAGGAAGCCCTTGACCATTTCGTTCGAGGCCACGTCTCTGAACAAGACCGGTGCGTAAGCCGACTTCGTGAGGCTGTGCTCCTTTGCATAGTAGAGATGGACCTCGATTTCGTCCTTCTCGTTGATCAATGCGCAGCCCCCGCCCTTGCTGACGAGGATGCTCTCTTTCGTGATCTTTTCAGCCGGATGGATATAGATGTTGAGAACGTGATCGAGTTTTTTCTTCTCAAAGCGGCCGAGCAGATACTCGTACCGCTTCCGCAGGAACTCTTTCAGCTCGGCCATATCCTTTTCGCCGGGCGATCCGGGAACGACCTTCAGGACGAAGCCCTTTTCCGCCAATGATTTCCAGGGGAGGCCGTACTCGTGAACGATCTTCTCCTCGTCCGCTGCGGCATCGGAAATGCTTCCGGCAAAGGCGCAGCACCCGCATATGACAAGAAGAACAAATCCCAAGGTCAGAAAGATGGTTTCGACATTCCTGTGCATTGTTATGCCCGATCTGCCCGTTTCCCGGGGACGAAAAAGAATGGTGCTCTTGCTGTACGGAAATTTTAACAGCCTGGAATGAATGATTCCAATTTGCATGGAAATTTGGAGTTTCCATGTCCATTTTTCATCATTATTTGGAGAAAACGATGTGAGCAGCTCGGTCTAAGTGTATACCGGGCAGTGCCTTGGGCTGTTACGGCAGGGCCGCACTCGCCATGCCCTCGATCCCGCCCCAGTAGATGCCGAACCAAACCGTTGCGATGCCGAGGACGCAGAGAACGGTGACGAAGAGGCCCTGCACCGTGCTCCCTTCGCGCTCGATCCCTTCGGCGGCCGGGTCTTTGAAGAAGAGGGCCTTGGCGATCCGGAAGTAGTAGAAGAGGGCCACCACCGCGTTGAGGGCCGCCACGATAGCGAGCCAGTAGAGCCCCGTGTCGATCACGGAGACGAAGAGCTTCAGCTTGCCGATGAAGCCGATCGTGGGCGGGATCCCGGTGAGGGAGAGGAGGAAGATGATCATGAACCCGCTCGCATAGGGCGCCCGCCACCCGAGCCCGCGGATGCCGCTCACAGTGTCGCGGCCGTACCGGTTGGAGAGATAGATGACGACTCCGAAGGCGCCGAGGTTCATGAAGAGGTAAGCAACGAGGTAGAAGATCACGGCGTCGGCGTTCCCCTTCGGGTTCATGGCGGCGAAGAACCCGGCCACGCCCATGAGGAGGTAGCCGGCGTGGGCGATCGACGAGTAGGCGAGGAGCCGTTTCAGGCTGTCCTGCTTCATGGCCGTGATGTTGCCGTAGGTCATGGTCACGGCGGAGAGCATGCCAACGAAGAAGGCGATCTCGCTCCCCCACCCGCCCGGGTCGGCGTTGCTGATGAACACGTCGTTCACGAAACGGAGCACGAGGCCGAAGCCCGCCGCCTTGGAGCAGACGGCGAGATAGGTCGTCACCGGCGTGGGCGCGCCTTCGTAGACGTCGGGGCACCAGAAGTGGAAGGGGAAGGCCGCGATCTTGTAGCAGAATCCCATGAGGATCATCACGGCCGCCACCGTCACGGCGGCGCCGTACTCGCCCGCCAGGTGCCCGCCCACGAACTGCCCCACCTCGGAAAGTCTCAGCGACCCCGCCATGCCGAAGAGGATGGAGAAGCCGAAGACCATCATGCCCGACGAGAGCGCGCCGTAGACGAGGTACTTGAGCGCCGCCTCGCTCGACCGCTTCTCCTTCTTGAGGAAACCGGCGAGCACGTAGGACGTGATGGAGAGCATCTCGAGGGCGAGAAAGAGAAAGAGGAGGTTGTCCGTGGAAACGAGGAAGAAGATGCCGAGAACGGACGAGAGGATCACGGCGTAGAACTCGCCGATGCCGTCCCTGTCGAACTCCCTGAAAAAGAGGGCAAAGAGGGTCACGACCAGGAGGCCCGTGCTGACGAGCAGCTTGAAAAAGAGGGCGAAACCGTCGACCACGACGAGGCCGAAGACGCGGTGCTCGCCCCCTTCGGCCTGGAGCCGCAGGAGGAAATAGATCACGAGACAGGTGCAGAACAGCGATATGACGCCCGTCACCTTCTGGTCCCTCCCCCCCAGGATCAGGTCGGAAAAGAGGGCCAGGAGGATGGCCACGGTGAGCACCACCTCGGGCCAGATATAGTGAAGATCGCTCAGATACTCGGCCATCATCGAATCAAACTCCTGTTACTGCAGGAAGGAGAGCAGGTTTTTCAGTGCGGGCGCCATCCAATCGATCAAGAGGTACGGAAAGACCCCGAGCAGGATGCACAGAAACGCCAGCGGCACGAGGCAGAAAATCTCGCGGCCGTCCACGTCCTTCATTTCCTTGTACTTCTCGTTGATGGGGCCGAGGAAGATCCGCTGGATCGTCCAGAGGAAGAAGGCCGCGCAGATGACGATGCCCGAAAGGGAGATCACCGTGAAGAGCGGATAGACCTCCCAGGCACCCAGCAGGCTGAGCGCTTCCGCCACGAATCCAGAGAGGCTGGGCAGACCGAGGGAGGCGAAGATGCCGATCGTGGCCAGACCCATGTAGCGCGGCATCACCGCGGCCAGGCCGCCGAACCCGTTGATATCCCTGTGGTGCGCCCGGTCATAGATCACGCCGACCAGGAGGAAGAGCATGGCCGACGATGTGCCGTGGGCGAAGAGCTGGAAGTTGGCGCCGATCATTCCCGCCGTGGTGAACGAGGCCGCGCCGAGAAGCACGTACCCCATGTGGCTCACCGACGAGTAGGCCACCAGTTTTTTGAAGTCGCTCTGCGCCATGGCCACGAGCGCGCCGTAGACGATATTGATCATTCCGAGGACTGCGAGGAAATTAGCGAAGTACCTCGTCGCATCGGGCAACATGCCGAAATTGATCCGGAAGATACCGTAAGCTCCGAGCTTCAGGAGGATGCCGGCCAGGATGACCGATATCGCCGTGGGCGCCTCGACGTGAGCGTCGGGGAGCCACGTGTGGAAGGGAAAAACCGGCACCTTGATGGCGAAACCGATGAAGAAGAACATCCAGATCCACTTGATGAAGGAGACGCCGAGAAAGACGCCGCCCGCCACGAGGTTCTCGCCCGTGAGCTGCCCGGCGCGGCCCAGCTCGGTGAGTGTCAGGATGTTGAAGGTGTGCGGCTCGGAGGTGAGATAGAGGGCGATCATGGCGACGAGCATGAGCACCGAACCGACGAGTGTGTAGAGAAAGAACTTGATCGCCGCGTACTCGCGCCTCGGCCCGCCCCAGATCCCGATCAGGAAGTACATGGGCAGGAGCATGACCTCCCAGAAGACATAGAAGAGGAAGAAATCGAGGGAGATGAAAACACCCACGATGCCGACCTGCAGGAGAAGGAGGAGCATGAAGTACCCCTTAGCGCCCCCCTTCGTCTTGTCGATGTTCCACGACGAGAAGACGGCGATGAAGAGGAGGAGGCACGTGAGAAAAACGAGCGGAATGGAGAGGCCGTCGATACCGACGTGGTACTCGATGTTGAAGGCCTCGATCCAGGAGACGCGCTCCACCCACTGCATGGCCGTGTCGCTGTAGTTGAAGTTGATCCAGAGGTAGCAGGACAGGAGGAGCGGGACGCCCGTCGCGATGGCCGACACCGTCTTGATCGCCTCGTTCTTGCCCTTCGGGATGAACAAGATCACGAACATCCCGATGACGGGTATGAGAAACAACAGAGTCAGGAAGGGGATTGCGCCCTCCGCACCTGAAGCAGCCTGACTGATTCCGAGTGGATCCATTTGTTGTTCCGACCTTTCTTATTGTGTCTCAAAGGTTCCGTTTCACACGAAGAGCATCACCAGTGCAATGATCACCGCGCCGAGCAGGGCCATGCCGAGGTAGTCCTTGGTGTTGCCCGTTTGCAGAACGCGGAAGATGCCCGACAGGAGGTGGCTGAACCACCACCAGAAGTTGACCAGGCCGTCGACGACGTACTTGTCGACGAGACCGTGGATGAACGCCGTAAACCGGGTGAAATACCCGGAGAAGTTCACGAGAAAATCGATAAACGCTTCGGCCGTGATCCTGAACAGGTGGCAGAGCTTTGGCAGCCCCTTCACGAACACCACATCGTTGAAATCGTCCATGTAATACTTGTTGATCACCGTGTTGTAGACGGGCCGGATCGCATTCGCCGTTTTCTCGGCGGAGAAGACCCTCCTGCCGTAAAAGAGCCATGCGAGAAAGAAACCGAGCGCCACCATGGCGAGGGAGGCGCCGAGCGCGATATAGTGGGCGCTGTGGGCGGCGTGGTGCATCCCCTCGTGGAGCTCGTGGAAGGTGTGGCGTATCTCGGGGAAGCCGGCCGTTTCGGCCGCGGCCGCGGCTTCGGGCTTCCGGACCAGGTCGGCGTACCACGTGTCGCCCGCCGTCTGCCAGGGCAGGATCGTGCCGGCCGCGATGACGGCGAGCACGGCGAGGGCGACGAGCGGGATCGTCATCACCGGCGGCGACTCGTGGGCGTGGTCATACTTCTCCCGGTTCTTGGGCTCGTTCCAGAAGGTCATGTACATGAGCCGCATCATGTAGAACATCGTCATGAACGCCGCGCCGGCCCCGAAAACGAAGGGGAGGTAGTGGGCGCCCTTCTCGGTCATGCCCCACTCGAGCGCGTTGGCGATGATGGCGTCTTTCGAGAAGTACCCCGACAGGCAGGGGACGCCCGTGAGCGCCAGAGTGGAGATGAGGAAGGTGATGTGGGTGACCGGCATTTTCTTGCGGAGCCCCCCCATCTCGCGCATGTCCTGCGTGTGGACGGCGTGGATCACCGACCCCGACCCGAGGAAGAGGCAGGCCTTGAAGCAGGCGTGGGTGATCAGGTGGAAGAGCCCGGCCATGAACCCGCCCACGCCGAGGGCCATGATCATGTAGCCGAGCTGGGAGCACGTCGAGTAGGCCAGCACCTTCTTGATGTCGTTGTGCACGATGCCGATCGTGGCGGCGAAGACGGCCGTGATCATGCCGATGACGGCGATCACGAGAAGGGCTTCGGGCGTGAAGAAGGGATACATGCGCCCCACCATGAAGACGCCGGCCGCCACCATGGTGGCCGCGTGGATCAGGGCCGAGACCGGCGTGGGACCGGCCATGGCGTCGGGGAGCCAGACGTGGAGCGGGAACTGGGCCGACTTGGAGACGGCCCCGCAGAAAACGAGCACGCCGGCCAGCGTGAGGAGTCCGTGCGGCGTGATCCATCCGGCGTAGAGCGGAATCTCGGCGGCGCGGTGCGCCCAATCGCCGCTCTCGACGCAGTGGAAGATCTCGCGGAAGTTGAATGATCCGGTCACGTGGAAGATGATGATGAAGCCGAGCATGAAGAGGACGTCGCCCACCTTGTTGACCAAAAAGGCCTTGTTCGCCGCCCGCGGCGGTTCCTCCTCGTAGAAGAAAAAACCGATGAGCAGGTAGGAGCAGAATCCCACGAGCTCCCAGAAGATGAACATGAAGAAAATGTTGTCCGTGGCCACCAGGCCGAGCATGGAAAAGCAGAAGAGGCCGAGATAGGCGAAGAAGCGATGGTAATACTTGTCGCCGTGCATGTAGCCGATGGAGAAGAGGTGGATAAAGAATGAAACAACGGTGACCATCATGAGCATGATGATGCCGGCGTTGTCGAGGAGTACTCCCGAGAAGAGTTTCACCTTCCCGTAGTCGAGCCACCTCCAGACAAACCCTTCCCTGACCGATTCGTAACAGAGATCGGGGTTCCAGGCCCTGAACATTTGCACACCCAGATAGACGGCGAGCACGGCGCTGACGCCGATCGCTCCCGTGGGAACCCAGTCCCCCTTTCGGGGCAGGCTCCGCCCGAAGAAGATCTGGACAAGGAAGCCCAGGAGCGGGATAAGGACGATCGCTACGGCGATCCAGGCGGGCGTCGTTGTTTCGAAAAACTGTTCCATATTCGACTCTCTCACGATACGCCGGGATTCAGCCGCTGCCGATCCCGCGCCTTATCCATCACCTCTTCATCAGGTTGGTCTCGTTCAAGTCAATGGTCCTGTAATGGTTGAAAATCTGCAGAATGATGGCCAGCGCCACGGCCGCTTCCGACGCCGCCAGGATGATCACGAAGATCGCAAAAATATGCCCGTCGATGCCGAACCCCCCGAAGCGGGAGAAGGCAACGAAGTTGAGATTCGCGGCGTTGAGGATCAGCTCCACGCCGATGAGGATGTAGATGGCGTTCCGCCGCGTCAGGATGGTGAGCACGCCGAAAAGGAACATGAGGCCGCTCACGATGAAATAGGCGGTCGCGTTGTCGGGGGTGAAGGGGCAATCCATTTTCAGACCTCCTTCCTTCTGCGGGCGATGAAGACCGCGCCAACCACGACGATCAGCAGGAGAACGGACGCCAGCTCGAAGGGGATCAGGTAGGCCTCCCGGTCGAGAAAAGCCTCGCCGATTTTATCCGCCGTAGGCTCGAAATCGGCCGAAGCCGCGCTCCCCCGGGCGGCCAGGGCGAGCTCCACGCCCTTGTACGCGGTGAGAAGCAGAAATCCAACGGCCACGGTCAGGATCCCGGCCGGAATGAACCGGATCCAGGGAACGCGCGTCGACTCTTTGGGGGTGAGCATCACGCCGTAGAGGATCAGCACGGTAACCCCGCCCACGTAGAGCAGGATCTGGGTGACGCCGATGAAGTCGGCGCCCAGCGTCCAGTAGAGCCCGGCCACGCCGATCAGGGCCATCACCAGGGCGAAGGCTGAATTGACCAGCCTGCCCAGGAAGGCCACGAGCGCCGATCCGATAACGGCCAGCGCGGCGAAGAACCAGAACATCAGCACGGACATCGTCATATCCGGCCCCCCTTACTCCTTGTCCCCGTCGGCGGCAAGGCCGCCGGCGTTGTTTTCAGCGGTCTTTTTCTTCTTCTCCGCATCTTTCTTCTTCTTCTCCTCCGCCTCCTTCTTGAGGATCTCGATCTTTTCCAGGTCCTCCGGCCGGAGCCCCTTCCACTCGAGGAAATCGATGATCGACTCCCTCCGGTCATAGGTGGAGAGATCGAACTCCTTGGTCATCAAGAGGGCTTCCGAGGGGCAGGCCTCGACGCAGAGGCCGCAGAAGATGCACTTGTTGTAGTCGATGGTGAAGGCCTTCCACTCGATGACGCGCTTCATGTGGCGCTCCGAATCGGTGAAGATGCAGTCCACGGGGCAGGCCTTCTCGCAGAGGCCGCAGGCGCGGCACCCTTCCTGGACCAGCTTGTGCTTCCCGCAGAAGGCGTCGGCGATGGGGAGCTGCTCGTTCGGGTACTGCACCGTGACGGGCTTGCTGAAGAGGTGCTTCCCCGTGACCGACATCCCCTTGAGTGCGGTGACGATGCCGTCGCTGAGATCCTTGAAGTAAGCACTCATCGGTAAGATTTACTCTCCTCAGAAAACACCCGGGATCCAGTGCCAGCCGGCGTACTCGTAAACGGCCGCTCCCACCACGGCGAGAAAGGCGAAGGGGGTCAGGTACTTGTACCCCACACTCATCACCTGGTCGACGCGCAGCCTCGGCAGCGTCCACCGGAGCCACATCTGCATGAAAACCATGAACATGATCTTGGCCACGCAGATCAGGGCCCCGAGAAAGATCATCAAGCCGGAATCGAAATTCAGTTCGTAGAAGGGGAGGTGCCATCCGCCGAGGAAGCAGGTGGCGAAGACCCCGGAAACGATGAAGACCGAGATATACTCTTCCATGAAGAAGAAGGAGAAACGGAGGCCCGAATACTCGGTGTGGAATCCGGCCACGAGCTCCGACTCCGCCTCGGGGATGTCGAAGGGCGCTCTCTTGCACCCCGCGATGGATGCCAGGAAATAAATGATCCCGGCGATGAAGAGCCATGGGGACGCCAGGATGAACCAGGCGCCGCCCTGGGCGTCCACGATTTCGGTGAGGCTGAAGGAACCGACCATCAGGATCGGCACCATGAGGGCCATGGCGGCCGGAATCTCGTAGGAGACGACCTGGGCGCCTCCGCGGATCGCGCCGAGGAGCGACCACTTGTTGTTGGAGCTCCATCCCGCCATGATCACGCCCACCACCTCGACCGAAGCGATGGAGACGATGTAGAAGACGCCGAGGTTCAGGTCATTGACCACCCATC
>CAZWHE010000025.1:0-2838 GCA_964633825.1 uncultured Phycisphaerales bacterium | reverse complement strand
GAAGCGATGGAGACGATGTAGAAGACGCCGAGGTTCAGGTCATTGACCACCCATCCCCTGGAAACGGGCAGGGCCACGAAACCGGCGAAAGCGGCGGCAAAAACGAGGGCCGGCGCGATCCACCAGAGAACGGCGTTCGCGGCGCCGGGCCGGATGTCCTCCTTGAAGAGGAGCTTGACCGCGTCGGCGATCGACTGGGCCCAGCCGTGCCACCCGCCCGTCCGCATCGGGCCGAGGCGGGACTGCATGTGGGCCGAGACCTTGCGCTCCATCCAGATGGTGAACATGGCATAGACCGCGAAAACGCCGAAGACGATCCCCACGACAATGGCGTAACCGAGAAGATGAGGAATGAAGGCCATCTCCCGCATCCAGTCGATTCCGGGATCCTTCATCCACTCGATTGTTTCGAAATACTCGATGAGGCTTTCCATGGAGCCCTCTCCTCAGGATGTCCTCGCTAACGGTCCACTTCGCCCAGAACGATGTCGAGCGATCCGATGAAAGCAACCACGTCGGCCAGCATGAGGCCGGGCAGGGCTTTCGACATGATCGACAGGTTGTTGAAGCTCGGGGCGCGGATCCGGACGCGGTATGGAACGGCTGAGCCGTCGCTCACAACGTAGTAGCCCACCTCGCCCTTGGGGTTTTCCGTGCGCACGTAAGCCTGCGCGCCCTCGGCGGGCTTGATCACTTTCTTCACTTCCTTCGTCTTGATATCGCCCTCGGGGAGTCGGTCGAGACACTGGCGCACGATGCGGATGCTCTGCAGGATCTCGAGCATCCGCACCCAGTAGCGGTCCCAGCAGTCCCCCACGCTTCCCTTGAGCCCTTCACCGGTGCAGACGTCGAAGTCGACCTTGTCATAGACGAGACAGGGAAAATCGCGGCGCAGGTCGAAGTCGACGCCCGACGCCCTGAGACAGGGGCCGGTCCATCCGTAAGCGACAGCTTCTTCGGCCGAAACGACGGCTATGTTCGCCGTCCGCTTCACGAAGATGTGGTTGTTCGACAGGATCCGGTTGTATTCCGGCCAGCGTCTCTCCTGTTCGTCGAGGTAGCGGCGGCACTCGTCGATCCAGCCGTCGGTCAGGTCGGCGCGCACGCCTCCGATCCGCATGTAGTTGAAGGTCATGCGCGCGCCCGAGATCATCTCGAAGAGCTTGAGGATCCATTCCCTCTCGCGGAAGGCGTAGATGAGCGGCGTCCAGGCGCCGATGTCGAGAGAGTAAGTCCCGAAGGCGACGAGATGGGACGCAATCCTGTTGAGCTCCACCACGATGGTGCGGATGTATTGGGCGCGCTCGGGCGCTTCCACGCCGAGGAGCTTTTCCACGGAAAGGCAGTAGCCGAGCTGGTTGTTCATGCCGGCCAGGTAGTCGAGCCTGTCGGTGTAGGGAATGAACTGGGTGTATTTCAGCTCCTGGCCGATCTTCTCCTTGGCGCGGTGGAGGTTTCCCACGTCGGGGTCGGCCCAGGTGATGATCTCGCCGTCGGCCTTGATCACGACCCGGAGCACCCCGTGGGTGGCCGGGTGCTGGGGCCCCATGTTGATCGTCATCTCCTGGGTGGAAACATCGGAGTATTTTTCAGTCGCGCTGGTCATGGGGTCCCCCACTTTTCGCGGTTCACGTCTCGGAGCGGGATGCCGTTGTATTCGTCGGGATCCTCGTAACCGCGGCGCAGGGGGTGCCCCTCCCAGTCATCGGGAAGATAAATCCGACGGAAATCGGGATGCCCCTCGAACCGGATCCCCACGAGGTCGAAGGTCTCCCTCTCGTGCCAGTCCGCCGTGGGATGGACCGTCGCGGCCGTGGGGACGACGGGGTCTTCGGCGTCGAGCTTCGCGCGGAGAACGATGTCGTGTTTCAGCGTCGTCGAGAGGAGGTGGTAGACCGATTCGAAGCGATCCTCGTAGTGGACGCCCGAGACGAGGGAGAGCTGGTCCATCGCGAGGCCGGGGTCCTCCTTCAGGTGCTCGAGGACGAGGGGGAGCTTTTCGGGCTCCACGAAGATCGCGGGGTCGGCCGGTCCGTCCGCGAATTCGAGAACGCCCGGGACGTCCGCGGCCTTCAGGCTTTCGAAAATCTCGGCAGGCTGCATCGTTGTTCTCCTCACGCTTTCCTGCGAGTCAGGACCTGCTCTTTGCGGATCTTTTCCTGCAGGCGCATCAAACCGTCGAGAAGGGCCTCGGGCCGCGGCGGGCAGCCCGGCACGTAGACGTCGACGGGGATGAGGTTGTCCACGCCCTTGATCACGTTGTAGCCGTGGACGCAGTAGGGCCCGCCGCCGATCGTGCACGCGCCCATGGCGATCACGTACTTCGGTTCGGGCATCTGTTCGTGAAGCCTCTTCACCACGGGCGCCATTTTCACGTTGACCGTGCCGGCCACGATCATGAGGTCGGCCTGGCGCGGCGAGGCTCGAAAAACGCCCATTCCGAACCTGTCGAGGTCGAAGTGCGCCATGCCCGTGGACATCATCTCGATGGCGCAGCAGGCGATTCCGAACGTCATGGGCCAGATCGACGAAAGCCTGGCCCAGTCAACGGCCGTGTCGGCGAGCTTGAACAACCCCACGTTGGGAAGCCTGTTCTCGAGAAAACCCATTATTCCTTCTCCTGGCCTTCCTGCGGCTTGAACGACTTGACCCACTCGAGGTCGCCCTTGGCCCAGACATAGACGAGACCGAAAAAGAGAATCACAATGAAGACGAGCCCCTCGAAGAGGGCGATCGCGCCGTTCCCTTCGGCCACGAAATCCTTGAAGACCCGGGCCCAGGGAAAGAGGAAGGCGATCTCCACATCGAAGACGATGAACACGAGGGCGATCGTGTAGA
>CAZWHE010000024.1:28081-34237 GCA_964633825.1 uncultured Phycisphaerales bacterium | reverse complement strand
CGTAGACGAAGTAGCCCTGGGCAAAGCTGTCGGTGTTCTCGCCGATGATCTTGATCGAGTTCTTGTTGGCCCCCACCGTGCCGTCGGCGCCGAGGCCGAAGAACTTGGCGCAGAAGACGCCCTTCTCGTCGTTCTCGTAGCTTTCGTCCACGTCGAGCGAGGTGTTGCACACATCGTCGGTGATGCCCACGGTGAAATGATTCCTGGGTTTTTCCCTCTTCAGGTTGTCGAAGACGGCATTGACCATGGCGGGCGTGAACTCCTTCGAGCCGAGGCCGTAGCGGCCGCCCACCGTCCTGGGGTAGCGCGAGAATTGGCTGTACCCGTCGGACATGGCCTCGCCGATGGCGGTGCGCACGTCGACGAAGAGCGGCTCGCCGATGGCGCCCGGCTCCTTGGTCCGGTCGAGCACGGCGATCGCCCTGGTCGTTGCTGGAAGGGCGGCGTTGAAAGCCTTCACGTCGAAGGGGCGGTAAGCGCGCACCTTGAGGACGCCCACCTTTTCGCCCCGCCTGTTCAGGCTGTCCACCGTCTCGTGCACCGTCTCGGCGGCCGATCCCATGATCACGGCGACGCGGTCCGCCTCGGGATCGCCCACGTAATCGAAGAGGTGGTACTGCCGGCCCGTGATCTCGGCGAAGCGGTCCATCGTCTTCTGCAAGATGGATGCCGCCTTATCGTAGTAGGGGTTCACCGTCTCGCGCCCCTGGAAGTAGACGTCGGGGTTCTGGGCCGAGCCGCGCAGCACGGGGCGGTCGGGGTTCATGCCGCGCTCGCGGTGGGCGCGGACGAGGTCGTCGTCGATCATGGCCCGCATGTCGTCGAAGGAGAGCTCCTCGATCTTCTGCACCTCGTGGGAGGACCGGAACCCGTCGAAGAAATGGACCATGGGGACGCGCGACTCGAGGACGGCGGCCTGGGATATGAGCGTGAAGTCCATCACCTCCTGGATGCTGCCCGACGCCATCAGGCCGAACCCGGTGGATCGCGTGGCCATCACGTCCGAGTGGTCGCCGAAAATGGAGAGCGCCTGGCAGGCCACGGAGCGGGCCGACACGTGAAAGACCGTGGGCGTCAGCTCGCCCGCGATCTTGAACATGTTGGGGATCATGAGAAGCAGGCCCTGCGAAGCGGTGAAGGTCGTGGTCAGCGCACCCGTCGTTAGGGCCCCGTGCACGGCGCCCGATGCGCCCCCCTCCGACTGGAGTTCCGACACGGTGGGAATGGTACCCCAGATGTTCTTCTCCCCTTTCGCCGACTTCTCGTCGGCGATCTCGCCCATGGGGGACGAGGGCGTGATCGGGTAGATGGCGCACACATCGTTGGTGGCGTGGGCCACGTGCGCGACCGCCGTGTTGCCGTCAATGGTCACTTGCTTGCGTGCCATTCCTCTCTCCTTTACAAAGCATTTCGAGTCCCGGCATCGGGCCCGGCCGGGAGTTCCTGCCTGTTTGTCATGCGTCTCTTTTCAGGGCCAAAAAAGAAGTTTGATTCTATCTCTTCCGGCTTGCCCATATCAAGCAATTCCGGGTGCCAGGAGCAATATTTCCCCACAGAAGCAGCAGGCCCGGGCATCGGGAACCGCCCGGCTGCCGGTCCTTATCTTTTTCTCTGATAGCAGGTAAGGTGTCCGTCCGAGTAGAAGACCTCGAACGAGGCGGGCAGGAACTCTCTCAGGCAGTCGGCGATGCTGAAAATCACGACGGAACGATCGTCCCGGGCCAGGTCCGAAGCGAAGCGCTCGTAGAACAGGCGGCCCTCCCCTTCGGGCCGGACCGGGCGGTAGAGGTAGATGAAATCGATCCCGGCCGGGGACCGGTTCACAACATCGTCGACCACCCACTCGACGCGGTCCTTTGCGATGCCGAGCCATTCCTGGAGGGTGCGGCCGATGGCGACCATCTCGCTCGAAATCTCTATCTGGACCGTGCGCGCGTGGGGATAGAGCTTCTGAAAGAGAAGGCCCTGCAAGCCGTTGCCGGCGCCGAAGTCGGCCAGGACCGTCTCGGCACTGATATAGGGTCCGGCCTTCAAAAGCGGGCTCAGACCGCCGGCATGGCACCAGTACCCGCCCGTCTCGTCCATGCGGCGCCGCTCGCTCTTCGTGTAGGGCGCCTCGTGCATGTGGAGGTGGCAGTAGAGATCGAGAAAGGCTTCCTCCATCCCGTCCGCGTCTTCGTCCTTCATGCTGTCGAGGAGTTTTTCCTTCAGCCGGCCGTACTCGGGGAAATGATTTCCCCCATCAGACGGCGGCGGGAGTTTCGCGAAGAGCGTTACTAGGCGGGAAAAGGGGGATGCCATACACATTAATCCGAACCGAAACATCAACAAGATTATCCAAGTATATATCAGTCTAATACATATGATGTCCCCTCTTTTCTTTCCAACCCTCTTTGGTTAAAAAAAGATGACAAGCCATATCGATAATCGGAGCCAAAGAGATGTCGAATTCATTTGGAACCCTCTTCAGGGTGACGACCTGCGGAGAATCACACGGCAGCGGTATCGGTGTTATCATCGACGGCTGCCCTTCGAAGCTCGAGCTTGGCGAATGCGACATCCAGCCTCAGCTCGACCGGAGGCGGCCGGGCCAGAGCAGCCTCACCACCGAGCGGAGCGAAGAGGACAGGGTTTCGATCCAGTCCGGCGTGGAGAAGGGCTTGACGCTCGGGACGCCTTTATCGCTCTTCGTGGCCAACCGGGACCAGCGGCCCGGGGATTACACCGCTGCGAGCGCCGTGCCCCGCCCCTCGCACGCTGACTTCACCTACCAGGAGAAGTACGGCATCCGCGCTTCGAGCGGCGGCGGCCGCGCGAGCGCGCGCGAGACGATCGGCCGGGTCGCGGCCGGCGCCGTCGCCGAAAAGATTTTGCACGAAACGCACGGCATCGAGATCGTGGCCTGGGTCGACACTGTGGGAACGATCGAAGCGCCCCCTGTCGACACGGACAAGATCACGAGAAAGGACGTGGACAAGACACCCGTCCGGTGTCCCGATTCCGCATCAGCCGAGAAGATGTCGCAAGCGATCGACGAGGCGCGCAAAGCGTCCGATTCGATCGGCGGAATCATCTCCTGCGTCTGCCGCAACGTTCCCGCCGGTTGGGGCGAGCCCGTGTTCGACAAGATCGAGGCGAAGCTCGCCCAGGCCATGCTCTCCATCCCCGCGGCCAAGGGCTTCGTCATCGGGTCCGGTTTTTCGGGAACGCGCATGACAGGCTCTGAGCACAACGATCCTTTCGTGAAAAAGGGCAAGCGCCTGGGAACGAAAACCAACAATTCGGGCGGCGTCCAGGGCGGCATCTCCAACGGTGAGCCCGTCCTCTTTCGCGTGGCCTTCAAGCCGCCGGCCACGATCGGCAAAGCGCAGAAGACGGCCGGCTTCGACGGAAAGGAGACCGTTCTCGAGGCAAAGGGCCGCCACGATCCCTGCATCGTGCCGCGTGCCGTTCCGATCGTGGAAAGCATGGCCGCCCTCGTTCTCGTTGACATGGCGCTCCGCCAGAAGGGGAAGACGCCCCAGAAAGGGAGGACGTCATGAAAGACGGCATCACCCCCCTCCGGAACGAGATAGCCGATCTCGACCGGGCCCTGCTCGAGATCCTCGAGCGCCGGTTCCGGCTCGCCGCCGAGGTGGGACGCCTCAAGGCGGAGGAGGGCCGGCCCGTGGTCGTGCGCGAGGTGGAACAGAGGATCCTGGCGCGGGCGCGCGGCGCGGCCCGATCGTGCGGCACGTCACCGGAGGTGATGGAGGCTATCTTCGCCGCCATCATCAACGGATCGGTCGAGAGACAGCACCGCGTCGGCGTGGAGATGCGGAGCCGGGGCGGAAAAAAGGTGCTCGTTCTCGGCGCGGCGGGCGCCATGGGAGGATGGTTCTGCCGCTTCCTCGATAGCATCGGCCACAACGCCGAAGGCGCTGACACGGCCTGGGGCGGGCTTCCTCCAAGCAAGGGGCGCCACACCGGCCTGGACGATGTGGCCGATCTGAACGCTTTCGACGCCCTCATCGTCTCCGTCCCCCTGGAAGCCACCGCCGATCTGCTCGCCTCTCTCTCCAAGAAAGAGATCGCCATACCCGTCTTCGAGATCGCGTCGATCAAGAGCCACCTGACCGATTCCATCGAAGCCCTCCGGCGCACAGGCACCCCGGTCATTTCGATCCACCCCATGTTCGGCCCGGGCAAGAACCTCTACGAACCGCTCACCATGGTCCACGCGGCCGGAGCCGACGAAGCCGCGGAACGCTCCCTCATCCTCGAGCTCATGGCCCACCCCTACCTCGATCTGGTCGGCCTCCCCTTCAAGGAGCACGACCGGCTCATGGGCTGGCTCCTCGGCCTGGCCCACATGACGGGGATGCTCTTCGCCGGGGCCCTCCACCGGGCCGGACTCGACCCGCAAAAACTGAAGCGCGTGGCGTCCACCACCTTCTCGCGGCAGGTGTCCACGGCGCGCTCCGTGCTCGATGAGGACGCCCACCTCTACTTCGCCATCCAGCGCCTCAACCCATTCCGGGGCGATGTCTACGAAACGCTTCGGGATGCTCTCGACGAACTGACCGGGGCCGTGGAGCAGAACGACCGCGAGTCCTTTGCCGGGATCTTGACCCGGGCCGGCGCGACGCTGTCCTAGTTTTTAATTCGATAAACACCGAGGAACCGCCGAATGATCAAAAAGGTCGTCAACAAACGCAATCTGAACGATTTCTCCTCAATCAAGGATGACCTGGCCTATTGGATGAGCAAAACACCGGCAGAACGCGTTGCAGCAGTCGACTACTTGAGAAAGCAATATCATGGAAGCACAGCCCGACTTCAAAGATCTGCTCGCGTTGTTCAACGCTCATGAAGTGGACTATCTGATCGTAGGAGGCTACGCGCTCGCCTTCCATGGAGCTCCACGTTACTCCATCCTGATCGATATCATGACATCGATCAGGTACGTCATCTGAAAGGACATCAATTCCAAACCAATTCAACCTCTGCGGTCATATTAACACCCGCATCAGTACATCCATAGTGAAGGCGGCAGTCCATCTCTTCATCAAGCACGATTCGGATGATCGTCGGTCGAACAAGGCTTGCGGACACACCATGATGGATCAACTCTTCTACTATTTCCGATGCAAGAGTCGCCAATGGAGTGTTATGGCTAGGCATCTTGACTACCAGATGTCGGGCTGTTCCGACTCGAATTTCAGACTGCGTTTCGTCCGAGTCCCATTCATGGCCCGCAACCCCTCCCGTTAAATATACATAAGCCTCTTGATGCACCTCATTTATAGAATGAGAAACCCATGTTTTATTGTGCTTTTGTCTCGTGTTATTGGAAACATCAAATTTAGTAAGCCCCTTAGCGTTACCAGTTGTACCGACAGTGATCACATGTCCCATTACATTTACAGCAATAGGATGACCACCCGCTTGTGCTTCTGCATTAATAGCGGACGCTATTCTGGCGGCTTTATCTTCCCCGCTCATTCCCTTTGGAAGATCATCACCGGTATGGTTCGAGCCAAACTCCCCCGTCGCCGTAGTGATTGTTTTAACTTCTCCTTCATAATCTTTATAATTAATAGTGATTGTTTCATCACCAGCTTTCTTTACTTTACTAAACGTACCTATACCAACCCCTCCAGAGGCAGTCGCAAGGTTATTGTTCGCCGAAATAAAAAAAATGATTACCGCTATCCCCAATAGATAAATAAGTTTGCTTTTCATTTCTTTTACCTCCTCAAATGTTTCTTTTTAAACCAGTATCCATATACTGAAATTGAACAATATGTATTCTATGTATTCTATCTATTCCAATCTTCTCTCATGTAAAAGTCGTATATCGTTGAGCCAACGACCGAATTCAGAGGCTCGGAGTGTTTCTGGGGGGGGGAGGGGAATATTGCCAGATTACACAAATCATTTGTGAAGACCTCGCTTGGAACGGTGCTTCAAGAGATACTGCTGTCTTTAACGCTTTCTTTATTGATAAGATTCCGCGGAGCCCTAATCGGACTCAGACTTTTTTGAAAAAAATGAACGTTTTATTCAAAGAACGGATCATAGATTAACTTAATCCTACCGATTTATGGATCCTTGTCGTCGTAAGTCTTTAATTTTCAATATATCCTTTAACAGCCCGTTGAAAAAATCACTATC
>CAZWHE010000024.1:0-28071 GCA_964633825.1 uncultured Phycisphaerales bacterium | reverse complement strand
ACCAACAGCACTCATATATTTATCAGGCAACGGCCTGATATCTCACAAAACCAATCCTCCCAAGAACAATCGTTCCATACCCGCTGATTCTGCGCACAATGACACGCGGTAAGCCATAAATGGCACTGAAAAGGGCCGCTGCACGACCCTGAATGCCTCGCGGGGTGCCGAGACCGAACACTTTTCGCATCACGAGCCCAAGATTGAATCCGCACACATGGATCAGTAGTCGCTTGAGTATGTTCTTATGCCCGCGAAGATGCGTCCGACGCATGCCGCCTGTGTCGTAAATGTGAGCAAACGACCGCTCCACCAGTTCACTGCGTTTACGTAAAAGCCGCTTCCCCCTTTCCCCTTTTATCCGACGCCTGTTTGCGTATACGGCGGATTGCTGATCACACTTCCCTTTCCATTTTTGCCGACCTCGTTCCGGCTCCGAAATGTAAGTCCGAATGTCCATCTCCTCCAAGCCGGTAACCACGGTGGAGCTGTGATATCCCTTGTCCGTCACGACCTCGCGGAAGGGCTCTTCCGGCAAGACATCGCCAGGATCTTCTTTGATCTCACAGAGGTTACGCGCTGCCGCTGCGGTCGTCTCCTGAATCGTCGTCGTGTCTCCAAGGTCGGCACCCTGGACCGTCACCGAAAGCACGGCACCCGAGTCGAGATCCACCGCGTGCTCGGCCTTGTTTGAAAGATGCGTTCGCTTGTCCTTCATCTTCGTGATCTTTGCGTCCGGATCGTGCGGGTTTTGCCAGTCGTCGTTCGACGTTTTCTTCTTCTTGCGCTTCTTGTCAAACTTCGCGAGCTCTTCACGCGTCGGGGTCTCTATCCCCGATTCCTTCGCCAGTTTGGTCAGGAACTCAGCGTAACCCTCGCCCGTGTCACGGCGCACGATACTCCGCATCGCGGCATTGGCTTCAAGCGTCGTGGCGTCGATGCCGAGCGTCTTGGCTTCAAGGAGTTTCTCCTTTGCCAGCACCTTCAGGACCCATGTGAATATCTCTTCATGCGTCTCAAGATCAATCCGGTGACGGATCCGCGTAAGGCTCGAATGGACCGGTGTCTTCTCATCAAGACCGAAACCCAGAAAAGAACGCAGCGCAAGGCTGTCAGAGCAACGCCACGCAATCCCGCGCTCCGATTCGATCCCCTCGAAGTAACCGGCCATCAACATCCGAAAATAAACACCCGGCGAGATCCCGGGGCGTCCCTTCCCTTCAACATAGAACCGCGCGCACTCCTTCTCAGCAATACTGTCGAAGCCTTCATCTCTCAAAACCTCGTTCAGCTTGCGATAGAAAGGGTGCCCGGCCGTTTTTACGAGATCCTGTGTCGCCATCCAAAAGGATGACTGCGATTCCTCTTTGTGTTTCCCCAGCGCCATTGATATGATCCTCCTCTGGTCGTGTGGAGGGCGAGTTTATTACAAACATCCTTCCGCATCAATCACACAGCAGAGTTTTTCAACGGGCTGGTAAGCCATACCGCAACACCACAGTATTACCATCTCCGCCTCCCCTAACCCGGCTCCGCCACGCGCCTCCCCACTGCGGCGGCGATCTTTCTGATCTCGTCCATCAGCCCCTTGAATTCGTCGAATGTGAGGCTCTGCTTGCCGTCCGAAAGGGCGTCCTTGGGAGAAGGGTGGGTCTCCACGATGATGCCGTCCGCCCCGGCCGCCACGGCCGCCTTCGCCATGGACGAGATGTATTCCTTGTGGCCCGAGGCGTGGCTCGGATCGACGATCACGGGGAGGTGGCTGTTCCGCTTGATCACGGCCACGGCGGAGATGTCGAGGGTGTTGCGCGTCGCCGTCTCGAAGGTCCTGATCCCGCGCTCGCAGGGCATGACGAGGCTGTTGCCGTTCGAGAGGAGGTACTCGGCGGCGAGGAGAAGCTCCTCGATCGTCGACGACATGCCGCGCTTCAGGAGGACGGGCTTCCGCTCCTTCCCTACCGCTTCGAGAAGGGCGTAGTTGTGCATGTTCCTGGCGCCGATCTGGAGGATGTCGGCGTACTTGCTCACCAGTGAGACGTACTCGGGAGAGATCACCTCCGTCACGAAAGCGAGTCCCGTCTCCCTCTTGGCGGCCAGCATGATCTTGAGGCCCTCCTCGCCGAGGCCCTGGAAGCTGTACGGCGAGGTCCTCGGCTTGAAGGCGCCGCCGCGGAGGATCCTGCCGCCTGCATCGCGCACCGCCCTCGCCGTGGACAGGAACTGTTCGGGCGATTCGACCGAGCAGGGCCCGGCCATGACGATGAACTCGTCCCCCCCGACCGAGCAGCCGTTCACCTTGATCACCGTGGGCTCCGGTTTGAACTCCCGGTTGACGAGCTTGAAGGACTTGGTGATCGGCATGACCTGCTCCACGCCCGGCATCGTCTCCACGTCGGCGAGCTCGGCCCTGTGGTTCGTTCCGATAACGCCGATCGTCGTGCCCTGCGCACCGTGGGAAGGGCGCGGCCTCATGCCGAGCGCCTCGATCCTGCGGATCACGCCGCTGATCTCGGAAACGGGCGCGTCCTTTTTCATGACAACGATCATCATTGGATATCCCCTTTCGAATCGTTGATGGCTTGATTGACTTCTTTCAGCAAACCTTCCACTCTTTCGACCGCCTTGTCCCCGCTCCTCGAGGACTGGATGATCTTGATGAGGGCGCTCCCCATGATCACGCCGTCGGAACGGCGCACGGCCCGGACGGCCTGCTCCCGTCCCGAGATGCCGAACCCGACGTAGAGGGGAACATCCGTTCCTTGGCGCACCTCGTCGATGAAACCGTCGAGGCCCTCCGACAGGGAGGTGCGCACTCCCGTGACCCCCGTGAGAGAGACGAGATAGAGAAATCCCCGCGCATTCCCGGCGATCCGGTCGATCCGACCCCGGCCCGAAGTGGGCGCCACGAGGTCGACGAAGGTGATCCCGCCCGCGCCGAGCGTCTCGCGGATCTCGGCCGACTCCTCGAGAGGAACGTCGGGCGCGATCAGGCCCGAGACGCCGGCCTCCCTGGCGCGTCTCGTGAAGCTCACGGGTTCCATGCGCAGGATGGGGTTGAAATAACTCATGAAAACAAGCTCGGCTGAATTTTCCCTGGATGCCTCGGCCGCCAGGTCGAGGGCTTTCGCGAGCGACATTCCCCCATCGAGCGCGTGCTTGGACGACGTTTGGATGACGGGACCGTCGGCGATCGGGTCGGAGAAGGGAATGCCGACCTCGATGATCTTGCACCCCGCCCGTGACGCCGCCTCGATGAGGCGCAGGAAAGTCTCGTCATCGGGATAACCGGCGGTGAAGAAAGGGACGAGGCTTTTTCCGCCCTTCTCCTTGATGGATCGCGCTCTTTCGTCCAGGCTCATGACTTCAGCTCCTCGGTGACGCTCTCCACGTCCTTGTCCCCCCTTCCCGAGAGGTTGACGATCACGAGGTGTCCGCCGGCGGCTTCGGCCTCCCGGCCGGCGGCTTCGCCGACAAGCTCTTCCCGGAGCAGCTTCCGGGTGAAGGCCAGGGCGTGGCATGGTTCGAGCGCGGGAATGATCCCCTCGTGCTTCGAGAGGTCGAAGAATCCCACGATCGCTTCGGCGTTCGTGACCTTGGCATAGGTCACGCGCCCTGAATCCTTCAGGAAGCTGTGCTCTGGACCGACGCCTGGATAGTCGAGGCCGGGAGCAATCGAGTGGGCGAGCTCCACCTGGCCGTCGTCGTCCTGCAGCAGGTAGCTGAAAGAGCCGTGAAGAACGCCCGGCGTCCCCATGGAAAGCGAGGCGGCGTGCCCGTCGGTTGAACCGCCCGCCTCCACGCCGTAGAGCTTCACCTCGCTGTCGTCGACAAAGGCGGAAAAGATCCCGAGCGCGTTGGATCCCCCACCCACGCACGCCACGATGTGCGAAGGAAGACGTCCCTCGGCCGCCAGGATCTGCTCCCGCGCCTCGCGCCCGATCACTGACTGGAAATCCCTGACAAGGGCCGGGTAAGGGTGCGGGCCGACGGTGGAACCGAGGATGTAGTGGGTCGTCTCCACGTTGGTCACCCAGTCGCGGATCGCTTCGCTCGTGGCGTCCTTCAGGGTGCGGCTCCCCGACGGCACGGGAACCACCTCGGCGCCGAGGAGCTCCATTCTCAGCACGTTCGGTTTCTGGCGCGCCATGTCGACCTCGCCCATGTAGATCACGCACTCCATCCGGAAGCGCGCGGCCACCGTGGCCGTGGCCACGCCGTGCTGTCCGGCGCCCGTCTCGGCCACGATGCGTCTCTTCCCCATTTTTTTCGCGAGCAGGGCCTGGCCGAGGCAGTTGTTGATCTTGTGAGCGCCCGTGTGGTTGAGGTCCTCGCGCTTGAGATAGATCTTCGCGCTGTTTCCGTAATGCCTGCCCAGGTTTTCGGCGAGATAGAGAGGCGTAGGCCTTCCCGAATAATCGCGCAGAAGCCCTTCGAGCTCGGCGAGAAAGGATGCATCGGCCATGGCCGACTCGTACGTCGTCTCGAGCTCGATGAGACAGGACATGAGCGTCTCGGGCACGTACTGGCCGCCGAACCTGCCGAACCTGCCTCTTTTTTCATCTTTTCCGATTGTCACCCTATCGCCTCCGCAATGAAGCGTTCGACGGCTTCCGGGTCCTTGACGCCGGGCGCCTTCTCCACGCCGCTGCAGACGTCCACGCCATAAGGCGCCACCCTCTCGACCGCCTGTCGGACATTTCCTGGATCGAGCCCGCCGGCAAGGAAGATCCGGCATCCCTTCCTGACAGCTTCTTCGGCCTCGTTCCACAAATTCTTTATTCCCTCTTCCGGGTCCTTCTTGTCCCGGTCGAAGAGCAAGAAGTCGGCGGCGCCGAACGCCGGCAATCCGCCGCAGCCCGCCGCCTCTCCGCAGCGCAACGCCTTGATGACCGGCAGGGAGATGGATTTCTTGAGCGCTTCCAGGAAGTCGTTCGTTTCAGCGCCGTGGAGCTGGATCATGTCGAGACCGACCGTCAGGGCGTCCGCCGCCACTTCTTCCGGTCCGGCACCGGCAAAGACACCGACGACTTTCGCTCCGGGAACGGCGCGCCTGATCCGGCGCGCCTGATCGAGCGTGACGCGGCGGGGGCTCGGAGCGAAGATCACGCCGAGGCAGTCCGCGCCGAGTTCGCGGCATGCGACTGCGTCCCCGGGCGACGTGATTCCGCAAACCTTGACCCTCGTCCTCTCCATCATGCTCCCCTCCGGGCCGCGCCGTTTCCGATGAGCTCCCGGAGCTTCAGACCGGGATCGACGGAATCGAGGAGCGCACCGCCGATGAGAAAAGCGTCCACACCGAGGCCGACGAGCTCCTCGATCTCGCCGTGCGTGGCGATTCCGCTCTCAGAAACGCGGATCGCCCCGTCGGGTATCACCGAAAGAAGACGCCGCGTCGTAGCGGTCGAAACCTCGAGGGTTTTGAGGTCCCGGTTGTTGATGCCGATGATGCCGGCGCCGGCGGCTGTCGCTTTCGCCACGTCCTCCTCGTCGTGGCACTCGACGAGAGCCGACATGCCGAGCTCGTGGGCGTAACGGAGAAGGGATACAAAAGCGCGAAGCGGCAGGATTCGGGCGATGAGCAGGATCGCGTCGGCGCCCGCGGCGCGCGCCTCGACGACCTGGTACGGGTCGATGACGAAATCCTTCACGAGAACGGGGAGCGAGGAGGCTCTCCTGACTCCGGCCAGATCGGACAGCGATGTACCGAAATGACTCTCGTCCGTGACGATCGAGATGGCGCGGGCGCCGTTCGTTTCGTAGACGGCGGCCAGTTCCGGGGGAGCGCCGCACTGTCTGAACGCCGTCACGCTGGGCGATCTCTTCTTGATCTCGGCGATAATCCCGCCCCGTAGCGATATGGCTTGCCGGAAATCCCGCAGCGGCTCTTTCGCGGCGCGGCGTTCCAGTTCGGCAACGGGAGAAGCTTCTTTCTTGGCGGCGATCTCGACCGCCTTTTCCTTGACCACGCGTTCGAGAAAACCGGTCACTTTTCAACCTCCCTTCCGGAGTCGGCAGGTTCGGGTTCGGTTTTTCCGTTTTCGGCCGATGCTGCTTGGGACGCCTCGCACAGCGCGGCCAGGGTCTCGCGGGCCCGGCCCGATTCGATCGCTTCCCTGGCCATGCTGACCCCGTCGAGCGGGCTCTGCGCGCGGCCGGCGAGCTGGGCCGCAAAACCGGCGTTCAGCAGAACGGCGTCGCGACGGGCCCCTTCCTCTCCGTTGAAAATGCTTTCGATGTGGGCGGCGTTCTCCTCGGCCGAGCCGCCCGAGATCTCGTCCATGCAGGCCCTGTCGAGACCGGCGTCCTCGGGCGCGAACCGGAAGGTCCCCACCCGGCCGTTCTCGAGAACGCTCACGATCGTTTCGCTCGTGATCGACACCTCATCCATCCCGTCGAGGCCGTGGACGACAAAAGCCTTTTCCGCGCCGAGCGCGCCGAGCACGCGGCAGACCGGGTCGGTCAGGTCCCGGTCGAAAACACCGACGAGCTGGCGCTTCACGCCGGCCGGGTTCGTGAGGGGGCCGAGGAGGTTGAACACGGTGCGCACACCGAGCTCCTTCCGGACGGGGGCCGCGTGCTTCATGGCGGGATGGAGGTGCGGCGCGAAGAGAAATCCGATGCCGACCTTGTCGATCAGTCCCGCCACGGCGCCGGGCTCGATATCGATGTTGACGCCGAGCGCTTCGAGAACGTCGGCGCTCCCGCAGCTCGACGAAACGGCGCGGTTTCCGTGCTTGGCCACGGGGATTCCCATGGCGGCGGCGACGAGCGCGGCGGCCGTGGAGATGTTGAAGGTCGACTGTGCGTCCCCTCCCGTGCCGCACGTATCGATCAAACCGTTCTGGCTGGGAGAGATGCGCACGGCATTCTCCCTCATGGCGGAAGCGAAGCCCGTGATCTCGTCCACCGTTTCCCCTTTCATCCGGAGGGTGGTCAGGATCGCGGCTATCGTGGCGTGGCCGACCTCGCCGCTCATGATCGAGCTCATCAGCTCCTTCGCTTCGTCGAGGGAAAGATCTTGTCTCGCCATGATCTTTTCGAGAATCCGATCGGCCATGATCATTGTCCTCCCGATCGCGCGGCCTGAAGAAAGTTGGAAAAGAGCTGCCTGCCTTCGGGCGTCAGGATCGATTCGGGATGGAACTGCACCCCCTCCACGAGCTCTCCCCTGACCCGGACCCCCATGATCTCGCCCTCGGAGGTGTAGGCCGACACCTCGAGCTCGGCCGGAACCTTCTCTTCGTGCACGATGAGCGAGTGGTAGCGCGTCGCCGTGATCGGATTGGAAAGCCCGTCGAAAATCGTTCTGCCGTCGTGATAGATGCTCGACACCTTGCCGTGCATCACCCGGCCGGCGCGCTCGATCGTCCCGCCGAAAGCCTCGACGATGCACTGGTGCCCGAGGCAGACACCGAGGATGGGAATCTTCCCGACGAAATGCCGGATGAGGTCCGTCGAGATCCCGGCGTCGGCGGGCTTCCCCGGCCCGGGAGAGACGATGAGCGTCTCGGGGCTCAGGGCCCGGGCTTCATCCACCCCGATCTTGTCGTTCCGGACCACGCGGACCTCCTCCCCCAGCTCGCCGAGCGCCTGGACAATATTGAAGGTGAAGGAATCGTAGTTATCGATGAGAAGATGCATGGTCAAAACCCCTCCTGTGCATTGGAAACGGCCTTGATGATCGCCTCGATCTTGCTGAGCGTTTCCTTGTATTCGAAGGCGGGATCGGAGTCGACGACGATGCCGGCCCCGGCCTGGGCGAAGTAGTCCTTTCCCCTCATGAGCAGCGTCCTGATCGTGATGCACATGTCCATGTCGCCCTGCCGTCCGAAGTAACCGACGGCGCCGGCGTAGGGACCGCGCGCCTCGTCTTCGAGGTCGTTGATGATCTCCATGGCCCGGATCTTCGGGGCGCCCGTGACCGTTCCGGCGGGGAAAGCCGCCTTGAAGAGGTCGAACATGTCGAGGTCGGACCGGAGCGTTCCCGTGACCCGCGAGACGATGTGCATCACGTGGGAGTACTTTTCGACCTGCATGAGCGATTCGGGCAGGACCGTCCCGGCCTCGCAGACCCTGCCGAGATCGTTCCGGCCGAGGTCGACGAGCATGACGTGCTCGGCGCGCTCCTTCTCGTTCGACAGGAGTTCCTCTTCCAGCTCGATGTCCTCGGCCGGCGTCTTCCCGCGCGGCCTGGTGCCGGCGATGGGACAGAGGGTGGCCTTGCGTTTGTCGAGCTTGACGAGCATTTCGGGAGAAGACCCGATCACCTGGTAGTCGCCGAAATCGATGAAGAACATGTAGGGCGAGGGGTTGAGGATCCTGAGCGCCCGGTAGACCTGGAAAGGCGGGGCGTGCGTCTCGCCCCGGAGGCGCTGGGAGAGGACGATCTGGAAGGCATCGCCCTCGAGAATGTGGTCCTTCGCCCGGAGGACATTTTCCCTGAATTCTTTTTTCGTCATCGGGAAGACGGGCGAAGGATCGACACTCTCCGGCGCGGCCCCGCTGTCCTGCGGCCGGGGCGACCGGAGCGCCTCGAGAAGGAATTCGATCTGGTCCCGGGCCGCGGTGTATGCTTTCTCCGGCTCCCAGTCGGGCGGCAGGGTGACGATCTCGATCTCGCTTTTCACGTGGTCGAAAAGCGCGATCGTTCCGGGAAAGAGAAAGTGATAGTCCGGGAGGCCGAGCCCTTCCCCGTTGAGGGGCGGCATTTGCTCGAAGTAGCGGACCATGTCGTAGGAGATGTACCCCACGGCGCCGGCGAAGGGGCCGGGAAGATCGCCTTCCGACTGAAAGCCGTTGCGGGCGAGCTCGCGGCGGATGAATGAGAAGGGATCCGCCACATCGACGGGCTCGCGGCGGGTCTCTCCCCCCTTGACGATCTCGACCGTCTCGTTCAAGAGCCGGGTAGACGCGTAGGGCGAAACCCCGATGAAGGAGTAACGTCCCACCTGGATGCCCTGCTCCACGCTTTCGAGGAGGAAGACGGCGCCCCGCGGCTTGAGCTTCAGGAAGGCCGAAACGGGAGTATCGAGGTCGGCCGGGATCCTTTTTCTGAGAGGGGTTCGTATCCCCTGCTCGGCCAGTTTCAGATAATCATCGAGCGACGGACTGAGCATGAAAAGCTCCTTTTCTCTTACGGCACCGTTCAAATCTTTCGGCGCCGGCCAAAGGTTCGGCGCACCCAAAAAAAGAAAAACCCGCCGTCCATCGGACAGCGGGTTCCGGAGTCTGCGTTTTTTAGAAAATCAACCGGAGAGGCTTGCAGACGCCGCTGTCCGAGCGGAGAGGGCGTACCACCACCACCGCCAAGTGTGCGACATCGCAGTCTGTTCCGGTTTCTTTCTCATTTCGTCATCCAAAATCGACAAATCGAACAGGCTTTAATATCCTCAAAAGGGAATGTTGTCAAGTATTATATGCAAATTTATTTATTTTTATATGTCGCAGCCCCGTCACAAGGCCGTTTCCGCGTATTCGGGGAACAGCCGCACCTGCATTTCATTTCGTATTCATGTTATTTTTAACACGAAAACGAAATAACTCTTTCTTCCCGGAAAACGGTCCTCCCGGGATCACATCTTGTAAAAGTTGAAATAATCTCTCTTTGTGAAGATCCAGTCCGCCGATGTTCCGAAATAGGCGAAGTAATAGTAGGAGCCTGTCGGAACGGACGCCGGGACATAGAAGCTCTTGTTGGCGATATGGACCGACCCTGGGGGAAGGGTCACGTTCTGGTAGTTCATCACAGGTCCCCAGAAGCCGAGCTCGGGAGACTGCACGGTGGTGAAAAAATCGGTTGTTATGGCCGTCTTGTGAGGGTTTCCGGCGATGATCTTGAAAGAGATCGTGCCTCCCTGAGGATAGATGAGACCGGTTCCGATGAGCTGGAGTTCGAGGTCGGGAAGCAGAACCGTGGTCGAATCGTTGAGATGGAGAGTAGGCACTCCGTAGCGCTGGCCCACGACGATGTCCGTGTCCCCGTCGTTGTTCCAGTCGACCGCGTTCGGCCGGGCGTAGGAAAAGGTATCGATCGGCTCTCCGCTCGTCGCCAGGACCTCGTACCCCGAAAAAGAGGGGGAGCTCATCATGCCGGTGTTCCTGTAATAATAGACGCTGCCCGCGCTGTTTCCCACGATCAGGTCGATGAGGCCGTCGCCGTTCAGGTCGTCCACACTGGGAGCGGAGCTGCTTCCCACATCGAGATCGACCCCGCTGTCCTGGACGTACTGGGTGGTCGAGAAATGGGGCGACGAAACCGTACCGTCGTTGATGAAGAGCCACACCCTTCCGTCGTACCCTCCCACGAGGAGATCGAAGAGGCCGTCGCCGTTCCAGTCGGCGGTCGTGGGCACGGAGTAACGGGTCACACTGATGTCGCTGTTGCCGACCTTCACGTATCCGGCGCCGGTCAGGACAGGATCCTTGGCTGTTCCCACATTGAGATAGAGATGAACCTTGCCGTTGTACTCTCCCGAAATCAGGTCTATCATTCCGTCGCCGTTCCAATCCACGCCATGTGGAGTCGCGCCGATGCATCAGCCATATCCGACAGAGATATCGACCCCGTCCGCCTGCAGCCTGGTTCCGGGCCAGAAGACGGGATCAGCGTCGGTTCCCTGGTTCAAAAAGAGATCGATGTTCCCCCTGTAGAACAGTCCCACGAGAATGTCCTTCCTGCCGTCGTCGTTCCAGTCGCACACATTCGGGGCGGTGAGCAGGTTGTCCCCCTCCATCGGTCTGTTGTCGCTGAGGATGTACTGGCCGGGGGCGAAGTTGGGCGCGTTCTGGGCCGCCGCCTGCAACGAGAGCAGCGCCAGGGCCGGGATGAGACAGAAGAGAAGAGGGATCTTTTTCATGGCGAACCTCCTTTACGTAAACAGAGTTCGGAAACCGGCTTTGGACTTAGGCTTTTTCTCTATCAATCATCCGCGGGCCGCGGGGTTGTTTCATCGCTTTGCTGGAGATCGCGGCGTCAGGTCGCCCTCAAGCAATCGAGAATCCTCGCTTTTTCCGGCTCAGCGAAGTCCCGGCCGTAAAGCCTGAGGAACAGGTGTTTTCGAAGATCCACCGGATCGATTATACCATGCATGTCAAGGAGTCCCGCCCGAACCAGGGCTTTTGCCGTGGCGAACATGCGGCCGGCCATGGCCAGCCTTTGCGCGGGCGATCGCGCCAGAATCAGCTCCCGGAACCGGGTCTCGATATCAGCCGGTGTGTCGTTCATTGAGTTTCGTCCTCGGCGTCGAATGGAGTTTTCCGGCCATGGGGTGTGCTGCGAGTTTTCTGCTTCACCTTCTGCTTGCCGGAAAAGGGCCAGTAGGAACCCGTGTTCGATGCGGGAATCAGTGAGTAAAACACCATGAGCACGCTCAGGGAGAACAATACCGGCTGTATGATTGCCAGTACTTTAACTACCGAAAATCCGCTGCCGAGATACTTATCCGGATCGAATTCGCCAACAAAGAGGCTGAACACTGCAGGCACAACAAGCGACAATACGAATAGCAGACAGCCCTTCCAGAAATACCCGGGTCGCTGAATCCGGTCGGGTTTAAACAACAACGCCACGAACAGAAAAGCGAGCATCGCCGAACCCAACCACCCGAATGTAAAACTGGAAAATATCTGGTTAAACATTCTTTACCTCCTTTTGTTTACCCCTGGTTCTCATCCACGCCGTTCATCCGCGGGTTGCGGAGTGGTCCGTTGGCGGTAGCGGCCTTCTCACACATTGATTTTATTTTACCAGATCACCCCAAATTTCCCCCCTTGAAACCCGCCCCGGAGGCTCCTTGTGCTATTAAAAAAGGGGGCGGGAAGCGTGGCTCATTCCACAAAACCCCGCCTCCGGAGAGTGATCATGAATAAAACAAAGAAACGCAAAGAACGCGACAGTTTGGGCGATATAAAGGTTTCCGAGGACGCACTTTACGGAGCACAGACACAGAGGGCTGTTGAGAACTTTTCCATGAGCGGGCTCGGCATGCCGCGGGACTTCATCCGCGCGCTCGGCATGATCAAGGAGGCGGCGGCCCGGGTCAACGGCGAACTCGGCTTTCTCGACGCGGAGCGGGCCGGCGCCATTGCGGCGGCTGCGGCGGAGGTGGAAGCCGGCTCTCTCGACGCCCACTTTCCTGTCGACGTTTTCCAGACAGGATCGGGAACGAGCACCAACATGAACGCCAACGAGGTGATCGCCCGGATCGCGTCCGACCGCCTGGGCCGGCCGGTCCACCCCAATGACCACGTCAACCTCGGCCAGAGCTCGAACGACGTGATTCCAACGGCGATTCACGCGAGCGCCTGCATGGGGATCGGCGTGCGGCTCCTTCCCGCGCTCGAACATCTTCAGGCCGTGATCGAAAAGCGCGCCCGCGAGCTCGACAAGGTCGTCAAGACGGGGCGCACCCACATGATGGACGCCTTGCCCGTCACCTTCGGCCAGGAGCTCGGCGGCTGGGCGGCCCAGGTCGGGCTCGGCCGCGAGCGGATCGAGAGCTCGCTCGAGCGGCTCCGGGCCCTGGCGTTGGGCGGAACCGCCGTGGGAACCGGCGTGAACACCCACCCCGAGTTCGCCGAAAGGGTCATCGAGCGGCTCGCGGAAAAGACGGGGATTCCTTTTCGAAAAGCCGACAATCCTTTCGAGGCCCAGTCGAGCCGGGACGCGGCCGTGGAGATGAGCGGCCAGCTCAAGACCCTGGCCGTGAGCCTTGCCAAGATCTCGAGCGACCTCATTCTGATGAACAGCGGCCCTCATGCGGGGCTGGGCGAGATCACCCTCCCGGCGCTGCAGCCCGGAAGCAGCATCATGCCGGGCAAGGTGAACCCCGTGATCCCCGAGGCCGCTGCCATGGCCTGTGTCCAGGTGATGGGGAGCGACGCCGCGATCACGGCGGCCGGAGCAGGGGGAAGGTTTCAGCTCAACGCCATGCTTCCCCTCATCGCCCACAACCTCCTGCAGAGCATCCTGCTTCTCTCCAACGCGGCCCGGCTCCTGGCGGACAAGGCGATCGCCGGGTTTCGCGTCAACGAGAAGCGCGTCGAGGAGTTGCTCTCGCGAAACCCCGTCCTGGTCACGGCCCTCGTCCCCGCCGTGGGATACGACAAGGCGGCCGAGATCGCCCGGGACGCCTTCTCTTCCGGGCGGCCCCTTCTCGACGTGGCGAAGGAGAAGACCGATCTCCCCGAGGAAGAGCTGCGCACCCTCCTCGATCCCGCACGCTTGGTAGGGGGACACAATACGTAGTGACCCGTAGCTAGGGCGCTGCGACCGGTTCGGCAAAGGCCAAAACGTGCCCGTCGGGATCGAGGCTGTACGCCGCCATGTCGCCCCAATTGCGCTCCAGGAGCGGACTGACCTCCTTTGCGCCCGACGCAACGGCCCGGCCGTGGTACGCCGACGCGCTGTCGACAACGAGGTAGAGCTCCGACCGCGGAACACCCGAGGCCGAGGCCGGATCGGGCAGAGCCTCCCCGAGCAGCCGGACGATCCCCTTTTCCGGCATCAACCCGAGATAACCGCCGCCCGGCAGCGGGAACTCCGTCATTCCGGGAACGTCCAGCGACGGCTCGACGCCGAGGACTTCGCCATAGAACGAGCGGCTGCGCTCCTGATCGGCGACGTAGAGGATGAACAGGGTCCGTTTCGCCGTCTTGCTCACCAGGGTTTCTCCAATGGTTATTTTAGGAATTCGTAACAGCCCGTGCGCCGGCCGCAGCCGTGCAAAGGCCGGTCCGACTGAAGCGCCGCGACATGACCTGACTACGCAGTCACCCTTGGTCCGCTTCGCTTTGAATAACGACGGATTTTTGTCAGGAGAGCCGCTTCTTTCCGCTCTGCTTGGAAGAGATCCCAACGCAACTGTAGATTCATCCAAAACGTGGCAGACATCCCAAAAAACTTCGCGAGACGAAGCGCGGTACTGGGGGTCAAGCCTCTCCGCGCGTTGACCAACTCATTGACCCTCTGGTAAGGAACCCGGATTGCATCGGCCAATTGCCTTTGAGTCAGCTCCATCGGAATCAGAAACTCTTCCAGCAACATCTCGCCCGGATGAGTCGGGGGTCGGTGCGTCGGTACACGAGCCATAATCACTTTCCTTTTTTTTTACAAAATCTATATCTAGTGATAATCCACGATTTCAACCTGCTCCGGACCGTTTTGCATCCAAACGAAGCAGATCCGATATTGATCGTTTATCCGTATACTATGCTGACTCCGACGGCTGCCGCTCAAAGCCTCTAATCGATTGCCCGGCGGAACGCGAAGGTCTTGGAGACGTTCTGCAGAGTCGAGTTGATCCAAACGACGGTGCGCCACCCGCCACAAATCTCGAGGCAAGGTTTTTCTCGACGTCTTAGTTGAACGCCCGTTGAAAACATCTTCTGTGCCCTGATCGCGGAACGACAATATCATATTAGCATAATAGCACGGATATCATGCTATTGCCAAGAAAAAATATACTTATTTACCCAGTGAACAGGAGAAGCCTCTGTAAGCACACGCGGCGCACGTCAGCGTCCGGGTGAAAGCCGATTAATCTTCACGCGCTCGTCGGGTCGCTAACTCGCGGAGGCTCCCCTCCCGGCAGAGTTTCTAAACCCCGCCGTTCGGCAATGTCTCGTGCTCGTTCGAAATCTGACGGCGAATGAACCGGTTCAGCAGAGGCACCGCGAAGGGTTGATTTCTCTTTACTCCTTTAATATCAACATATTAATTAAACGGTGGTTCTGCGGGCTTCTCCTTTTCACAGGCACTTGTTCTGAAAAACATACCATATATACATAACCCGGCTGAACCATTGAGCGATCAGGCCCCCTACGGGTTCGACAACCCATTCCACTCATGATCGGGATCGGGCACGAAGCAGATCCCGCCAAGCTGTTCAGCCGCCCCTTGCTTCAGAACGACCAGCCAGCCGCCGGGCACCCGGGCCCGGAAGATTTCCTCGAAGCCCTTCAGCTTTTCCTCGCGGGCCAGGTCGATTGGAATCTTTTCAAAGGTCAGCATCTTGTCTCCCTTCTGTTGTGCGTGTCGATGCAATATTAGACGTCGTTCTTTGGATCCGCGGCATCGAGTAGCCAGGTGCACGCTTATCCCCCATTGTCCTTCCTGACAATCCCTTCGGCAAGACCCGCCAGTTTTTCCTCATCGAGGCGGCAAACCCGCCAGTCATCGAGAACAGCCGCGCCCAGTCCCTGGTAGAAATCGATGGCGGTTGTGTTCCAGTCAAGCACGATCCACTCGAAGCGGCCGCATCTGTTTTCGATCGCCACATCGGCCATGTAAGCCATCAAAGCCCTGCCGATGCCTTTGCTGCGGAACTCCGGTTTCACGAACAAGTCGTCCAGCCAGAGGCCGCGCTTCCCGATCATGGATGAAAAGGTGAAGAAATAGGTGACATAAGCAGCAGGCTCGCCGGCCACGAAAGCGAGCAGGCTGTGCCCCGCCGGGGTTTCGCAGAAGAGCGACTCCTTCAGAGCCTCCTCCGTTGCCTTGACCTCGAGCTTTTCGAACTCGGCCATCGACTTGATGAACGACAGCAGCAAAGGGACGTCGGCAACGGTCCCCGGCCGCACCTCGATTTCCAAATCCGGCGTGGTGAATTTCATACTTTGTCTCCAGGCGGTTTTTGGGAGGGGGTGGTGTCAAAAGACAACAGCCTCCAGATAGGGGCGCATGACCTGCGACATGCGGCAGATTTCCATGAACCGTTCCAGGTCGGCCATTTTGAAACGGTGGTCACGCCATCCTTCCTTGAGGGCTTCGAGTGCTACATCCAGGCCGATCTTGTTCCGGTATTTGAAGCAGTCGGCGATCGTTTTCGCGATGGTGAAAATCTGCACGGGCTGCCCTTCGATTCGGTGGGTTTCGACTCCTGTTGATAGGGCTTCCTTGCTGAAACGCACCACCTTGAGCGGCGGATATTCGATCGCCGGCCGCCGTGCCCGGCGGTCGAGGGCCAGCCATACCTGATGAGGCAGCTGCGTTCCGAGCTGGTGGAAGTTCAGGGCGGAGAACAGGCAGATCACTCCTCGCGGCGCGGCGGCAGCGGCCAGAGCCAGGTTGTGGTGTTCTGTCATTGGTTGATCGGTGAGGCGATATCGACCGTGCGCAACGCGCTCCAGCACACCCTCGGCAACCACACGAGTGAGAGCTTGGGTGTGGATCCCCATTTCTTCCACGTCGCCGGCGCTGATCAGCCCTCGCTCGGCGATCAGGGCGAGGATGCGCTCTTTTGCCGTTTCCTTTGCCATGTGGGATATTGCAGTTATCTTTTAACAACTGTCAACGATTTACCACATTCGAACTCTGTTTTTTCAGACACGTTTATTGAGACGTGGAGTATGCTCGCTGGTTACCGGCGAAGAGATGAGAGCCAGCCGCTGCTAGCACATGCTTGTTCCCCGTTCTTCAATCGCCGACCAACCTCTCCAGGAGCACGGCGTCCTCATCGAAACCGCACTTCTTGTAGAACTCTCTTGCACCGGCGTTGGCCTTCTCCGTGGTGACCTCGAGCTCCTCGCAGCCGAGCTCCCGGCACTTCTCCGCGGCCGCACTGATCAGGCGTTTGCCGATTCCGCGGCCGCGGCATTCCGCCGAAACAATCAGCTCGTCGATCAGGCCGGAGGGCCGGGCGTGCGCGATCGTCCTCCTTGTCATGAAGTTGATCAACCCGACGACCGAATCCCCCATCCTCGCAACAAGCATGTGGTGCGTCGGGTCCTTCATCAGGGCGCGGCAGTTCTCAAGGGCATGTCGCCGCCCGCCGCGCGGCGGGCTCTCCATGGCTTCGAACAGCTCGAAGATCAACGGCTCGATGGAGGGAAGGTCGGCGGCTGTTGCTTCATTGATTTGGATGGGATTGTTCATGTTTGGTTGTTTTCGTTTTTGTTGGGGAATTACTGCAAATTACAGTGGCTTTTGACCGGCTTCGCTTACCCCCTATAGACTTCCTGCCGGTGCCAAGCAAGAAGTTCTCTCTTGGGACGAAGCAACTTCCTGGAGGGAACCGCTATTGCTGAACCATCCAGACCATAGTAGCTTCGGCCGTTCTTGAATTCATCGCGAAGACTGTCACCAACACGAAAGGTGTAGTCCTCCGTGACAGTAACATAGCCACGGTCATAAAGACTGTGCAGATCACGGCGCAGCAGGAGGCCGTTATCGACCCGGTGCTGGCCACCCTGCGCATAGGGCCTGATGTGTGCAGCCTCCAAGACAGGATCTGAGCGCTCGCGTGTTACAGCGCAAGCACCCTTGTATGCATCACGGACTGCTAGGGAAAACAATCCCTGACCCATACGAGGTCGTACGGGAATGGGGCTTCCGTAGCGTGGCAATCCTTTGTCTACGATCTCATCATACGGCTCGACGTTCCAGTAGTACGCCCCGTTTCGCGCGCGTTCAAGGCATTCATCGAAGATTCGGCGTCCCTCGCCTGAGTCGAGTTGATACCTCTTACCCTGCTGAATTCCCGCCCTCGCCCAGTCGGCCGGTGGAGACACCCATGCATCTTTGGCGAAAAAAACAGGTGCCGAGATCATGATACATCCGATCCAGAAATCCCCGGCGCGAGTAGGCGGTCCATCATCTCTGCGCAGGCGCACGATTCGGTCGATCATGGATTCGAAGTCGGGAGCTCCATTCTTTTCGCGGAAACAATCCCAAGCCAGCCAAGCGGGGAGGCTTTCGTACCTCTCAAAAAAACCAAAACCCGCTATCGCCTTTAATGGGGCTCGAAGCTTGAAAAAGAATGGCTCTCCGGGTTCAAGCGCTCGAAATGAACGATTCCCGTGCGGCTGCCAGAAGTTGACTTCATCAACACGCGGCTGGACGGACAAAAATTTATACCACTCCGGATCGGTCAGCCCTATGTATCCACGGGGGGGGTCCACCGGACACTCCTTTTTATTATTTGATCATCAGCTGTACCAATATACAACCACGCGAAGCGCTGTCTGGAGCGATCTCTCAACAGCGTCTTCGAACTCGTAGATCTTGGCAAGCCGTGTCAATCGCGCCTCCCACCTACCCCCCCATCGCCCACCTCCTTGAGCTGGGCTTCGAGGAAACGCCGGATCTCCTCCCGGCTGGGCAGCTCGATCTGGTACTTGGAAACGAAAAGATGGTTGTCCATGTCGGCGAGGGCGTATTCGACCAGGGTATGGTCCTTCTGGGTGCAGAGCAGGATGCCGACAGGGGGATTGTCGCCCGCGGTCATCATGTTCCTCTTGAACCAGCTCACATAGGTGTTGAGCTGGCCCAGATGTTCGTGGCTGAGCCGCGCCACCTTCAACTCGACGAGGACGTGGCACTTGAGGATCCGGTGGTAAAAGACGAGGTCAATAAAGGCGTGCGTGTCGCCGAGGAGGATGCATTTCTGACGCACTTCGAAGCAGAATCCGTGGCCCAGTTCGAGCAGGAAGTCCTGCAGCTTGTCGAGCAGGCCGTCTTCCAGGTCGGACTCGCCCATCACCTCCCTCGGCTGGAGGCCGAGGAACTCGAACACGTACGGGTCACGGACGGCGAGCCGCGGCTCGGCCGCCTCCGCACCGGATTTCACCAACGCGGCCAGCTTGGCCTTGTCCTTCGAGAGACCGGACCGCTCGAAGTAGAGGCTGCCGATCTGGCGTTTGAGCTCGCGAACCGACCAGTTGCCGCGCATGGCCTCGATCTCGTAGAAGGCGCGTTTGAGGGGGTCGTCAATGGGGATGAGCTCGGCGAAGTGGCTGAATGAAAGGGACGTGACGAGGCGTTCGGGCGGTATCTGCAATTCGGGGGACAGTGTCCCCCGAATCCCGGCAGGCGCGTCCGTTCCTGATCCGGGAGGCAGCGACTCTCGGATCTTTCGCGGCAGCAGACGCTCCAATTCGCGGGACAGCGTCCCCCCGATCTGGGGATAGACGATGTAGAACTCCCGGCACCGCCTCAGTTCCCGGGGATGATACGCGACGCTCCCTTCCTCTCCGAGCCGTTTGCTCAATCGGCTCAGGAGATTTTGTCCGTACTGCGCCCGATCCGCCCCGTTCTGCTCATACTCGCGGATATAACACCCGATCACCCAATTCCTCAGTGTCAGGCTGATATTGACGGCCTTTCCGGCCTGGGCGCCGAAGTGTTCGTGGGCGTACCGAACGGCGTCAACGAGCGATGCAAAGTCGAGTTTCCCCTTCTCACCCCCCATACCCGATCTCCTTCAAGTTTGCCTCGATGGCGGTGATCTCCCATGTTCTGCTTAGTGCTCAGGAAATAGTTTCATCACACCCCACATAGTGGTCCCAAAGGGAATTTCACCAAAGCACACCCCCACCATTAAGCAAACGCAGAAAAAAACCAACCATCCCCCCACCCCGCGCAGCTCGAAACATTCTTCCTGCTCTTTCCATCTTCCGGGAAGGAAAGTGACGTGCAACCGGAAACATGGGTTGCGTACATACCCCGCACTACCTTTATCCAGTGGACTGGAACCGTACATATCTTCTCTGCAAAAGCTCTGGATCGGGTCTTTGTGCGATTCGTGCAGGAACGACAATCCTCCGGCGGTGCAACCCCTGAAGACCGTGAAGGAGCATCGGACCATCCTGCTCATCAAGTACGTCATCCCTGACATCGATCGTGTAGTCGGGGCGAACGCCGAGGAAGTACTTGTCGAATGCGGCATGATGCAGCTTGCAGAGAGCCAAGCCGTTGGTAACGATCGGATCGCCGCCGGGTTCACTGTCCGGGATTATGTGGGCCGCGTCGAGGAGTTCGAGATGTCTCAGCCGGCAAAACGCACACTGGTCGCGATAGGCCCGGAGCACTTTTTCGCGAAAAGAACGCTGATGCAACCTCTGACGTACAGTTGCCGTGATGTAAACCCTCCGCGACTCGTCCTTTGAGCTATCGGCGACACGCAGATTATCCCAGTCTTCCTGTGTGCTCCTGTCGACAAACTCAACATCGTCGACCGCAACGGTGAATCTTAATTCACTCGGATCGTCCCCGACAATATAGACCGGCCAGACAGCCAGGTACTTGCCTCTAAAGACCGCATGAAAGTAGACCAGCGGAACTCGATGCTGCATGGCCAGGCGAAGCCCGACATTGTCGGGATGCATCGGATTCGTACCTCTGTATTTATATCGGAGAAGCCCGTCCTTATCGAAACTGTCGTCGTACGGCCCCTTGATCGTAGTCGTGATCGATATGGGGATTTTCTTGAAGACTCTCGGTTTGAAGATGCCCTGCTGGCTGACCAGGGCTATTCTCTGTCCTTTGTTTTCGAAACCGTGCAACAGGAGGGTTCGCGGCAACACATCACCGTAAATATCCACCTGTTCCGCCAGCCACTCGAACGCAGCCAAACGAATTCCTTGCTCCCTCTGTTGAGTTGCGTCCATCGGTCTAAATCGTGGTCTCGTCAGTTACTCGTCGTACTTCTGTATTCACCCGGTGTAGCACGAAGCGCACGAATACTGTAATCAGGCCTCGCTCCCTCCATACGTCAGCCCGAACACAGTGTCCATCATCCAACGTCTGAACCCTTCGTTGTCCATGAACTGCTTGAAAAGCTCGGTGTCGTCTTTCATCACGGCCGTCATCACGCGTACCAGCGCCTTGTCGTGCTCGATGCGGGCGTTCTGTTTATCGGAATACTGTTGAGCGTTCTTGTAGGCCGAATCCGCCGCCACCCGGGCTGGGATATCCTCGGTGATGAGCTTGTGCACCCGGTCGGTATCCTCCCAGGGGATGTTACCGAACTGATCGTTGAACGCCTTGATGATATTCGAGAGCCGGTCCAGCTCCGGTTCGGCCTTGTGACCGCCGCCGCTGGTCGGTACCGGTTCGATCTCGGCATCTTCGTCGGGAAGCAGGATCTTGCGCGCCGACTGCTTCTCAACGCGATAGCTGTCCATGTCGATGGCCTCCAGGATGCCCCTGGAGAGGTCCTCCTCCACCGGCGCCGGCAGCTTCGAAACGAGGAAATTGAGGAAAATCGAGCGCTTTTCCCACTCGGCGTTGGTGTAGGGCAGCACAGATGAGAGAAACCCGTAGGTGCGCGTGAAGGCCTTGGCTTTGCCCTTGAAGTCAACCTGCCCGTCCTCGTCGAGCTCGGCCTTGTAGACAGCCACACAGGCGTCGAGGATCGGGTCGAGCTGGTCGCGTTCGGCGCCGCCCAGATAACGCTCCACGAAATCATCGATATGCTCCGGCGTGTAAACTTGATAGCCGTCGAGGTCCGCCTGCAGGTCGTGGAGCTTGTCGGGGTCGGTCTCCTCGGCCAGGATCGTCGTGCGGTAATAGTCGGAGAACGCTTCCTTGATGGTGTCGGTGTCGTTCATGAAATCGAGCACGAAGACATCGTGCTTCTTAGGCGGAGCGCGGTTGAGCCGCGAGAGTGTCTGGACAGCCTTGATATCCGAAAGGATCTTGTCCACGTACATCGTGTGCAGCAGCGGTTCGTCGTACCCGGTCTGGAACTTGTCGGCGCAGACCAGAAACCGGTAGGGATTCTCCTGGATCTTTTCGGTGATCTTGCCCGACGGAAAATCGTTGAGCGACGCCTCGCTCACCTTCGTCCCGCCGTATTCGTGCTCGCCGGAGAATGCCACGATCGCCTTGTGCGGACTCTTGCGCTCGGCGAGATAGTCTCGGATGGCATGGTAGTATTGGATCGCCCGCTCGATGCCGGACGTCACCACCATCGCCCGTGCCTGCCCTCCGATCTTGCCGAGCGCCAGCACCTGCTCGTGGAAGTGGTCCACCATGATCTCGGCTTTCAGCCGGATGGCGTGCTCATGCCCCTCGACGTAGCGGCGCAGCTTCTTCCTCGCCTTCTTGGTGTCGAACTCGGGATCGCCCTCCACCGTCTTGGTCAGCTTGTAGTAGCTCAGCACCGGCGTGTAGTGCTTGAGCACGTCGAGGATGAAGCCCTCCTGGATCGCTTGCTTCATCGTGTAGCTGTGGAAAGGCAGGTGTTTCACCTTCCCGTCAGCCTGCGGGGCCGGCGCGCCGAAGAGTTCGAGCGTCCTGTTTTTGGGCGTGGCTGTAAAGGCGAAGTAGCTGGCGTTGGGCAGGAGCTTGTGCGCATCCATCAGCCGGTTGATCTTGTCCTCGAAGGTCTCGCCCTCCACCTCTTCGCCCGCCTCCGAGAGTGCCCGGGACATGGCCGCCGAGGTCTTGCCGCCCTGGCTCGAGTGGGCTTCGTCGATGATGATTGCGAAATTGCGGCCGCGCTGCTCGCTGCCGATCTCGTCGAGGATGAAGGGAAAGGTTTGTACAGTCGATATAATGATTTTCTTGCCCGCGGCGAGAAATCCGGCCAGCTGCTTGGTCTTGCTGCTGCCGTCCCCAGTCACCGCACCCACCGTCGCCCCCACCTGGGCATATTGCTTGATTGTGTTGCGGATCTGTTTGTCGAGGATGCGCCGGTCCGTGACAACGATGATCGAGTCGAAGACCCGCTTGTCGTCCTTCTCGAGCCCGATCAGCTGGTGCGCCAGCCAGGCGATGGAGTAGGACTTGCCGCTGCCCGCCGAGTGCTGGATCAGGTAGCGCTTGCCCGCCCCTTCGGCCCCTGCATCGGCCAGCAGCTTGCGCACCACGTCGAGCTGGTGAAAGCGCGGCCAGATCTGGGCTTTCTTCTTGCGCCCGGTCTTCTCGTCCTTCGTCTCGACGACCTGTGCGTAGTTCTCGAGGATGTTTGTCAGGCTCTCGCGGGTCAGCACCCGCTTCCACAAGTAGTCGGTCTTGATACCCTCGGGGTTGGGCGGGTTGCCCGCGCCGTCATTCCAGCCAAGGTTGAAAGGCAGAAACCACGACGCCTTGCCCTTCAGGTGCGTGCAGAACTTCACCTCGTGGTCGTCCACCGCAAAATGCGCCACGCAGCGGCCGAACCCGAAGAGCTTCTCGCGCGGGTTGCGGTCCTTCTTGTATTGCCAGACCGCGTCCGCAACCGTCTGCTTGGTGAGGCTGTTCTTCAGCTCGAAGGTCGCCACGGGCAGGCCGTTGATGAAGAGCCCCAGGTCGAGGGCGAGCTGCGTCTCGTCACGGCTGTAGCGCAGCTGCCGCGTGACCGAAAAGCGGTTGGCCTCGTAGAGCGTCTTCGCCTTCTCGTTGCCCGGCGACGGCGTGCCGTAGAAGAGGTCGAGGTCGTGCGCCCCGTGCTTGAGGCCGTTGCGCAGCACATCGATGGCGCCGCGCTTGCTGATTTCGCCCTGCAGTCGTGCCAGGAACTTGCGCCGCGACGGACCGTCCTCGTCCAGAGCCAGCGACTCGGCCGTCTCCGGCTGGGTCTCGCGCAGGAAAGCGGTGAGCTGCACCAGGTCCACGCAGTACTCGCGGTCGTAGTCGCCGGGGTCGCCGCAGATCCAGCCCACGCCGTAGACCGCCGGCCTCTCACCCACCGAATCGGCCGGCCCAACGCCCGGATCGCAGGGCGAGCCGGTCAGCGCCATGCAGATCAGCCGCTCAAGACCGCGTTCGCTTGTATCCGTGGTCATAAGGTCATTCTCATCAAACAACAATCAAACAAGGGACAAGAGAATAAACCCTTGATTTTAATCGAGTTAGGAGCCAAGGCATACAGATAGCGAGCCAACAAGAGGCGGCGCATCAAACAACCTCCTCCCCTCTGGCCGGCGGGCATGCCCAAAATGGCAAGTACGTCCGATTCCGCGTTCCCGCTTCAGGGTCCCGCACCAAGATCATGCCCGATTCTACCGCTTCGCCGAGGAGGTGTGAAGCCGTGGCTGCATTCCTGTCTGCGATCCCGAATCGCTGCCGGACTGATGCATTGGTCATCTGCTTGCTGGTCACGTAGCGCAGGCACGCGTGCAAGTAACAGGCCCGCACCCGGTTCGACTTGTCCATGGCCGACAGGGTCTTGTGGGCGAACAGGATCGCCCCCAGGCTCGTAATATCCCAACCTCCCGCTTCGCAGGGTCGGATCAGGTTATCGGTTTTCAGTAACGCCAGTTTGATAGAACGACTACGATCACATCGGCTATCAAACTTATAACTTGTTTCATTGACGCGCGTTACCAACTTGCTGGCCCTTCCCGTCTTTGCTAATCCCTGTCTTTGTTTATCAAACTATCAAACTCATCTGACAACACCCAGCGCGATGATGGACCCCGTCTACCAGTATTCCGGATCCGTCCTTTTCGAGATTGCTCCTGGATCAGGTTGTGGGTTTTCGTTTTCTTCTGTTCGTGCGAGAGATGATCCGGTAGTTTCGGCAGCAACACGTCATCCACGTAGCTTCGACTGACCGATTCATGCTCACGCATCAGCGCCAGGATCAGATCAAAGTAGTTTTGACCCGACGGATTCCCAGCATGTCGACTCCTCCACCGAACGACCGAGGATTTCTCGGGAGTTGGGGAACTGTTGTACAATCTGCAACACTTGCATACCACTGTGGTTGCTCATGCCTCGGTCTCCTCGGGAATCGTTTCCATTTCATCCACCAGTACTTCGCCGTCGTTTAGGAAGTTGATGGCTCCATCGAGCTCTACGGATTCGTCATCCTCTTCCGGCAACCTCGCTGCCGCCTCGCGCACGTCGAGCTTGCCGGTGACCACGTCGGCGATCAAGCGGGTGTGGTACTCGCGGAGGAGGGAGATTTCGCGGCGGGTGTGGTCGATGGCTACATTCAACCCGCGAGTTCGTTCCTCAATGTACTGAACAATGTTCTGCTGCCCCGCGACAGGTGGCATAACAATTCTTCGAGAACCGATTCGGTCAATATTAAGGTTGCCCTGTGTATTGACTGGCGCCTCTCGAAGTAATTCGGGCTTCATCGCTCTGAAAAGGTAGTAAAGATAGTCGCGAATGATCCCTTTCCGCGGAATAAATCCGACGACGCTGTCCGGAAAACACGCCTCGAAATCTAGCACTGCAACATCACCAATGTTGGCAGCTATCGTCATCACAAGCGTTCCAGCAGGAAACATTTTGCTAACTGCAAGCCCTCGGTCATTGAGAGTTTGTCTGTAGTCCGTGATAGTCATCATGGCCCGTGCCACTTCACCGGTCTGAATGAAAGGGTAAGGACCGTCATAGAGAGTTGGATCGTTGCGGGGCCTGTGAGTGAATTTGCCTCTGAGGATTTGCGAAGCTCGCTTGACTCGTCCCACTTCCCAATGCTCCGGCACCTCCCCCAGCCACTCGACGCCGGAGTCCTTGAGGGGCACGTCGGGATCGAGGCCGCGGGTGACGGCGCGGTGGATGATGGCCTGCTTCTGCTCCTCCAGCAGTCCGATCAGCTTCTGCTTGGCCCACACATACCGCCGCACCCGCTGGTCCACATGATCCAGATAGCGAACGATAGTGGTTTGTTCGGAGAGGGGGGGGAGGGGTAACCGAACAGACTTGATGCCAGAATACGAAAGACCATACCTGGTTACCCCCTTGGCCTCGACATGAAACTGATAAGCGAGTCCTTTGCTTTGCATGGCGCGTAGTAGGAAAGCGCCCGCAAGCTCGTGGACATTCGGTCGCAAGAGGGCCAAATGATAGCCAGAGATTAAGTCATGTGCAGGAGCAGTGACCAAAGCCGGTACCCCAATATCGTCCCACGCCTCAGAATCCTTGGTGATAAGAACATCACCCTTTGCAAGTCGAAAACGCTCGATTTCTTCGCTCGTGGCGGTTGCCCTCATGAAACTCAATCGCTCGCAGATATGCTCATTTTTGTAGACATCAACATAGTTACAGAGTTGAACCGGCGTCTCACCGTCCTTCACGTGTTTGTCGACACTGCTGACGTGTATATCTGCTGTATCCCGCAACCGCCGCACCTCCCAATGCTCCGGTACGTCCCCCAGCCACTTGACGCCGGAGTCCTTCATCGCGGGATAGGGCTTCAAGGAAGTCTGGAGGGAAAAGTCTGAAGTGTGGTTGGATTCGGTCATTTCGGACTTCTTCCTTCCGCCTCCCGGTCTTCCAAACGCTTGCGGGACAACTCGATGGCGTCGTGGAGTTTCCGCTGCAGCAGTTCTTTGGGCGGCAACGCAGTCAGGTATTCGGCGACATGGATGCCGGATTCTCCCAGTTCCAGCAGTTCGATCTGCTCCCGCTTCTTGCCGGCGCAGAGGATGATGCCCAGCGGCGCATCCTCTACCGGCCCGCGCTCGTGCTTGTCGAGCCAGCGCAGGTAGAGTTCCATCTGGCCCTTGTAGCCAGGCTTGAAGTCATCGAGTTTCAGATCGATAGCCAACAGTCGGCGCAGTTTCCGGTTGTAGAACAAAAGGTCGATATAGAAATCGTCGCTGTCGATCTGAATCCGCTTCTGGCGTGCGATGAAAGTGAACCCCGCTCCCAGTTCCAGGAGAAAGTGCTCCATCTCGCGTAAAATGGCGTCTTCGAGGTCTTTCTCCAGGTAGCGGTCGTTCAGCCCCAGGAAGTCGAGGAAATAGGGGTCTTTCAACACCAGATCCGGCGTCATCCTATCCTCGCTTCGGAGCGCGTCGAGCTCGGCACGGGCGACTTCTTCTGGTTTCTTCGAAATGGCGGTCCGCTCGTAGAGCATGGAGCCGATCTTTTTGCGCAGGGTTCGTACACTCCAGCGCTCGACCCGACACATTTCAGTGTAGAAATCACGCTGAAGGGATTTGTTGAGGGGTAGGAGCTCCCGGAAATGAGACCAGCTCAACACTTGCGACAGCGTCGCAAGAATCTCTTCTTCCGGATAGGCTTCGAAGAAACGGATCATGCGGGTCAAGGACGAGTAACTGAAGCCGCGGCCGTAATCACGAGTCAATTCTTGCGACAGTGTGGCAAGAATTTCTTCGCCGTATTCGGCTCTCTCCCCTTTCAATGATTCTTCTTGAATTCGTCTCCCGATCCGCCAATACAGCATGGTCAACTCGGCATTGACCGCGGCGACCACTGCGGCCCGCGCTTCTTCGATCAGACCGCGGATGTCGGCAACGAGGTCGAGAGTGTCGGGAAGCGACTTCCCCTTGGAGGCCGGAGTATTCTTGTTGCCGCTCATCGGCCCGCCTCCCCGATGATCTCGCCGAGCAATCCTTCCGTCTCCTGCTCCAGCGCCACGATGTCGGCGCGGATCTCTTCGAGACTGCGCATCGGCTGCGGCTTGTAGAAGTAGCGGGTGAAGCTGATCTCGTAGCCGACCTTGACGCCGGACTCGACGTACCAGGCATCCGGGGCGTGGGGCAGGACTTCGCGCTTGAGGAAGGCCTCGATGCCGCCATCCTCGAGGAGCGGGATCTGCTCGGTGTCGCGCAGGTCGGTGTCGGGTTCGAATTCGACCACGGCAGGCTTGCCGTCGATGGCGATTTTAAAGAGACCATGCAGCGGATCGGGATCGGTGCCCTTCTTGTGGATCTTCTTGATGACGGGAGGGGCGTCCTCCGAGCGCTCTCCGGTCTCCTTCAGTTCCTTGATCTCCTTGGCCTTGTAGGCGCGGTTCGGGTCGGCACCCCGGAGGCGCAACGACCGCTCCACTGTCACCTTCCAGTAACCAAACGCCTCGTTATCGAAGATCTTGGATTGCTCGGTCTCTTCAAACGCCAGAAAGGCTTCACAGATGCGCTGGATGTCGGCCTCGCCCAGCTCGCAGTTCTTCTTGCCCAGGTTCTTGCGCAGGGGCTGGTGCCATTCGGTGGCGTCGATGAGCTGCACCTTGCCCTTGCGGTGCTCGGGCTTGCGGTTGGTGAGCACCCAGACGTAAGTGGCGATGCCGGTGTTGTAGAACATGTTCAGAGGCAGGGCGACGATGGCTTCGAGCCAGTCGTTCTCGATGATCCAGCGGCGGATGTTGCTCTCGCCCTGGCCGGCGTCGCCGGTGAAGAGCGAGCTGCCGTTGTGCACCTCGGCGATGCGGCTGCCGAGCTTGGTGCTCTGCTTCATCTTGCTGAGCTTGTTGGCCAGGAAGAGCATCTGGCCGTCGCTGGAGCGGGTAACCAGCGAGTATTCCGGGTTGCTTGCGTGCTCGATCATGTAACGCGGATCACGCATCTCCCTCTTGCCCCCCATGCGCTCCAGGTCGCTCTTCCAGCTCTTGCCGTAGGGCGGATTGGAGAGCATGAAGTCGAACTCACGGGACGGGAAGGCGTCGT
>CAZWHE010000023.1:0-35195 GCA_964633825.1 uncultured Phycisphaerales bacterium | reverse complement strand
CGCAACCGGAACCGCTGGCCGAAGGAGAAGGGGATCCGGTTCCTCCTCGAGCTGACCAAGGGCGGCAAGCATGCCACGGTGACCGGCAAGGACACGGAGATATTCATCTGCCCCGGAACGGACGACGACAACCGGGCGCCGGGAAGCGATAGGCCCGGATCGGCCTATGAGGACCTCGACAACCTGGACAGCATCGCCATCAGCTATGCCGGACGGAATCAAGTCGATTACCCCATCAAGCCGAACAACAACGAAGAGATCATGGCCGCCGACGACAACGAGTATCGCAGCAACCACCGCTACCACACGAATTACGTGACCGTGGACAGTTCGGTGGGCAAGATCGATATCAAAGATTTTCTCGACGAATATCCCGACCTGGAGTTTCTGCCCGTCGGGCCCGATTCTCCGCACGAGCCTTTTCAGGTGCTCATGATCGACTGAGGAACGGGAACGAGCCGTCGTGTGATTAGAAGAAAGGAACGGTAATGAAAAAGGCAGTTCTGCTGATCAGCTTCTTCCTGGTTTTTGTCTCCATGAGCGCCGTCGAAGCCGGAGAGAGATGGCGCCTCGATTTTCAGCCCGTCAAGATGGACCGCATCCTGGTGAGAAACGGCGTGAATTGGGTTCCTCACTGGTACCTGATCTACAAGGTCAAGAATCCGACCGAGGAGACTGTCCCGCTCTACCTCTCCATCAAGGCTTTCGACGATGTGAGCAAGAAAAGCTATACCGAAATGTTCATGCCCGAAGCCGTGAAAGCCATCGAGCTCCGCGAGAAAAAGCCCCTCAAGGATGTTCAGAAAATGCGGCGTGAGATCGATCCTGGTGAAACATTCACGGCTGTTGCCGTTTTCAGAAACGTTCACGAAGGAACCGATTTGATGAGGATCGAAGTTCTCGGTCTCTGGGACAGGGTCACACACGAGGGGAACAGGGTTTTCGTGGAGGACAGGGTTCTCAAGCTCTATTTCTCCAGGCCGGGAGATGAATTCTACCCTCAATACGACAAGTTCCGTTTCATCAAAAAAGAGTGGGCCATCGTCACTCGGCGGGAGCGGAAATACAGGTAACGCTCGTCTCGAAACCGTTTCTTGTCTCGATACCGATTCTCGTCTTGAAACCGTTTCTTGTCTCGATATCGATTCTCGTCTTGAAATCGATTATGTTTGACTGAAAATCGGTGCCTTATTATTATCCCGTTCTTATCAATCAACACGGATTTTGCTCGGCTGGTCCCTTCGGGGAGCAGTTCATTTTTTTCATTTCTGGTCTTTGTTTACGCAGGGAGGATCGATGAAAATACATGAATATCAAGCCAAGGAGATCTTCTCCCGGTATGGAATTCCCGTTCCCGAAGGGAAACCGGTTTCCTCTCCAGCCGAGGCTGCAAAAGCATACAAGGACCTCGGGTCGGAGCTTTGCGTCGTCAAAGCGCAGATCCACGCGGGAGGGCGCGGCAAGGGAGGAGGGGTCAAGCTGGTCCGCTCGGAAGCCGAGGCCCGCGATGCGGCTGAAGCGATCGTATCGAAGCCGCTGGTGACCCACCAGACCGGCCCTGAAGGCCAGCCCGTTAAAAGGCTTCTTGTCGAAAAGGGAGCCTCGATCGCAAAAGAGTTTTACGTCGGCTTGGCCATGGATCGCAAGATCAGCATGCCCGTTCTCATGGTCTCCACCGAGGGGGGGGTCGAGATCGAGGAGGTGGCGTCAAAAACCCCTGAAAAGATTCTCAAAGAGCCCGTCGATCCCGGCATGGGGCTTCTGCCCTTCCAGGCGCGGCGCCTCGCATTCGGCCTCGGGCTGCCCGGGCCCGCGGTCCCCAAAGCCGTCAAGGTCATGACCGGACTGGCCAAAGCCTTTGTGGAAAAGGATTGTTCTCTGGCCGAGATCAACCCGTTGATCCTGACAAAGGACGACGATATCGTCGCCCTGGACGCGAAGATGAACTTCGACTCCAACGCCCTCTTCAGGCAGGGGGAGGTGGTGGAATACCGGGACCTGGACGAGGAAGACCCGCGTGAAAAGGAAGCGTCGGATTTCGGCCTCTCTTACATCTCCCTCGACGGAAACATCGGCTGCCTTGTCAACGGCGCCGGCCTGGCCATGTCCACGATGGACATCATCAAGCTCCACGGCGGCGAGCCCGCCAACTTTCTCGACGTGGGCGGTGGCGCCACGGCGGAGCAGGTGACCCAGGCTTTCAAGATCATTCTCACCGACGAGAAGGTCAAAGCGATTCTGGTTAACATTTTCGGCGGCATCATGCGGTGCGACGTGATCGGAGAAGGGATCGTGGCCGCAGCCAAAGAGATCGGGATCTCCGTTCCTCTCGTCGTGCGTCTCGAAGGGACCAAGGTCGAGGAGGGAAAGAAGATCCTGGCTGAAAGCGGCCTGAACATCATTCCGGCGGATTCCATGTCGGATGCCGCCGCCAAAGTCGTGGCATCTCTCGAGGGATGAGTCTTATGGGACGAAGGTCGTAAAAGGTTTGGTGGGAACCAGAGAAAGGATGAACAAGAGATGAGCATATACGTTAACAAGGATACGAAAGTCTTGGTCCAGGGCATGACCGGAAAAGCGGGATGGTTTCACACGAGCACCTGCATCGAATACGGCACCCGGATCGTGGCCGGCGTTTCACCCGGGAAGGGCGGGACCGACAAGGAAGGCATCCCCGTCTTCAATACGGTTGCCGATGCCAAGGAGAAGACCGGGGCGAACGCTTCCCTTATTTTCGTCCCGCCTCCCTTTGCCGCCGATGCGATCCTGGAAGCGGTGGACGCCGATCTCGATATCGTGATCTGCATTACCGAGGGGATTCCGATCACGGACATGATGAAGGTCAGGCAGGTTCTCAACAAGAGCCGGTCCCGCTTGATCGGACCCAACTGTCCCGGCATCATCACTCCCGGCGAAGCCAAAATCGGGATCATGCCGGGCTACATCCACAAACCGGGCCGGATCGGGATTATTTCGAGGAGCGGTACGCTTACCTACGAGGCGGTCTGGCAGGTCACCGAGCTCGGTTTCGGGCAGAGCACGTGCCTCGGGCTGGGAGGAGATCCGATCAACGGGACGAATTTCATCGATGCGCTCTCCGCGTTCCAGGAGGACCCCGATACGGACGGCGTCGTCATGATCGGCGAGATCGGGGGAACGGCCGAAGAAGAGGCCGCCGATTTTATCAAGGAAAAGGTGAACAAACCGGTCGTGGCGTTCATCGCGGGGATGACGGCCCCTCCGGGAAAGAGAATGGGCCATGCAGGCGCCATCATCTCCGGCGGAAAAGGGACGGCTCCGGAAAAAGTCAAGGCTCTCAGAAATGCCGGCGTCGTCGTGGCCGACAGTCCGGCCGACATGGGTGTCCGGATGAAGGAGTGCCTCGCCTGATCTTTCTCGTGTTGGCCGGAAAATTTGTTTCCATGGAACAGAGCTTTTCGGTTCTCTATAGGGTGTGCTGACGGACATATTGTAGCTGGGCGCCTAGTGGGGGGCGGTCGTTATGCCTCATGAAACCATAATATTAATGTTCCTGGGACTGCCGGGCGGTTCTGAATGGCTCATCGTTCTTGCACTTGTGCTGATTCTGTTCGGGGCCAAAAAGATCCCTGATCTGGCACGGGGTATGGGAAAGGGGATCACTGAGTTTAAAAAGGGCCTGAAAGAGGAGCCCGGCAGCGACTCCGATACCCAGAAAATCGAAGGCGGCGGATCCACGGACGCCGGGAAGGACAACTCGGAAAATAAATGATGCCGGGACTGCCGCGCCAGCGGCCGGCCGGTCATCATGAAAGAGGAGCTTTTGGCCCGGTGGATCTTCAACAGATCAAAGAACTGGTTGCTTCCGAATCCCGGCGTGTGGAAGAAACCCTGGAAAAAACTCTCTCCTCCGATTCCGATCCGGTCAGCGGGCTGATCGAACATGTTTCCCACTTTTCCGGGAAAAGGCTCCGGCCGACGATCATCCTTCTTGCCGCGAAGGCGCTCGGCCCGCTCGGCGAAGACCACATCAAGCTCGCAGCGGTTGTTGAGCTCATCCATACGGCCACTCTCGTTCATGACGACATCCTCGACGGCGCCTCGATAAGGCGCCGCGTGGAAAGCGTGAATTCGCTCCACGGCAATCATGTTTCCGTGCTTCTGGGGGACATGATCTATGCCAGAGCATTCGATCTTTCCCTCACGCTCTCCACAGCGGAAGCCGCCGTCTCCCTCGCCAGGATCACCCAGGTCATCTGCAGGGGAGAGATCGAGCAGATTTTCGATCGCGGTAATTTTGAGCTCCCTCTGGATGAGTACTTTTCGATCATCAGCGCCAAGACGGCTTCTCTCTACAGGGCGTCTTGCGAACTGACGGCCCTTTACTCTCAAGCCCCTCCGCAGGTCGGCAAGGCCCTGGGTGAGTTCGGATACAATCTCGGAATCGCCTTCCAGATTGTGGACGACTGTCTCGACATCATCGGGGAAGAGGACGTTGTCGGAAAATCCCTCGGCACCGACACGGAACGCGGAAAGATGACGCTTCCTCTGATCCATCTTGCCCAAACCCTCGGTGAAAAGGATCGGGAACGCTTGAAAGAATTGTTCCTCTCGAAGGAGATCGAGAACAAGAACAAGGCCATAATCGCCGAATTCAATCTCATGAAGTCGGTGGATCACGCATTAGGCATTGCCGATGACCGCATCCGATCGGGCCTGGAACGGCTCGTCCTTCTACCGGAATCCCCCTACAGAAAAGCCCTCAGCGCCGTTGGGGAGTTTGTCTTGGCCCGGAAGGTTTAGCTTCAATCCCGTTTAGCCCCTATACTCTGTGCAGCGGCCCGGAGCGTGTTCTGCATGAGCACGGCTGCCGTTACAGGTCCGACGCCGCCGGGCACGGGCGTGATGCGGCCGGCAACGGCCGAGACGCTCTCGAAATCCACGTCGCCCACAACCTTTGTTTTCCGGGCTCCGCCGTCATCGACGGCGATCCGGTTGATCCCGATGTCGATCACCATGGCGCCCGGCTTGACCATGTCGCCCGTGATGAGATTGGGAACCCCGGCGGCTACGAAAAGAATGTCGGCCCGGCTTGTGTGCGCCTTGAGGTCCTTCGTTCCGATGTGACACATCGTCACGGTCGAAAGATCGTTCACCATGAGAAGGGCGATCGGTTTGCCCACGATTTCGCTGTGGCCGACCACCACGGTCTCGAGGCCCTTCACCTCGATTCCGGTCGACCGTAGAAGCGTGACGGAAGCCAATGCCGTGCAGGGGACAAGACGGGGCGATCCGTGGGCGAGGGCGCCGAGGTTGAAGGGGTGCATGCCCTCCACGTCTTTGTCGGGGTGAACGGCGAGGGAAATTTTTCCCATATCGATTTCGGATGGGAGGGGCCGGAGAAGCACGATGCCGTGGACCGTCTCGTCGCGGTTGAGGTCCTCGATCGTTTCGAGCAGACGGGCCTCGGAAACACCCTCCGGAAGAAGGACGTGGCGGAAAGAAATGCCCACGTTTTCAGCGCTTTTTTTCTGGCTCGCGGCGTAGAGCCCCGCTCCGCCGGAGGGATCTTCCGCTTCGACGGCGGCCAGAGTGACCATGTCGATGCCGAGCTCCGAGATTTCCTTTCTGATCGCTTCTTTCATGGAACGGGCAATGTTTTTTCCGCCGATCGGGTGGGCTGTCATCTGTTCGATCTCTCCGGTATAATTCGTTGATCACTGATTGTATAATTTCCGTATAAAAGGACGTGTTCCGCTGTTCAAGAAAAAACCGGATTAAAAGCAAAGGAGAAGAGGCACAGGTGAGACCGCAGTGGTTTCAGGACGATCCCGAACCGAGGGGAAAGCTCTTTTCGATACGAGCGCCCCGCACCGTGGTGGGTGTCCTGATTCTCGTTAACATCATCATTTATATCGTCCAGAACATTTTCCGCTCGACCCAGGGGGTGGACCCGCTGATCGAGCATCTCGGCCTCGACTGTTCGAAGATGTTGACGGGAACCTTTTTTCTTTACCTCTACCAGTTCATCACGTCCCAGTTTCTTCACAGCGGCATTTTTCACATCCTTTTCAACATGATCGTGCTCTGGTTCTTCGGGCGGGACCTCGAGGGCCTGCTCGGCAGCCGGCGTTTCCTCTTTCTATATCTGACCAGCGGTGTTGTCGGCGGGATTGCTTGCGTCGTAACCGACAGCCAGAGCCACGTTGTGGGGGCTTCGGGCGCTCTCTACGGTATTGTCGTCTACTATGCCATGACATGGCCCACGAGGAGGGTTCACATCCTGCTTTTCCCATTCATGGTTCCCATGAGGGTCATGCATATGGCTCTCCTTTTTGTGGGCATATCCCTCTTTTCGGGGCTCTTCTCCCAGGGCGACGGCATCGCCCATTTCGGCCATCTCGGCGGCGCCCTCTTCGGATTCCTGTTTCACCGCTACGGGAGGCGCTGGGAGACGGCCGTTGACCAGGTGAAGGAACGCAGGAAGCAGCGGGACAGGGATAAAGAAATCCGGAGGGAGACCGAGGTCGACCGTCTCCTGAAGAAAATTCATGAGGAGGGTATCGGATCGCTGACCCCATCGGAACGGAGTTTTTTGAACGAAACAAGCAGGAAGATCAGGAACGGGAGGAAGTGAATGAAATGCTCGAGTCTTGCGCGGATCCTGTCAACGGTTCTGTTGGCCCTGTTGTTCATGTCCGTGGCGTCACGGGCGCAAGATATCTATACCGAGGACAGGCCCTTTTGGGAAGCGTACAAAAAAGCCAAAACACTGGGCGATGACAAAGAGATCAGCCGTCTTGTGAAGAAGTACAGGGAAAACGTCAAGAGCGTTCTCGAAAGCCTGACCGTCAGGCTTTGTTGGGAAAAAGTGAGGGATGAAGATGTTGAGGATTTCGAAACCCTGGCGGGGGTTTTTGAAACAGTGACAAGAAACAGAGAATATACTCACCGCCTGGGATATTTGAAAAGCCTCGACGAGGTCAAGCGCGCCAAGAGATACGAGGCCCATAACTTTTATTATTACGGGAACCAGAAATTCGATGAAGGAATCGCCCAGAGCAATGTCTACACCCTGGCCGAAGCGAAAGGCTTCTATGCCAAGTCGATAGCCAATCTTGAAGAGATAAAGGATTTCGAGATGCTTGGCGAGGTAGCTGAAAAGCTCGCCATTTGCTGCCAGAAAATGGAAGACCACTACGAAGCCTGCCAGAGCTTCAAGAAATCGATGGAGGCATGGAAACAGCTTCCCTATGAAGAGCGGGATCTCCAGTGGGTGGAGATCCAGTACAACGACTATATCAAGAAGGGCTACGATCCCACGAAGCCCAAGGATGAGGGGGGAGCGCCCGCCGAGGATGAGGGCGGGAAAAGCGAAGAAGGGGAAGGGGTGGAATCAGAGGAGTTCACTTTTAAGGAAACTGGCCAGGCGGAGACGTGGACCCTCAAGTACTGCAAGATGAAAAAGCCCGATGAATTCGAGACGCTCACCTTCTGTCCGGGCGATCAGCCCTATCTTTGGCCCATGATGTATCTCGATGGGAGCGACAAGAAACAATTCAAACCCTATCTCTACCCGATCAACATCTACGGCAAACAGCTGAACGTCCAGAGGGACGGGGTCGAGGTGACTTTCGACATCGACAACGAAGACGCCACCAAGGCGACGGTCGGTGTCCAGGAAAAGCCCCGGAAGCTTTCGCTCAAGAGCACGGAGACGGATCCCAACGGTAAACCGCAGCAATACCAGCTTTTCGTGAGCTGTCCGGGAGCGCAGGAGTCGATGTTTTCGCTGCAGACCAACCTGGCTCCCCAGCCGACATGGATGTATATCCGGTCGCGGATCGGGTGCTACACCAAGGGGAAGGTGGCGGGCGGCAATTTTCTCCTGATAGACGACAACGTTTCCGGCATCTACGGCGATCCTCTCCCGTGGCAGCAGGACAACATCACCAACGGCGAATATCCCTTTTATACTCTCGACGCCGTTTTCGTCGGCAAGTCGAAAAAGGCCGCGCCCTATTCGGAGTTCATGAAGATCGGGGATAAGTATTACCGGCTCGGCGTCACCAAGACGGGCATGCAGATCACGACCACCGAGGTCGCTCTCAAGACGGGAACGGTCCGCGTCAACTGGAAGGGGGGAACGACTCCCCGGCATGTGATCATCCAGGGTCTCGACAGCAGCAGCGTCAACAGCTTCTTCGATGTCATGGCGGGCGGGAAGAAGGACTTCGAGGTTCCGGCGGGCAAGTATCATATCGCTTTCGGCATCGTGACGGCGGGCAAAAAAGGCAAGAGGCAGTTGATCAGGCTTTACAGGGGCAAGATGAAGCCGTTCCATGTTCGCGAGGGGGAAGAGACCGTCCTCGAGCTCGGCGCTCCCTTTAAATACGAATGGGAAAACTCCGTTTATGGCGGCAATTTCATCGTCAAGGGTGAAACAATCAATGTTTTCGGCCGCTCCGGCGAGCTCTACGCCCGCTTCTATGACGACATCCCCGTCCCCCTGGTCAGCATCAGGGTCAAGGGAACCAACAAGATTCTCGTGAAGAAAGAGCCGATGAAAAAACCGACTCTCGACGACTTCAACAAGAAGACCTGGTGCGTTTGGTATCCCCTCGACTTTACTTTCGAAAACAAAAAGGGCGCCGATCTGGAGTGCACCCTGGAAACAAAGAAGCACAAAATTCTCGGCGGCCCCATAGTCAGCGATTGGCGATAACATGCTCGATATCAAGTTTATCCGCGAAAACACGGATCTCGTCCGGGATGGAGCCCGGAAGAAGCGGATCGAGGTCGATCTCGACCGGCTCCTCGAAAGGGATGAGCAAAGAAGGGCGCTGATCTTCAGCGGAGACGAGCTCAAGGCCGACATCAACAGGAAGTCGAAAGAGATCGCTAAAGCCGCACCCGAGAAGAGAAAAGAGCTCGGCGCCGCACTGAAGGACTTGAAACAAAAGATCAAAGAGAACGAAAAAAAGCTCGGCGAGGTGACGCAGGAATTCGATGCCCTCATGCTTCGTGTGCCCAATGTGCCCTCCCCGGAGGTGCCCGAGGGAAAGGACGATACGGAAAGCGTAGAGATCCGGCGCTGCAGAGAGCCCAGGGAGTTCGATTTCGAACCGCTCGACCACGTTGAGCTCGGCAGGAAACTCGGCGTTCTCGACATCGAGCGCGCCGGCAGGATCTCGGGAACGAGAAACTATATCCTGAGAGGAGCGGGCGAGCTCATGCACCGCGCCGTGCTTTCCCTGGCAATGGACCACATTATTTCCAAGGGATTCGAGCCTTACTGCGTTCCCGTGCTCGTACGCGACGCCGCCATGGAGGGAACCGGTTTCTATCCCGGCGGGGAGGACCAGGTCTATCGAATGGAGAGGGACCCGCTCAATCTCGTGGGGACGGCCGAAGTGCCGCTCACATCGTATTTTTCAGATGAAATTCTCAACGAGGCGGATCTTCCGATCCGCATGGCGGCCATGACCAACTGTTTCAGGCGGGAAGCGGGTGCGGCCGGCCGGGATACAAAAGGTCTTTACCGGGTCCACCAGTTCCAGAAGGTGGAGCAGGTCGTCATCTGCAAAAACTCCGAGGAGGAGTCGCTCGCTCAGCACGAGTTTATCCTGAAAAACGCCGAAGAGTTTCTCGATCTTCTCGGGCTGCCTTACCGCATCGTCAACGTCTGCGGCGGCGATCTGGGCGTGCCTCAGGTCCAGAAGTTCGACGTGGAGACGTGGATGCCCTCGCGGCGGGCATACGGAGAGACGCACTCGGCATCGCGGTGCCACGATTTTCAAGCCCGGCGGCTCAAGCTCCGTTACAGGGACGACTCGGGAAAGGTCCGTTTCGCTCACACTCTCAACAACACGGTTGCGGCCTTGCCGAGGATTCTCATTCCCATCTTGGAGCTCTATCAGACGAAAGAGGGGTGCGTGAACGTTCCGGAAGCGCTCAGGCCCTACATGAACGGCATGGAACGGATTAATTCCCGTTCAGAAGCCTCAGGAGAGTCGTGAGATCCATGTCCTCGGGCTCTTCGCCTTCGGGAAAATCGGGAGGCGGGTCAAAGGGAGGGGGTTCGCCCGCACCCGGATCCTGACCGCCGCCCCTGTCTCCTCCTTCCGGCCCGCCCCCTTCTCCGCCAAAACCATCGTCCCCTCCTCCTCCGCCGCCTCCACCGTCACCCACACTGCCTCCTCCCCCGCCTTGGGCGGTGTCGTCTTCGAGCTTTTCGAAGGTGGGGATCACGGGGCGGACGCCCATGGTCAGTTCAGAGTTTTTGGGGAAGAAAATGACCCTGTGGTAGTCGAGGCGCGATCTTTCCATCTCGTCGAGGGAATAACCGGCCAGAGTCGGGTCGATCTCGATGCTGAGGAAAATCTCCATGGCGGCCGGGAGACGCCCTCTTTTTGAGGCGTCCCACTCGTCGAGCTTCTCTGCATCTTCGTGGAGGTCGGCGTAGTAAATAACCTGGAAAGATCTGACTCTGGAATAGATCAGCTCGTAGATGCCGCCCTCGGCGATCCTGTCGTCCAGGTGAAAGTCCTGGCGCCGCCTCAGCTCCAGATAATCGCGGTTCCTGGGGTTCTGCCTGAGCCGATAGGAGACCTCGGTGAGATCGGAAGCGACCCGCATGTTGTCGTTCGGCATGGTATAGGACGAGTTCGTGGTGCATGTGAAGTGAAATGCGTCGGCGTTTTCTCCGCTGACGGTGACCGCCTCGCCCTTGAAGACGTCGTTGGAGTGAATGTTCCAGCACCAGGTGCCGCCCACGTCTTTTTCGATAAGGTCGAGAATGGCCGGCCCGATCTTGCCTTCGAGGTTCTCCTTCTCGAGCCTGTCCCGGGCGACGATTGTCGTGAAGAGAACGGCGTAGGTCGCCGTCATGATGACGCCGATCATCATGAGCGTAATGAGAACCTCGATCAGGGTAAAGCCGTTCTCGTGGTTCCGGCGCCGGGAGCGGTCATTCATTGTTTTTGTCGTCCTGCATCTTGTTGTATTGCTCCCGTGTCAGCAGGAGCGGAACGTAGGTGTCGATCACGTATTCGGCCTCTTGGCCGTCATCCTGGTCGGGCGCATAGACCCTCAGGATGATGTGGCGCGCCATGTGCGATCCCACGTTGTCGAGGTCGTTGTCCACATAGACGGCATCGCCGGGGGCGGTGGTGTTGAACGCGCCGTCGTCGTTTTCTTCGTCCTCTTCGAGGCCCGCCTGGAAATCATATATCGTGACTTCGTATTCATAAGTGAAGTCGGGGTAATCCTCGAAATCCCCGGCGCCTTCGCCCCGAATCACGTTCAGGGCGATATAGGAGAGCTGTCTTTTAGCGAGCTCCTGCTGGAGGCACAAGATTTTTGTTTCCGTCGCCGAATCGTAACAGTACTCGCGCGTCAACAGCATGGGAACAACGGCCAGGGCGAGCACGGCCACCGAGACCATGACCTCGAGAAGCGTGAAAGCCCTCCGGTTTCCCATACGGTCAAAAAGAATCATCGTTTATTTCCTCATAGTCGATCCGGCCTTCGAGGACCTCGGCAAACCCGGTGAGGCTCGAGAAACGGACGGACATTTCTTCGCCGGAATCAATATTCTTGAGATGGACAATGTGTCCCGTGATCGTTCCGTCGGGCCGGATATGAATGGCCTGCTTTGTCGAAATGTTTTCTTCCTCGTCGACGTAGCCCATGGCGAGATCGGTGATTTCCACTGTTTCGGCAAGGCCGTCGAACTCGATGATCTCCGTTATGCCGGCTCCCGAAACCTCGCCCTCGTCGTCGAAGACAACAGAGAAATAAGCGCTGTAACCGTTTGCATCGATGTCGTATTCGAAGGTAACGGGAATCCCCCTGAAGATCGCGCGGCTTCTCAGGTTTTCGATCTGTGTCACGATCTCTTTACAGGAAGCCTGGAGCCGGCTTCCGGGAAGAAGTGTGTCCACCTTGAGGAAGACGATCGTCATTCCGAGACCGATGATGGCGATGGCGACCATCAGTTCGATCAGGGTAAACGCCGCCTTTCGGCGAAGAGCCGCCTTACGGCGGCCAGCTGCCGCGGTGACACTTTGAAGGGCGAGATCCACTGAAGCCTCCGGAGCGGGACGATTACATGTCGAATTCTTTTCCCGATCTCGTGTCCTTTGAAGAGATATCGCCATCTTCTCCCGTTCCCCCTTCCATGTAATCTCTGCCCAGCGATTTGATTTCGAAGCGGGATCCGGATTCCACGGTGTAAAAGAAGGGATTTCCCCAGGGGTCGAGGAGGGCGTCCGCGTTTTCGAGATAAGATTCGCCCGCGTTTTTCTCATCGGGCTCGAGCAGTATCTCGAGGTTGTCGGGGATCCTGTAGTTGTTCAATCTGTACATCTGAATCGCCTGCTTCAGGGTCTCGATGTTGGTCCGGGCCACGGTCTGCTGGGTTTTTGTAAAAGCCGGGAAGACGCTCTTGGCCACGATCATCCCCAGAACGCCCAGGATGGCGACAACCACCATGAGTTCGATCAGCGTAAACCCGCGGCTGGTCTTTGAATTACGTTTCATAGCCACTTTGACCTCCTCGTGATGAAACATCCTGAACTTTGGACTCCATTCCATTATATCATATTCCTGTATATTCATTATTCCATGATTCATTTATTCCAACAGGGACCGCCGTGCGGCGCGTGATCAGCTCACCTGGCTGAGTTCGAGCATGGGCAGGATAATGGAGAGGACGATGAAAGCCACGATGGAAGCCATGACCAGGATCAGAACGGGCTCGAGGAGCGCCGTCATCTTCTGCGTGGCGATGTCGATCTCCTCGTCGTAGCTTCTCGCGATCGTTTCCAGAACGTCTTCCAGTTCGCCTGACTGTTCGCCCACGGCGATCATGTACCCCACGGCGGGCGGGAAGACGCCGCTCTTCTTGAGCGGTGAGGCGATGTCGGTTCCTTCCATGATGCGCACATGGAGCGTGTCGAGCACTTTCTCGACCACGGCGTTGCCCACGATCTTCTTGACGATGAGAAGCCCCTCCAGAACGGGCACGCCGCTTTTGAGAAGAGTCGAAAACGTGACGGCGAAGCGGCTGATGGCCTGCTTGTTGAAAAGGTTGCCGAAGACGGGGAGCTTGAGAAGGAAGTGATCGGTCGAATACTTCCCCTGCTCCGTCCTCCTGATGGCGGCGATGATCAGATAGAGAGCAAGCGCTCCCAGGATGAGAAGGTACCAGTAGGAGACGAGGAAGTCGCTCGTTCCGATCAGGATCTTCGTCGGTGTGGGGAGGATGGCCTTCTTTTCCCTGATGAGACCCACCAGTTTGGGGACCACGACCGTCATGAGAACGGCCACGACGATGACGCCAACGGCGACCATGACGATGGGGTACATGAGGGCGGCCTGGATCTTGTTCTTGATGCGGTTCTGCTTCAGCATGTACTCGGCGAGCCGCATGAGCACGACTTCCAGGTTGCCGGCCGCCTCGCCGGCCCGGGCCATGTTCACAAAAAGGTCGTCGAAGTAGGCGGGATGATGGGCCAGGGCGTCCGCGAAGGAGAGCCCCTGTGTGACCTTCTCTCGGACATCGCGGAAGACGCTCTCCAGTTTTTTGTGTTCGATCTGTTCGATCAGAGCGCGCAGGGCTTCGGCCATGGGGATGCCGGCCTGGAGAAGAGTCGCCATCTGGCGCGTGATCATGGCCAGTTCGCCGATCCGTCTCTTTCTCATGAGAAAACGCCTCAGGCCCTCTTTCGAGCCCTTGGCGATGTCTTCGATCTCTTTCAGGCCCACCACATGGAGCTCTTCGCGTTTCAGCTTGAGGCGGGCTTCGCGCGGGGTGTCGGCGTCGATGACGCCCGAGCGTGTCTCTCCCTTTGTCGTGAACGCCTTGTATTCGTAAACAGGCATGATGTTTCCCGGGGTTGATTCACATCACATCGAGCTGGGTGACCCTCAAGACCTCGTCGATCGTGGTGGCCCCTCTGATCACTTTTGCGAGGCCGTCCATCCTGAGGGTTCTCAAGGCTTTTCGTTCGGTGGCGCTCTTCTTGATCGAGCTGGCGCCGACGCGGTCCATGATCTGGTCTTTGACGCTGTCGTCGATGGGCAGCATTTCATAGATGGCCGTTCTGTCGACATACCCCGAATTGAAACAGTAGTCGCAGCCCGTGCCCGTCCAGACCTTGCTGTCGGGGAAGTCTTCGGGCTTGATTCCGGCTTCCTTGAGTTTCTTGACCGTTGACTTGTCGGGCGCGATCTGGGTTTTGCACTTGGGGCAGATGAGGCGAACGAGGCGCTGAGCGATCACGAGAAGGAGCGACGACGAAACGAGGTAGGGTTCCACGCCGATGTCGAGCATGCGCGTCACGGCGCTGGCCGAGTCATTGGTGTGCAGGGTGGAGAGGACCATGTGACCCGTGAGGGCGGCGCGGATGGAGATCTCGGCCGTCTCGGCGTCACGGACCTCTCCGACCATCATCACGTCGGGGTCCTGGCGAAGGAAGGAGCGGAGCCCGGCCGCAAAGGTGAGGCCCTTCTTGTTGTTGACCTGGACCTGGCTGATGCCGTCCAGGTTGTACTCGATCGGATCCTCGATGGTGAGGATGTTTTTCTCGGCCGCGTTCAGTTCGGAGAGACCGGCATAGAGGGTCGTGGTTTTTCCCGACCCGGTGGGGCCTGTCACGAAGATGATGCCGTGCGTGTAGCTGATGTATTTTTTCAGTATATCGTAATTTTCATTGTCCAGGCCGATCTCCTCGAGGCGGTATGATCTGGCCGACTTGTCGAGGAGCCTCATCACGATCCTCTCCCCGTTGGAGGACGGAATCGACGAGATACGGACATCCACATCCCCCTGGCCGATCCGGAGTGTGGCGCGTCCGTCCTGGGGGAGCCTGCGCTCGGCGATGTCCATCTTGCCCATCACCTTGATTCGGGAAATGATGGCGTCCTGGATCTTCTTGGGCGCCGACTCCATGTCATAGAGAATGCCGTCGACCCTGTACCGGACCTGGACGCGGTCCGGATAGGGCTGGATGTGAACATCGGAGGCCCTCATCTTGAGCGCCTGGAAGAGGACCATGTTGACGAGCTTGATGATGGGGGCCTTGTTGGCAACGTCGAGAAGGTCTTCGCCTTCTTCGAGCATCTCGGCGGAGAGGTTGACGATCTCTTCGTCATCCAGGTTGTCGAGGGCCTCGTCGACGGCGTCCATGCGGTTTTTGAAAGCCCTATTGATGAGGGACGTGATCTCGGCCCGGGGCGAGAGCACGGGTTCGACCTGCTTGTTCAGCATGGCGGCCAGCTCGTCCATGGGGTGGATGTCGAAGGGATCGCACGTGGCGACGAGCATGCTGCCGTTTCCGGAGCCCAAGGCGACGAGATTGTAGTTCCTGGCGAATTGGACGGGAACGCTGTCCAGATATTCCTTGGGAACGTTCTCGTTGCGCAGGTCGCTGCGATATTCGAGGGCGAGGTAGGTGCTGAACACCTTGAGAACTTCGCTTTCCGAGAGATAACCCTTGGAGAGCAGGATCTTGTCGAGCGTGTTTCCCGTCTTCTCGCGCGTCTTGAGGCAATCCTCGATCTTCTCGTCCGAGAGGTTGGCCTCCTTTTTCAGGAGGCCGACAAGATCGTCGAACATTCCGTGTGTGTCGTTGTCCGGGATGTCCTGCTCGTTCATTACTGTTCGCCCCGCGTGTCTGTTTCTTCATCGTCTGTTTTCACATACTCGGGATCCACCTCCCCCGTGTCCGGTTCGGCGTACGACGGGATTTCGAAAACCGCGTTGATGCCGGCATCGATGATGCGCTCGTCGGCGCTGCTGTGTTCGAAGTCGGGATCGATGAGCAACACCTTGCCGGTCAGGGCTTCGACCTCCTTCTTCTTCTCGAAGGAGATATCGTCCAGGTTGGCGAAGTCGTCGCCGATGATATGAGGGGTGATGAAGACGTAGAGGTTGATTTTGGTCGTCAATTCGTCCGTGCTCCTGAAGAGCCATCCGAGGAAAGGGAGATCTCCCAGGAAAGGAACCTTGGTCACGCTTTCCGTCGAGGAGTCTTCGAGAACGCCGCCAACGATCATGGTGTGCCCGTCGGGAATGGTGACGTCCGTTTCGATCTCGCGCGTCGCCCTCGGCGGAACGCCCGACGGCCCCGCCGAGCCGGTGAAGCGGGAGACGTCGACCCTGATGTGGAGCTTCAGATAGTTTCCGGCCGAGATGGAGGGCGAGATGCTGAGCGTGATGCCGGCTTCCTGATAACCGCTGAAATCCTGCTGCGTGGCGGTCCCGCCGCTCATCGTGGTGGCTGTCGACGGTCTTTCATCGATCGATTTGACGAGAGCCTCCTCGTTGTCGTTGGTCAGGATCGACGGCATGGAGAGGATATTGGCGTCATCGGTCCTGCTGAGTGCGTTGAGGATGAAGGGGATGGCAAAGTCCTGGCCGTTGAAGATTCCGCCCGTGAAGCCCGTGCCGAAATTGGGAGTTCTCTGATAACCCGTTTTCGGGTCGCCCGTGATTTCAGAGAGCCCGAAGCTCGTGAATCCGAAGGGACGCGCGTAGTTGTCTGTGATCAGGTTTCCGTCGGCGTCCACCTTGAGGTCGAGGCCGGCGAGCTCGACGCCGAGCGCTTCTTTAAGCGTTTGGGTCAGTTCCACGGCCGCGCACTCTATAAGAACCTGTTTGCGCCGGATATCGAGTTTCTTGATCACCTCCTGGAGTTGGGCATACCGGGTTTTGGAAGCCGTGATGATCAGCGAGTTGGAAGCCGGGTCGGAGACCACGCTGGCCGGGGCCTCGAGGTTGCCCGGCTGAATGCCGCTGGGCTGCGTCCCCGTCGGTCTCCTGGTCGTGCTCGACTGTTCCTGGCCATCAATAATCGCTTGGAGGACGGTCGTCATATCGTCGGCCAGGGTGTTCTTGAGGCGGTAGACATGGATGTCGCCTCTCGGGTCGACCTCGACGTCAAGAATGTCGATCCAATCCGAGATCTGATCGACCACCTTCTGGGAGCCGGTGTAGAGGAGGGAGTTGGTCCTCGGTTCGGCCAGGATCTTGGTCTCCGGCTCGCGGAGAACGCCCGACACGCGCGCCGTCGGCTGCCCGCCGGGTCTCACGTTCTGCGTCGCCGTCACGAGGTTCGTGAGAACGGGCTCCAGCTCGTCGGCGACGGCGTATCGGAGCTCTCGCTTTTCCGTGGCCACCTCGATCTCGAAGGGTTCGACGTCCATGAGAGTCACCAGCTTCGACACCCCCCAGATCTTCGTGGCAAAACCGGTGATGATCAGCGAGTTCGCGTTCTGCGAAGCCCTGATCGATTCGAGGTTTCCCATCCCCTGGAAGAACTGGTTGAGCGATGTCTGCATCTCGCGCGCTTCGATGTACTTGAGCGGGATGGTTGTCGTGATCAGCATCCCGGGATTGTCCTTGTACTGGTCGAGCTCGTCGCGCGAGATGACGGGCGCCTGGGCCTGGACGATTCCCATCTTGGATCCCGCCTTGGCCATCTTCTGGATCGTGATGAAGTAAGGCTTCTCCTCCGGGCCGTAGGAGGAGCAGATGAACTCGTAGCTGATCATGACGGCCTGGAAGTACTCGAAGAAGCTCTTCCTGTCCCTCTGGATCCTCTGGATTCCGAGGATGTGAATGAACTGGTTCTCCACTTCGTTCTTGTTGTAGTGAATGGGGTATCCCGTGATCGCCTTGCAGAGGTAGATGAAGTCTTCGACAGGGACGCCGCTCGTTTCGTCGAACTGGATCGTATAATAATCCTCGGAAACGGTGATGTCGTAATGCTGTTCCTGCGCCGCGAGGCCAGGCGCCAGAAGGAAGAAGCCCAAAAGAGCGATCGATACGAGGGGGAAGGTTTTCATCCCGACGGATCCTCCAGAAGAAGCCGGCAACTCGCTATGATCCCAACCGGTTATTTTGGCCGAACATACAGACGCATTCACGGGATGTCAACTCCCATCGACCATTACATATTCCAGAGTCATATCCGGTTTGGACTCTTATCAGAAAAACCTATTCCACATTAATTAGGAAGTTTTACCCCGGCCGGGCTTTATTTCAAAAGGAAAGGTTGCCAGAGAATGGCGGGGGGGGTACAAATTGCTTCCCGAGCGGATAGGGCAGAAACAGACATTGCCCCGTTCAGGTGTCCCCCTCGCGCATGAGAGACCATCAACTGTGTTGAAACGAGTCCTTCTCTTCATTGCCGTCTGTCTCGTTGCCGCCGCCTTCTTATCTCCCCATGCCTTTGCGGGGCGGCAGGAAGGCGAACACGTTTCTTCTCTTGGGCTTTCGCTTCCCCTCTACTCGGGAATTCCTTTCGTCGGCATCCTGCTCTCGATCGCGCTCTTTCCCCTCTTCGCACCCCGTTTCTGGCATCATCACTACATAAAAGTATCGCTGGCCTGGGCCCTTATTTTCGCTGTTCCTTTTGTCATTGCTTTCGGCGGAGAAGCCGTTCACGAGATCCTTCACATCTTTTTCCTCGATTATTTTCCCTTTATCATTCTGCTCTGGGCGCTTTTTACCGTTTCCGGGGGTATTCTCATCGAGGGGAGCCTCAAGGGAACGCCCTTTCTGAACACCCTTTTCCTTCTTGTCGGAACGTTCAGCGCCAGTTTCATCGGAACCATGGGGGCTTCCATGCTCCTGATCCGGCCGCTCCTCCGGGCCAACAGCAATCGCCGCAAGAAGGTCCACCTCGTTGTCTTCTTCATCTTTCTGGTCAGCAATATCGGCGGATCTCTCACACCGCTCGGTGATCCTCCTCTTTTCCTGGGGTTTCTCCATGGCGTTCCCTTTTTCTGGACATTCTCTCTCTTTCCACAGATGTGCCTCGTGGCGGTGATTCTCATTCTCCTCTTTTTCTGCATCGATTCGTGGTATTTCAAAAGAGAAGGTCAAGCCGCCCCTCCAGCGGGACTTGAAAGGGAGGCGGAACCGAAAAAGCTCGGAATCCGGGGGGGACACAACCTCCTTTTCCTTGCCGGCGTGATGGGTGCCGTCTTGATGAGCGGCATCCTCAAGGCCGGAACAATCACGTTTCTCGGCATTCACTTCGAGATCCAGAACCTCATGCGCGACGGTATCCTCATCCTATTGGGTCTTCTTTCTCTTTGGTCCACCTCGGGAGCGGTCAGGAAGGAGAACGAGTTTTCGTGGTTTCCGATCCAGGAAGTGGCCTTTCTCTTTGCCGGGATTTTCATGACGATTATTCCCGTGCTCGCCATTCTACAGGCCGGCACCGAAGGGGGATTCGGTTTCGTCCTCGAGTCGGTGAAGGACCCGGTCGGGTATTTCTGGATCACGGGCCTGCTCTCCAGTTTTCTCGACAACGCTCCCACATACCTGACCTTTCTGAGCACCGCTCTGGGCACTTTCTTTGCGAACACACCCGAGATCGAAGCGATACACGCTCTTATTGCCAAGCACGAGATCTATCTCAAAGCAATATCCCTGGGTGCCGTTTTCATGGGCGCGAACACCTATATCGGAAATGCTCCCAATTTCGTTGTTAAATCGATCGCTGAAATGAGCGGTGTCCGCATGCCGACCTTTTTCGGTTACTTGTTTAAATACTCCCTCCCGATTCTGTTCCCCATCTTTTTGCTCATCACTTTTCTGTTTTTTAGCTGAGATTTTTTTCTCATCCAACCGGCGAGCATAACATCATATCAACCCATTTGTTATGAGGTATGTCATGTCGATGGCCGGGTGAACGATCCCCTTGCTCAATCCGTTTTTGCGCCTGCTCGAAATTATTCGGGAAAGCGGTTCAATGGGGCTTGCATTCGATAGCCGGGGTATATATCATCTTTCCCTTTCGCGACTGATTTCAAAAAGAGATGTGAAAAACCTGGGCAGGACCAGGAGCTGAAGATATGAAACTGTCAGAGATACTCCTCGAGAAAGCCGTTGTTCTCGGTATCGAGAATGTGGACAAATGGAGCCTCATCGAGCGACTCACCGACGTCCTGGTCGAGAGCGGACAGATCACGGCCGATATCCGTGATTCTGTTTTGGAGGGTTTGACAGAGAGAGAGAAGTCGATGTCCACGGGCATGGAAAACGGCATCGCCATTCCTCACTGCTGTCTCAGCCTGGTCAAGGAGACTGTGGTGAGCTTGGGGATCTCGACGGAGGGCGTCGACTTCGACTCGATCGACTCCAAGTCGTCCCATCTGGTTATTTTATTGGTGACTCCCAGAAATAAGACTAAAATGCATATCAAGACGCTGGCCGAAATCGCCAAGCTTCTCAACAATCCGGGCTCTCGCCAACGCATTCTCGAGGCCGACGGCCCGTCCGATGCACTGCGCATCATTAAAGAAGAAGAACAGAAGGAAATTCTGTCCTGAACAAAGGAGTGTGATCTACATGATTCGGGTTCAAGTCAGGGACAATGAAGCCATCGATAGGACCCTGAGGCGTCTCCGCAAGATCTGTAACAACGAAGGCGTGACTAAGGGGATCAAGCGTTCCAGCTATTATGAAAAACCGTCGGAGAAACGCCGCCGCCGCGAACGGGAACGCCAGAAAACCATCAGGCTGGCGACAATGGGAAGGGGCAGGAGGCGAAGCCGGTAATTTTTCCCGCAACAGGGCTTTACCCTCTAAGCCCTATTCTTTCAAATCATCGATCTTGGAGAGGCGCCGCGAGTGGCGTCCTCCTGCGAAATCGATCTTCAGAAAAGTCAGGACAATCTCTTTCATCAGTTCAGGGCTGAGAACGCGCGCCCCCATGCAGAGAATGTTGGCGTCGTTGTGCGCCCGGCTCATGCTTGCCGTGACAAGGTCGTGACAGAGCGCGGCCCGGATTCCGGTGAACCTGTTGGCCGCGATCGACATTCCGATGCCGGTTCCGCAGACCAGGATTCCGAAATCGGCTTTTCCGTCGAGCACGTGCCGGACGACCTTGAAGGCGAAGTCGGCATAGTCGCACGAATTCTCCGAGCCGGTCCCCACATCGACTACGGTGTGCCCGTGCCTGTCGAGAAAGGCGATGAGGGTTTCTTTGGCCGTATACGCGGCGTGGTCCGATCCGATGGTCAGCTTCATAGCGATTCGACGATTTCGAGCAGATTGGTATAGATCTGTGAAGCGCATCTCGAGTAGTTGGCTTCGTTCGATCCGAAAGGGTCCTTGATATCCTGGCCGTTCCTGTCGAGAAGTTCGATTTCCGGCAGCTCTTCCGCGTGCTGAGATTCATCGAGATCCTGCTTTTCGGGAAGCTCTTCGCCGGAACACGGGCCGTGCGGAGCCAGGACTTCTTTTCGCTCATCTTTGAGTATTTCGAGCACCCGTGCCTTGATGGAAGACGTCATCACAAAGATGTTGTCCGATTTTTCGAGAAGATTCCGGTTAACGACCTGTGCGCGGTGATGGTCGATGATGATATCCCACTTGGTGAGCGCCTTGATGGCGTTGCGGTTCGGAGATTCTCCGTCGACAGCGGCGATTCCGGCCGATTGAACCAGGTAGCCGTGGTTGGGCAGAGCCTGAATCATCGTGTCCAGTTTTTCGGCCAGAAGGTTCTTCAAGAATCCCTCGGCCATGGGGCTCCGGCAGGTGTTGCCCGTGCAGACGAAGAGGATTTTCCGGCAAACCGTGTTGATAATGTCTTCTTCGGAAATGATCCCGTCCCGCAGTATCCTGAATGCTTCCCCTTCGAGGATGACCACTGTGGAAGGATCGCCGATCGTGGCCTTGCCGTCGTCGACGACAACGTCGACCTGGTCTCTGTAATAATCAAGAACCTCATCGGCCGAGACGGCGGGGGCCATTCCGGCGGGGTTCGCGCTGGGAAGGGCCACGGTCGCTCCCGAAGCCTTGATGATGTCACGCGGGAGCCTGAGACCCGGGAGCCTGAGCCCGATCATCTCCTTTTCTTTTTTGAGAGATTTGACGATCAGGGTCAATGGGCCGGGCCAGTATCTGTCCATCATCTTCCGGGCCAGAAGGTTCGGTCCGGGAGAATGGTTAAAAAAATCGTCGCGGCTGGATATGTGAATCGTGAACGGTTTTCCCTTGATCCGGTTCTTGAGACGAATCAGACGATCGGCGGCCTCGGGGTTATCCAGGTTGGCGCCGATGCCGTAGACCGTTTCCGTGGGGAAGGCGACGATCCGGCCCTCTTTCAGGGCCTCGGCGGCTTGAGTGACGACGTCGCCGTAATTCGAATTGTCGATCTTTAAGACTTTCGTCTTCATACCCTGCTGAGTGCACGCCAACCGATGAAACTTGTTATTTATTATTCAACAGAGAATTATCACATTTCCTACACATGATCCAGGATATTTTTTATCTTTGATCGATCTCCTTGATTTATATAAAGATAGTGCGCCTTTTTGGCAGTATGGCGAGACAGATCGGGCCACAACGTTCTATCGGCGGCGAGACAATGAGTGAGAGAAAGAAGAAATGGGACAGGCTGGCATTCGTGGGCTCCTTAGCCGGGGGATTGGCGCATGAAATCAAAAATCCCTTGAGCACGATAAGCGTCAACCTCCAGCTCATGAAGGAGGATTGGGAAAAAATAGATGGCGCCCGCGAACGCCGGACACTGAAAAGAATCGAGATCCTGGCCAGCGAGATCAATCGCCTCGAAGGCATCCTGAACGATTTCCTGACTTATGCGAAGGGATTTTCCCTGAAACCGTCTCCCCAAAGCCTCAACCGCATCGTGAACGAGCTCGTTCTTTTTCTCGACCCCGAGGCGCGAAAGCGGGGAGTGGAGCTCCGTTTTAATCCCGACCCCGCGCTTCCCGAGGTATTGGTCGATGTCAAGTACATCAAGCTCGCTTTGATGAACATCCTCCAGAACGCGCTTCAAGCCCTGGAACCGTCTCGAGGGGAGGAGGGGGGTGAGATACTCGTCAGGACGAGAAGCGTCGATGGCGGCGTCGAAGTGGTCATCACCGACACGGGATCCGGAATTTCCGGCAAGCACCGTGACAAGATCTTTCAGGTCTATTATTCTACGAAGAGCGGAGGAACAGGGCTGGGTTTGCCCATGGTGAAGAGAATCATTGAAGAGCACAACGGATCGGTATCGTTTCAAAGCGAAGAGGGGAAGGGGACCTCCTTTACGGTGTTCGTTCCCAAGAGCGAATTCGAAGACCGCCGTCCCGGGGAAAAATCATGAGCGTCTCGAAATCCAAAGTCCTCATCATCGATGACGACACAAGCCATGCCGAAGCGATCGCCGAAGGCATCAAGCGTTCCGGCTTCGATGCCATGATTGCCGGTTCGGGCGAGGAAGGCCTGGCCGTCATGGATCGTGAAGAGCTCGACATCATCATCACCGATCTCGTCATGGCCGGTGTGGACGGGATGGAAGTGCTCAGGGAAGCGCGAAAACGGTCCGAATTCACCGAGGTCGTGATGGTTACCGGATACGGCTCGGTCGAATCAGCGGTTCAGGCGATCCAGGAAGGAGCCGCCCATTATATCACGAAGCCCGTCAATATCCTCGAGCTCCGGGCCGTTCTCGACAAGATCGTCGAAAACCAAGCCATCAAGATCCACAATCTGGAGCTTCGGAAACAACTCGATCAGAAGTTCGGGTTCGAGACCATCATCGGCTCATCCAAACCGATGGTCGAGGTTTTCAAGCTGCTCAGGCAGGTCGCTCCCACGAACGTGACCGTCATGGTTCAGGGCGAGAGCGGCACGGGCAAGGAGCTCATCGCGCGGGCGATTCACAACAACAGCCCGCGCAAGGCCTTCCCTTTTGTGGCCGTCAACTGCGCCGCACTTTCGGAAGGCTTGATCGAGTCGGAGCTCTTCGGCCACGAGAAAGGCGCCTTCACCGGCGCCGTGGCGCGCAAGGCGGGCAAGTTCGAATATGCGAACAGGGGAACCCTCTTTCTCGACGAGGTGGGCGATATGCCTCTCTCCATCCAGGTCAAGCTCCTGCGCGTCCTCGAGGAGCGCGAGATCGTCCGAGTCGGTTCCAACGAACCGATCTCCGTCGACGTGCGCCTCATCTCAGCCACCAACCAGAACCTCGTCGAGGCGGTGGGACAGGGAGAGTTCCGGGAAGATCTTTATTTCAGGCTCAGGGTCGTTTCCATCGACCTGGCTCCTCTCAGGGAGAGGACGGGTGATATTCCACTCCTGCTCGATGCGTTCATCGAAGAGTTCACCAAGACACACGGCAAGAAAGTGAAAGGCATTTCACCCGAAGCCATGACCATTCTCGGCAGCCAGCCCTGGCCGGGCAATGTGAGAGAGCTCAGAAACGTGATCGAAAACATGGTGGTCACAGCGCAGAACGAGATCCTTCAAGTCTCGGACATACCCGTCAACTATCTCGACGGGGTGGAGGGACATCCTTCGACGATCAGCCAGCTGGCAGGGGTCTCGCTCGCTGATCTCGAAAAGGAATGCATCCGCCAGACCCTGGCGCTCACAGGCGGAAACAGGGAAAAAACAGCTAAAATGCTCGGAATCGGGGAGAGAACGCTCTATCGGAAAATCAACGAATACGGGCTGAGGAACAAATAAGAGACGAAAACGTGCCCTGCCCATCTGGCAGATACGGTTTGCTCATTGAGATCGATATGACAGAATGGCAGGTCGAGATGGTTTGACCGGGGCGGCGGTTGTGAGAAAGCTTTTAGTTCTTTGTTGTCAAAAAGTAATGTCAACGCGTAATGAGATCCTGATTTCTTGATTGGCATAATTTTTGTTCTCACCACATGTTGTTTTCAACACTGGGATTTTTAAAGATTTGGACGTTTATTCACCAACAGATAATTAACACGATTGAGAGAGGGAGTTGATTTCATGGCTTCCAAGATCATTGGCATTGACCTGGGCACGACGAATTCGGTCGTCGGCATCATGGAAGGAACACAGGCCGTTGTTATCGCCAACAGCGAGGGATCGCGCCTGACCCCGTCCGTTGTCGCATTCACGGAGAGCGGAGAGAGGCTGATCGGTTTTCCGGCGAAAAGACAGGCGGTCACCAATCCGAAGAACACGATCTTTTCGATCAAGCGCTTCATGGGCCGGCGCCACAACGAGGTCGCGGCGGAAGAGAAGATCGTTCCCTACACCGTGGTCGGCGGGCCCGAAGAGCTGGTCAAGGTCGAGGCGCAGGGCAAGGAATACACGCCTCCCGAGATTTCGGCCATGATCCTTCAGAACCTGAAAGACACGGCCGAAGCCTATCTCGGAGAGAAGGTGGAGCGCGCCGTGATCACCGTTCCGGCTTATTTCAACGATTCCCAGAGACAGGCCACCAAGGACGCGGGCGTGATCGCCGGGCTCAAGGTGGAAAGGATCGTGAACGAGCCCACGGCCGCGGCCCTGGCCTACGGCCTCGACAAGAAGAAGACCGGAAAGATCGGCGTCTTCGATCTCGGCGGAGGCACGTTCGACATATCGATTCTCGAAGTGGGCGAAGGGGTTTTCGAAGTCCTTTCCACCAACGGAAACACGCACCTCGGCGGAGACGACTTCGACGAGGTTCTCGTCGAGCATATCGCAGATGAATTCAAAAAGGAGAACGGCATCGATCTAAGAAACGATGTCATGGCTCTCCAGCGCCTCTACGAAGCCTGCGAAAAGGCGAAGTGCGAGCTTTCGACGGCTGTTCAAACCACGATCAACCTTCCCTTCATCACGGCCGACCAGTCGGGGCCCAAGCACTTGCAGACGACGGTTACGCGCGCCAAGTTCGAGCAGCTGACAGAGCACCTCATCGCGAAGACGCGCGGTCCCTGCGAGCAGGCGCTGGCCGACGCCGGAGTGAAGCCGTCCGAGCTCGATGAGGTCATCCTTGTGGGAGGCTCGACGCGTATTCCGTCCGTTCAGGCCACCGTGAAGAGCATATTCGTCCGCGATCCCGGAAAGGGCGTCAACCCGGACGAGGTCGTGGCTCTGGGCGCCGCCGTGCAGGGCGCCATTCTCGCCGGCGAGATCGACGACGTGGTCCTGCTCGATGTGACGCCTCTTTCGCTCGGCATCGAGACCCTGGGCGGCGTGATGACGAAGCTGATCGAGCGCAACACCACGATCCCCACGTCGAAGAAGGAAATCTTCTCGACCGCGGCCGACAACCAGCCCGCCGTGGACGTTCATGTGCTCCAGGGCGAGCGCGAAATGGCTCTCGACAACAGGACGCTCGGCCGTTTCAAGCTCGACGGCATTCCGCCCGCTCCCCGCGGCATCCCCCAGATCGAGGTCAACTTCGACATCGACGCCAACGGCATTCTCAACGTGTTCGCCAAGGACCTCGGCACGGGCAAGGCCCAGTCGATCAAGATCGAGTCCTCGTCGGGGCTCTCCAAGGAAGAGATCGAGACCATGAAGAAAGACGCCGAGAAATTCGCCGAGGATGACAAGAACAAACGGGAGCTTGTCGATCTGAATAACCAGGCCGATCAGCTTGTCTACGTGACAGAGAAGACACTGAAAGATCACGGCGAAAAGGTCTCCGAAGACGAACGAAAAGCGATCGAAACCGCCAAGGATGAGCTGAAAAAGAGCGCAGAAGGCAACAACAGGGACGAGATCAAGAAGGGGATGGAAAAACTCTCCCAGGCCGCCCAGAAGCTCTCGGAGATCATTTACAAGGAGGCGGCCGAGGCCCAGGCCAAGGCCCAGGGGCCCGGCGACGCGGGTCCTCAGGAAGGCGCCGAGCCAAAGAAAGAGGAATCCCCTTCCGACGAGAACAGCGACGAGATCATCGATGCCGATTTTGAAGTCAAAGAATAGCCTTGAAGACAAGATTACATTTTGAGCTGATGTAACAGGCTTTCATTGTTTCCACCCGTCCTGTCCGGGATATAAATAGTCGATGATCACAGTCAAAGAGCTCAGCAAACGCTTCTACGATGTTGTCGCGCTGGACAGGATATCCTTCGGGGTGGGCCGCGGCGAGGTCGTCGGTTTTCTCGGGCCGAACGGCGCCGGAAAATCGACGACGCTGAAGATACTCACCTGCTTCATGCCCGCCACTTCGGGAACGGCCACGGTGGCCGATCTCGATGTCTTTTCCGACTCCCTGGCCGTGCGCCGCTGCGTGGGATATCTTCCCGAGCACGTTCCCCTTTACGGCGATATGCGCGTCAGCGAGTACCTCAATTTCCGGGGGAGGCTCAAGGGGATGACGGGGAGAGAGGTCCGGAAAAGGATCCCGGCCGTGCTCGACAGATGCGGCCTCGCCGACATGACGAGCAGGATCGTGGGCCAGCTCTCAAAGGGTTACCGGCAGAGGGTGGGGCTGGCCGATGTTCTCATCAACAATCCGCCCATCCTCCTCCTCGACGAGCCCACGGGCGGGCTCGACCCGAGCCGGAGGAAGGAGGTGCGCGAGCTCGTCGAGAGGCTGGGCGAGGCCCACACCATTCTTCTCTCTTCCCATATCCTGGCCGAAGTGGAAGACATGTGCTCCCGCGTCATCATCATAAAGAAAGGCCGGATCATAGCCGACGGAACGCGCGACGAGCTCATCACACGGCTCCGGGGCGGCCGGCGCCTCCGAATCGAAGCTGGATGTCGACTCAATGATATTATGGCCGTCGTCGACCCGGAGGGGAACGGCGTCATCGAGTCGGGCGATGCAGACGGGCGCTCCTTCGTGGTCGTTCCTCCTCTCGAAAGCCGGGGCGAGCGGGCCGCGCTCCTGAACCGCCTCGTCGAGGCGGGCGTTCCCGTCGAAGAGTTCAAGGTCGAAAGCTTCACGCTGGAAGAGATCTTCATGCGCCTCACTCTCGAGCAGGAAGTGGAGAGCGGGGGGGGGGCGGCATGAAAAAATACCTGTCTTCCTCGCTTGTCCTCGTCTGGAGAGAGATCGAATCCAACTTCTACTCTCCCCTCTTCTACATCGTGCTCACCATGTTCCTCCTTCTCAACGGGTACTCTTTCTACAGCGCCCTTCCTTATGCGCAGGGGAACGTGTCGGACACGATCCGCATTTTTCTCGGTCTCTCTCTGATGAGCTGGCTCGCCGCGATCTTCATTCCGCCGCTCATCACCATGCGCCTCGTGGCCGAGGAAAAGAAAAGCGGCACCATCGAGCTCCTCATGACGGCGCCCGTCACGGAGGCGCAGGTCATTGTCGCCAAGTATCTGGGCGCCCTCTTTTTCTACATCTTTCTCTGGTCGCCGTCGCTGCTCTACATCATCATCATCAAGCGCTACGGCGCCATTCCCGACAACGGCGTCATCCTCTCTTCCTACATCGGCATCTTTCTGCTCGGCTCGAGCTTCATCGCCCTGGGCGTGCTCACCTCGACCCTGTCGGGAAACCAGATCGTGGCCGCCATAACGGCCCTCATCATCAACCTCCTGATCTTTTTCATCCCCATGCTCTCCCAGGTGATCCAGTGGGAGGGAATGCGCAGGACCTTGCAGCAGCTCTGGATCCTGGGCCACTTCGAGTTTTCCTTTTCCAAGGGCGTCATCGATTCTTTCCATGTTGTTTTTTACGCCGGCCTGACCGTTTTCTTTCTCTTTCTGGCCGTTCGGTTTCTGGAGGCGCGCAAGTGGCGTTGATCCCGGCGAGAAAAAAGAAAAGCTTCAGCGCCGCACAGAGGCTCCTCGTAAGCGTCAACACGCTGGTCGTGATCGTCGTGGCGGCCGCCATTCTCGGCGGAGCGTGGTACCTGGCTTCCCTGCCTCAATTCAGGATGCGCTGGGATTTGACGAAAGAACAGTCCTTTTCCCTCACCCCGAGGACGAAAGCGATCCTGGCCGGCCTGGAGAAGGACGTCGAGATCATTCTCATCTTCAAAGCGCCCGACCCGCGAGACGTTCTCGGGCTGACCCACGCCGAGAAGAAGGCTGGCGATTACACGCTCGATCTCCTCAAGGAGTACGAGATTCACTCGAGAGGAAAGGTCCGCGTGGAAGATCTCGATTTTGTCCGCGACAACCTGAGGGCCGGAGAGATCCTTCAGGAGCTCGGGATCGCCCAGGTCAACATCGTCATTGTCAAAAGCGGCGACAGCAGGAAGGTGTTGATCCCGACCGATCTTGCCGGGATCGACAGGGGCCGCGTCAATCGGAGAACCAACGTTGTCAGGAGGGCCGAGATCGTCTCGTACAAGGCCGAAGCGGCCCTCACCGCAGCCGTCCTCGAGGTGACGGAGGAACGGAAACCCCTCGCCTGTATCCTCGCGGGACGGGGCGAGGCCTCGATGGCGGGCACGAATCACGACGGGCTCTCTCTGGCCGCGGCCGGGCTGAGGAACACCAACTTCGAGGTGAGGGAGCTCAAGCTCGCACTCAACGAAAACATTCCCCATGACTGCGACGTCCTGATCGTTCCCGGTCCGGAGGATGAGTACCGGCCCGGCGAGATGGCGGCCATCACCCGGTATCTCGAGAAGGGCGGAAACCTGTTTCTCGCGCTGAATCCGTACTCGTGCACGAGTTTCGACAAGGAGATCCTGCCCGCCTTCGGCGTGGCGCTGGCCAGGGAGGTGACGTGCCGCATTGTTCCGGAGGCGATGGGCGGAAAAGACAGGGAGATCATTTTCCAGTTGCCGGTCGAGAAATTTTCGAATGAATCACGCATCACGAGCTCCTTTGCCGAGAATGATTTCTATGTCCTCTTTTACAAAGCCGGATCACTCATGCCTGCGCCCGGAGGGCTCGACAACCTGACCGTCAAGGGCCTGGCCTATTCACATTCCGAAGTCTGGGGGGACACCCATCTCCCGAACGAATGGGGCGATTTCACCTGCGACGACCTGACGGAGAAGAGGGGGGAGCGCCTCATCGGCCTCTCCTGTGAAGGGAAAGGAAGCTTCCGGGGAAGCAGGCTCGTTCTTTTCGCCGATTCCTTTTTCTACTCCAACCGCGCGCTCCAGGTCGGGAGCCGGGGAAATCTCCTCCTCTTCACCAACTCGATCAACTGGCTGGCCGCCCGCGAGACCCAGCTCGACATCGGCCCCAAGCTGCCCTACGAATCGAGGGTCGAGCTCCTCCCCGAAGAAATCCACGGAATCGGTTTTTACGTCATGGTGGTCATACCGGCCGTCGCTCTCCTTCTGGGGCTGGTGGTCTGGTGGTTCCGGAGGCGTTGAAAAGTGCGTTTCAAGACCACGATCATCCTCGTTGTCCTTCTCGTCGGCATCGTGCTTCTCATCCGATATTCCGGGGACGAGCCCGCTGAGACCGAGCGGGCCGATGAACCGCTTCTTCCCGGGGTTCTGTTCGGCACGGTCGACAGGATCGAGCTGACCATGTCTTTCGATCGGAAAGCCGTTCTGGAACGGGGTGAATTCGGGTCCTGGAACATTGTCGAACCGTACAGGGACGCTGTGAGGAAGGAGGTCGTCGAGCAGATCATCAGCGTGCTCGCCCAGAACCTGAGAGAAGAGGCCGCGCCCTTACTCGAGGGCGTTGATCTCAAAACCAAGGGCCTCGATCCGCCGGCCGGGTCGATCAAGGTACGGGACGCACGGGGAGAGCACCTTATCGATATCGGGATCCGCGATCCCCTCCAAGCCCAGGTTTTTGTTGTTGTAGACGGTGTGAACAAGCTGTTCAGAACGGGATCGAACGTACTCAACGTCCTGGAAAGGATGAATCCCAGTGATTTGAGGGACAAGCGCCTCTTCCGGATCGATCCCAACATCGTCGACCAGATCGTTGTGGAGGGACCCGGCAAGGTGGTCATCCATGCCGAGAGGAAATTCGGCCAGTGGAAGATCGTCAAACCGATCGAGGACGAGGCCGACAGCGGCAGAGTCCAGAACCTGGTATCGCGTCTCGCCGCTCTCGAGATCGTTTCGGTTTTCGCGCTCCATGCCGGGGAAGAGGCCAAGCGAGAGTGCGGCTTCGGCCCCCAGGCCGGCGGCTTCGGCCAAGGGGCCGGCGGCTTCGGCCCCCAGGCCGGCGGTGCAGGAGTTCTTCGGGTCGTTTTAAAATCGGGCGGCGCGAGCAAGTGCGTGGTCTTTGTGCTCGGGACACCGGGTCCGGCGGGTTCTTATTTCTGCATGCGCGAGGGCGAAAACGATATTCTCACAACGGACCGATCGAGCTTCGGCAGGATTCCCTTCGAGCTCAACCTTTACAGATCGAAAGTCCTCATTCCGAGAGTCAGGGAGGATGTGACAGAGGTGTCTGTCAAGAAGGGGGAGGAAATATGGCTCGTTCTCAGTAAGGACAAGGGGCGGTTCTTCTCAATCAAGGAGCCTTTCGAGGCTCCGGCCGACAACGTGCTCGATGGAACGACAACAACCGTATCCGACTACCTGGGCAAGATCTTTTCCATCCGTGCCAACGATTTCGTGGCCGAAGAAGCCGAAAACCCGGCGCAATACGGGCTGAACGAGCCCCTCTGGAGCGTGGGGATCGAATGGCTGAGAGGAAACAGGCCCCGATCGTTCGCCGTCGCCTTCAGCCTCAAAGAGGAAGACCGCGCGGAGAATGACGAGGGCGGCCAAGCCCTGCGGCCCGGAACCTTTCTCTATGCCGCGCGCTCGGACAAACCGGGTTTCGTTTACTCCGTCAAGGCCGAAGAGATCGCTTTTCTCGAAACGGATCCCCTCCTTCTCCGGGACAAGCGGTTCTTTTACCAGGATCTTCTCTATATCCAGAGAGCCCTGTTTACTCTGGGAGATAAGTCGTTCGCCATTGTGCGGAGCGTGCCGGGCAAGTATTTCGAAGACGACCCGAATTCCCGTTTCCAGGAGTTTCTCAACCTCCTGAAGGACGAGCGGGTCGTCCGCTACGAGCTCGGTCCCTCTGTGACCGAAGCGCCGGGCTTCGACACAGTCGTCGGATCGATCCGTTTTATCGTGGCCGAGCCCGGCCAAAAGCCGCGCGAGATCGTCGTGGAATTCGGCGAGGAAGGACCGGACGGCGTCAGGGCGCGGTCGAGCGACCTGGACCGCGGCGTCTTTGTTCTGAAGAAGGAGCTGCTCGGCAAGTACGAGCAGCTTTTCCAGGGATTATAGTCCTGGGTTAGGTTTTCCCTTCTATATACATTCGGATCGCCTCGGGGTAGGCCTTGCACTCCTCTTCGAAGACCCGGTCCGCCAGACTGTCGGGCGTGTCGTTTTCGAGGACCGGAATCCGCCGCTGTACGATGACGGGTCCGTGATCGTATTTGTTGTCGCAAAAATGAACCGTGCATCCCGATTCCGCGTCCCCGGCGGCCAGGACGGCCTCGTGAACGTGATGGCCGTAATAACCCTTGCCGCAGTGCTTGGGGATCAGGGCGGGATGAATGTTCATCACCCGGCCCTCGAAGATCTCGGGGATGAGATAGAGCTTGAGAAAACCGGCGAGTATGACGAGCTCGGCCCCGGCCCTGACGAGGATCTCTGTGATGGCGTCCGAAAAAGCCCGGGCGCCGGGATGGTCTTCGAGGCGGACGGCGTGGGCCGGAACGCCGTGGTTCCGGGCGCGCTCGAGCCCATAGGCGCCGGGGTCCGAGGAGATGACGACCTTGATTTCGGCGTTGAGCCGGCCCGACTTGATTTCTGAAACGAGGTTCTCGAGAGTTCTGCCTCCGCCCGAAAGAAGGACGCCGAGTTTTAGGGGATTCATTTTCTTCTCCTGTTTCTTTATGTCCCGGCCAGTTCGCTCAGCTTTTTTTCGAGCTCGTCACGTTCCATACCCGATACCCGGATCTTTTTGTCCCGGCTTGTTCGCCCCGAAACGATATCGAGCCGGCTCCGTCTTATGCCGAGCGCCTCTGCCAGGATCTCGAGGATGTCGTTGTTGGCCTTCCCTTTTTCGGGCGGCGCCGTGGTTTGAACACGGAGCGCACCGTTGTGTTCGCCTCCTGCGCACCGGCGGGAGGCGCCCGGGCAGGCCCGGATCTCGAAGACGAGGCCGCCTTGCGATGAACCGACGCCGATCACGGCACGAACTCCATGAGGTGGCCTCCTTCCCGGCGCGAGCCTCCGGTGAGAGAGCCCGCGTACCTGAAGAAGAAGGTATCGGCATAATCGACGGCCAGGAGCTCGAAGAGATCGGCCGATTCCCGGAAGACCGGCCCCCGTATATCCTGGATGAACGGTGTCACAGCGCTGGCGAAAAGCTCCATGGCGGCGGCCTCTCTCTCGACCTTTTTCTTCAGATCGCTGCAGACCGCCGAGAGCGGCGGGTCGGAAGACGCGGCTTTGTCAAGCAGCCTATTCAGAGGCTCGACGAAAGACGTTTGCGGCGCCCGCGCCCGGGAAGCCGCTTTCTTGAACGCCTCGTTGCAGCCCGCCTTTTCTGTGTAGAGAGAGATCGCGTCGCGCAGAGGAGTCAGATCTTCGGAAGCCCGGGCCGCCGCCAGGAGAAGCGACGCCCGCACCAGGGCGAGAAGGTCCTGTCCCTCCATGGGGAACCGGTCCTCCATGAGCGAAATAAAATCTTCCGGCCTGTTGAACTCCGGGAAGGGAATGTTGACGATCGTCGAACCGCCGGCCAGAAGACGAAGCCCGTCCCCGTCCTCTGTGAAACCCAGAATCTCGCACATCTCGCTCCGCGAAGAGTGAGTGATGCTCGTGCCGGCGAGGGCGCCCGTTCCGCTCGTCCCTCGGGCAACGGCGGCTTTCAGCTTCTCCATCAGGGAAGCGCCGTTTTTCATGCTCGTCGTCAGAAAATCGGCATACCCTTTGTATTCGGGCGTTTCGAGCGCCGGGGCCGCAGCCGGAATCGTGAACGTGAGGAGCAGGATCTCACGACGTTCCTTTTCGGGATCGCTCCACGACTGCAGAACGAGGAGATCGCCGTCGAGAAGAGAGAGGCGATGCCGGCGGCGCGCGGCCTCGAGATCTGTCATGGCCCCGGTCAGGGCGCTCCGATTCTCGTCGAGAAGCGGAAAGGCTGTCTCCTCCCCGAAACCCTCCGGCCTCGAGAGAAGGGCGTGGGCGGTTTCGAGGGTCTCCTTCGCTTCTGCGAATTTCTTCTTCTCGATCAGATCCTCCACCCGGCCTTTGTTTGTCATCGCCAGGCTGCGGGCCGCCTCCTGGACCATGGCCACCCTCTCCGAACGGATGGCCAGGACGTCGGGATCTTCGGACATTCCTTCCTCGGCGCCCAGGTTGCGTGCGGCGCTCATGGCTTCGAAAAATCGTTTCCCGTCGACGAGCTCACGGATACGGGTCTCCGAGGCCGCCCGGATCTCGTTGACGGCCTGCAGCCGCTCCTCGGCCTTCCGCCTCTGCAGGTTGAGCATCTCCCTGATCTCGTCCGCCTTGGCTTTGGCCTCTGCGGCGGCCCGGGTTCCGGGGAAACGGGAAGCGATGTCGTAGTAAAGCTTCATGCGCTCCGCCGGGGCGGAGTCATCGGAGATCTGAAGCAAAGCGTTGGAAGCCTTGAGCTCCTCAACCTCCATCTCTTTTTCAGCGAACTTCTGCTCGCTCACGCCGTCCCGTTCCTTCGAGGCGGATGAATCGCCGGTCCCGTCCCGAGGCGCGGCCGATTCCGTCTCGTCTTCTTTCGGGAAGAAAACCAGGAAAGCGACCAGGGCGGCCATGACGAGCCCGGCCGCGATAATGAGCCCTTTCCTCTTTGTTTTGCCGGAGAGAGCTTCCAGGTCATCGAGGAGCGCGGCCACGCCGGGGTATCGTTCGTCCGGGTCCTTGCGCATCATCCGATCGACGATCTGACAGACATTCTCGGGGACGTCGGACCGGATCTTGCGAATCGGCTCGGGATCTTCCTTGATCTGCTTCACCAGGATTTCGCGGGTCGTTGAACCGTGAAAGGGCGTCTTCCCCGTGAGCAAGCGGTAGAAGGTGCATCCCAGCGAATAGATGTCCGATCGAATGTCGAGCTCCTTGCGCCGGATTCTCTCGGGGGAGATGAAATGGGGCGTGCCCACGATCTCGCCGCCCACGTTTTCCGAATCCCCGAGGGAGCGGGCCAGGCCCATGTCGGCGATCTTGGTGACGTCGAACTTGTCGATCATCAGGTTCTGGGGCTTGATGTCCTGGTGAACGAGGTTCAGGCTTTCGGCGTAGAGGAGGCCCCTGGCCGCATCGCGCACGATCTCGGCGGCCTTCTGGATCGGGATCGGCTCTTCCGAGTTGATCAGTTCCTCGACGGTCCCTTTCTCGGCAAACTCCATGGAGTAGTAGTGAAGGTTGCCGTCGGTGCCCACGTCGTAAACCTGAATCACGTTGGGATGGCTCAGGGCCGCTGCGGCGCGGGCCTCTGCGGTGAACATCCTGATGAAAGCCGGGTTGCGCGTGAGCCTGGGCGGAAGGACCTTCAGGGCCACCTCCCTGTTCAGCGAAATCTGGACAGCTCTGTAGACCGT
>CAZWHE010000022.1:0-36779 GCA_964633825.1 uncultured Phycisphaerales bacterium | reverse complement strand
AGCTGGCGGGCGAACGGGCCGATCTCGAAAAAAAGGACGACCTCCCCGTTTCGATCATCCGGCCGCCGGCTGTTTATGGACCGCGGGACAGGGATATCTTCATCTACTTCAAGCTCGCTTCCCGGGGGATTGTGCCCCTCGTGGGATCTTCGAAGAGGCGCCTCTCCCTGGTCCACGTCAAAGACCTGGCCGCCGGCACCGCGGCCTGTGCACTCAGCGACCGGACCGAGGGCGGCACCTACTTTCTGACGAGCAGCGACCAGGACTGGGCCGAGCTCTCCGAGACGGTGGCCCGGGCCGTGGGACGCGGAATGAGAATCACCATCCCGTCCGCCGTCCTTTTCGTCGCGGCTTTTATTTCGGAAACAGCCGGTGCGCTGATCGGACGGGCCGTCACCCTCAACCGCCACAAAGCGAAAGAGATCGTTCAGGAAGCCTGGCTCTGTTCGAACAAGCGCGCCCGCGAGGATTTCGGGTATGCGCCGGAATGGGACCTCGAACGGGGCATCACCGAGACGGCGGCCTGGTACAGGCGGAAGGGATGGATCCGATGACCCGGAATCGCCACTCGGAATTGTTACCCCCCCGGTCGGTGCTCCGACCCGTCGACGTGATCACCGTCTTATATCTTCTCGCATCGGGAACGCTCGCCGCTCTCTTTCTCCATCCCTCCTCGCTCGGAATGCAGCTCGCCCTTTTGCACGCCGCCGCGGCCCTGCTTCTCCCTTTCTTTGTCGGCACGCTTCGGAAACCGGGAGGGAAATGGAAGGCTTTCCTCCTCGATTGGTACCCCGTCCTGGTTTTTTATTTCCTCTACGAGGAGACGGCTCTGATCAACGTGGGCAGTCCGTTCGGTCCCATCGATCACTGGCTTTCACACTCGGACGACCTGATCTTCGGGGTCCAGCTCTCCGAGGCTTTCCCCGAAGCCCTGTCCGCCCTATGGTTCCAGGAAGCGATGGCGGCGTCCTACTTTTCTTACTACCTTCTCATTCCGGGCGGCGGGCTTTATCTCTGGCTGCGGAACAGGAAAACATTTCCCTTTTTTATCTTCACCGTTTCGGCCTGTTTCTACTTCTGTTTTATCCTGTTCATCATTCTTCCCGCCGGCGGGCCGCAGCAGTATCTTCGGCTCGGCCACATCCACTGGGACGGGATCGTGTTCGGTCCCATACTCACCGGCATGCTGGGCGCTCTCGAGTGCGACACCGGCGCCTTTCCGAGCTCGCACATCGCCATCGCCTTCATCGTGACCTTTTTCGTCTGGCGGGAAGGGGGAAAGATCCGTTATCTCTTCGCCCTTCTTTTCACCGGTCTCTTCTTCGCCACGGTCTATGGCGGCCCTCATTACGGCATCGACATCCCGGCCGGGCTGGTTACGGGCGTCTTCTTTCTGGCCATTGCGCGCCGGCTGATGCGCTTCCTGGGCGGGGCCGGGGACGACCCGCCGGGCTGCAAAGAACGCGTTCCTTCCCATTTCACTCCTTGACCCGGTCAGGGAAATAAGCAATCCTGGACCGCCGGGTCCGACACTGTCCGCTTCGGGAGAGACAAACCATGATTGACGGGGTCAAGATCGAGGAACTGAAGATTCACACCGATGACCGCGGGCTTCTCGTGGAGGTGCTCAAGGACGGGAGCCCGCTTTTCGACAGGATCAAGCAGACCACTTACACGGAAGCCTATCCCGGGGTCATCAAGGCCTTCCACAGGCATGAAAAACAGACCGATATCTGGTATTTCTGCCGGGGAATGGCCCAGGTCGTACTCCACGATCTTCGCGAGGGATCCCCCACATTTGGAGAGACCGGTCAGTTCATCATGGGTGAGAGAGCACCCAGGCTCCTCTCGATTCCGCCCGGAGTGGCTCATGGTTACCGTGTTCTCGGGTCGGATCCGGCCTGCCTCTTCTACCACACCACCGAATCGTACAACCCCGACAATCCCGATGAAGAGAGAATACCATACAACGATCCGTCAATCGGTTTCGACTGGACCACACAGCCGCGGTAAACAAAGGGTGCTTTGCCATAAGGAACTCATAGTATGGCGACCCACTCGAACAAACTGCACGAAATGGTCAGGACCCAGATCGAATCACGCGGCATCAAGGACCCCCGTCTTCTCGCCGTGTTGAGGAAGGTTCCGCGCCACGAGTTCGTCCTCCCCGCCGACCTCGCCCGCGCCTGGGACGACGGCCCTCTCTCCATCGGCCACGGCCAGACCATCTCCCAGCCCTTTATCGTGGCCAGCATGACCGATCATCTGAAGCTCAGCGGAAAGGAGCGGATCCTCGAAATCGGAACGGGCTCGGGATACCAGACCGCCGTGCTGGCCGAGCTCGCAGACAGGGTCTATACGATCGAAATAGTGGAAAGCCTCGGGCTGGCGGCGCAGAAACGACTGACCGCCCTGGGATACGGAAACATCTCTTTTCGGATCGGCGACGGCCGCGGGGGGTGGCCCGAAGAAGCCCCCTTCGACGGGATCATCGTCACGGCCGCCCCGGAAGAGGACCCCGTTGGTCTTGCGAAACAGCTCAAAGAGGGCGGAAGGCTGATGGTCCCCGTGGGGAGATTGACCCAGGTCCTCAAGTCGATAACGCGGAAAAAAGAGCGTTTCAAAACCAAAGCCCTTTATGACGTCCGCTTCGTTCCCCTTGTTTGATCAAGGAGCTTTGAAGAGCTGAGAAAACCGATCGGACTCAAAAGGGGTGCCGCAGACGAGGGGCTCGATCTCGGTGGCCAGGCGCAGAGCTTCTTTCAGACGTGTCGCGGCTTTCCGCTCCCTGATCTCCTCGATGGCGGCCCGGATTTTCCGAAATGTTTTCAGCTTCGCAATGAAATCGACCTCTGCCTTCATGCCGCCGGCAAGCCAGTCATGGATCAAGCGGTATTCGATCGATCGGAGACAGGATTCTTCTATTGCAACCACTCTCTCGAGGCGCTCTCTGACCTTGGACAGCCGGCTGCGGAATTTTTCCGAATCTCCGCCATTATAAGCCTCCAGGGCCGATTCGATCCGGAACTCCACCTGCTGGCAGTCTCTGTAGAGCATTTCATTTTTAAGAGCCTTGATCTCGGCCCGGGCGGCGATCCCTTCGGGAAGCTCGCTGAACTCGGTTTTGATCGTCTCGAGGAGATTCATGGCGCCGAGGAAATTGCCTTCCTTTACGTAATCGCGGGCGAGATCGAGGCAGGCGCGCGACGCCTTTCGGATCCTGTCCAGTTCATTCTGAGCAAAGCGCACATCGGGCAGAGCGGCGTTCATCCCCTGGAACCTGCGGTAGACCTCGAAAGCCTCGCCGTACCGGCCCTCGCTCAGCGCTTTGCGCGCCCGCGGAAACTCCAAGCGGTGCTCGGCGACCTCACTCAATTTGAAAGAGACGACAAGCTCCTTCAGCGGCTGGTCCAGATAGGATCCCTGCCTTTCGTTCCAATCGGGGTTTCCCTCCCAAACGACTCTGCCCGTTGGATCGATGAGCTTGACGTGGGGAAGCTCCACCTTGTCGACGGCATAGTCGAGAAAAGTCGTGTGGTCCCTCTTGTCGAGGACAATGGGCAGGCTCACCTTGTGTTTCTCGATGTACTTTTCGAGCTCGCCCGCCTTGTCATTCGAAATGACGATGAGCTCCACATCGATGCCGTTGTAATCGCGGCCGATCTGTTTGAAAAGAGGCAGGGTGGGAACACTGACTTCCTGGTAAGTGGTCCAGAATGCAAGGACGACGACCTTTCCGAGGAGACCGTCGAGGGTCACCGGTTCCCGGCCGCGCCAGGAAGAGATGGTCAGAGAAGGCGGATGTTTCCCGCGATAGTAGACGCTTTTCGCCGGAGCCCGCTCGGGCTTCGCCACGGTGAAGGAAGAAGCAAAATCCCGGCGGATCCTGCAGGACGGCAGGCGCCAGTTCCTTTCCAAATATTTGACATCGCGATACTCGGCGCGGCCCCGGCCGACGAGAATGCCCATGTCGCCCCTCAGCTCTGCGGGATTTTCGAATTCGAGCTCCTCGAGGAGCTCGCCGGCGAAATAGACCTTGAGCAGGTGCCCCCTCACGTCGATGCGCAGCCTGTTCCATTTTGTGGGATCGGTGTAGATCGCGATATGCCGCCGGATCGACCATCCCCCGTCGAAGGTTGATATGTCGAGATTTCCGTCCCCTTTCAGGAGAACGGCCTGAAAGAAATCGTTGCCCTTCACGCCGAAACAGAGCCCGTAGAGGTCGCACCCCGTTGGCGCGCGCACCTCGGCCTGAAGGGAATAATCTCCCAGGATCTCTCTTTCGAGGAAGAAGTTCTTGTAGGGGATCAGCTTCTTTCTCTCTTTCGAGCTTCCCGTGGTCGTGGCCTGTCTCTTTTTCAGGGCCGAAGACAGGTCGGCGTCGGTCACGACACCCACGAGAACGTCGCCCTCCACGCGGAACTGTTTCGTCACCTCCTCGCCGTGCCATCCCTCGAGATCGTTCTCGTTGAAAGCGACCCGCCAGAGCTCGAGCGTCTTCCCGCTCTCTTCCTCCACATCGAGGTAGAAATCGCGGGCGAGGAGAGAAGGGTTGTCGGCCACGGCCAGCTCCCGCGCCGTCTTCAGGGCCATGAGGAAGTGTTTCCCTTCCCTGTATTTTTCAGCGACGTAGAGAATATCCGATTCGAACTGTTCCCGGATCTTATTGAAGCGTCCGGCAAGGGGGTCGAGCTCCTCGATACGGGCCCGCGCTTCCGCGATCCGGGGATCGTCGCCGATCCCGTGGAACTCGGCGGCATTGAGAAAGATCTGATAGGTGCCGGCTGCCCGGTCATTCTCCCCCAGATCCCTGAAAACATTCGCCAGTTCCCAGAGGATTTCGGGGTCGTCGGGGAGTTTTCTCAGCGCTTTTTCGTAAAAGAGCTTCGCCTTTTCCAGGTCCTCGTTTTCGAGAAAGGCGGCGGCGCGGGCGGCGTACTCTCTGCCCACCTCGGCCTTGCCCACGTACTCGTTCTTCACCCTGTGGATGAAGGAATCGAAGAGAGCGGCGAAGTCCTCGATCGTTTCGACTCCCTCGCGCGCCGGCTTGTCGATGATGTATTCCCTGAACCTTTCCAGGTGGCTTATCCCGCCCACGTAAGAGGACCGATACTCATGCAGGATATCCCTGTAGACGTACTCGCCGTTCTCGTCCTCGTAGTTGTAGAGGAAGTAAACGAGACCCCAGCCGTAGGGATAGAAGATCCTGTAGTCCTTCACGTCGCAGTCGATGATCTTGGCGAGATCGGGAGGATCCTCCGAGTCGAGGGATTCCACGAGGGGCAGGAGGCGGTGCGGCGCCACGAGGTTCCACTCGATCCTGCCGTTGGACAGGAGGCGCGTCCCCTCGAAAAAGGAGGCGAGCCCCTCGTTCAGCCATCCCGGCAGGCCCGATCCGGCCGCGATGTCGACGAACTGGTGGCTCGCTTCGTGGGCCAGGGTCTGGATCATTCCCCTGAGCGAACGGGACGGTTCCTGAATGGAACGATCGTCCCCGGCGAGCTCGGGCCCGCGCGACCGCGGATCGTATGTGACGACGGCGCTCCCGTTGTAATACCCCCCCGCCCAGTCGGTCGGCGGGTTTCCGATTCTCATGAACTCGTCGCGATCCCTGTAAATTCTGACCTGAATATGCGGGGTGCCGCCCCCCTCCACCTTGTAGCGGTAGAAGACCCTGTAAAAGTGGTTGAGTTGTTCCAGGGCCAGGGAAGCCACCATGAGCACGTCGTACCCGGCGTCGGTGATGATCGTGTAGTTCTCGGTCTTCTCCTTGAACGCTTTCTCCCATGTGTCGTGCCCGGCGTTCAGTTTCGCGATCTGCTCCCGGGTCATGCCGTTGTAGAAATCACCGCTGTAGGGTTTTTCGACGGCCAGCTCGTTCCCGCCCTCCGTCTCGATCCGGCGCGAGGCTTCCATCGCCTCCTCGCTCCCGGGATCGAGGTGGGTGATCTCGGCGAAAACGAGCTTTGCCATGTGAAAGCGGCCGCGCTTCAGGTGTTCCTTTCCCAGTGCGAGAAGGCGGCGCAGGTGCGCGCGTCTGTAGCCGGCCACCTTGCCGAGGCTGGAATCTTTCTCCTTCAGGTCGCGATTGAATTGTTTGAGCGTTCCCCGGAACCGGGAAGGAAGGCTCTGAACCCGGGACGCCGTATCGATAAACCTGTGGAGGAAGTAGATCTCTTCGTCGCCATCCCCCCTCAAGCGGGCGATCTCCACGAGACCGGCCATGGCGTCGAGGCTCTCGTGGTCGCGCTCGAGAACCTTGTAAAACTCGGCGTAGGATTCGTCGAGCCGGCCCGCATCCCGGTGGGCGCTCGCCGCTGCGAGGTGCCGCTCGGCATAGTCGGATCCGGCCGGAATCGCGATGAGGCTCAGCAGCAGGATGAAGGGAAGAAAAAAAGGCATCTACTCTTTAAGCTCCGGGGCTTGTTGATCTTTGTTTTCGGTTTCGACTTTGTCGGCGTCTTCGACTTTGTCGGCGTCTTCGACTTTGTCGGCGTCTTCGACTTTGTCGGCGGATCGATCAGGCAGCGTTCTGTCGAGATCGATGAGAAGCTGCCTGGCCACGGAAACATCCATTCTGACAACGATCGGTCCGAAATTATTCCCGGGCTCATCCACAATGAGGGTGATCCGTTTGTCTGCGGCGGGCTGACCTTTTTCGTCCAAGCCCGCAGAAAGGGGCAGGACGATCCACTGGCCCTGCCGCGGAATGTCGATTGTATCGCATCGGCTCAATCCGTACACGCCAAAGCTTCCCTGTCCTTTCGGGGAGCCTCTCCGTGCAAGAATCCTCTTGAGGTCTTCCAGCAGCCGGCCGGCCACGGGCAGACCCATCCGGGCGACAACGGGATGGAAGGCTTTCGATTCGTCGTTGAGGACAAGTGTGATTCGGTCGTCCACATGCTCGCCCTTCTCATCCACATGAACATACCGGGAAAGAACGAGCCAGGAGAGGGAAGAAGAAAGAGCGGCGCAGCCCCATTCGTCGAGAACGTAGGCCCGGGTTCCTATGGTGAAATCCATGGCCCATTCCCGGCGGCTCTCTTCATGAGCCGCTTTTTTCAAGACGAGGGACTGAAGCTTGACAACGAGCTCGATGACGGCTTCGTCGTTCATCGTGACGACGACCGGCCTGAAACCGTTTTGGGGATCTTCGGCGGCGAGAACGACCGGCCCGTTCAGAAACCGCTCTCCCTGTTCGTTGATTCCCGTATACCTCGGCAGCACGCGCCACGTCATCCGGCCGGGAATAACCACCTCGAGATCCCGGTTCAAGTCGTAAGGCCCGATGGAGACCGCGGCCTCCATGGAAACTTCCGATCGGGAAAAAAGGAGGGAGGGAAAAACAAGAGCTGAAAGAGTCAAGACAACCAGGGGGATAACAATCGTTCGGGATTTCATGATCGCCCTCCAGACAGACCGGTATCTCTCATTGGACCGCAGTACTTGCAACAACAATGCCAACATGTCCCTTCGGGCTCTGACAGCGCCCGAAAGGTGTAGGCGAGAAACACCAGGCCGCCTGATCACGTCTCTCTTCAGTTGAGTTAGCGGAATAGAGGGGGGAGTGTAACCACAATTCTTTGGAAAAGGATCACTTCGGCTTCAGAGTGACCTTTTCTTTGGCTTTGGTCTTTTTCTTGACCGTCACCTTCCGGGAAGAAGGCCGGAATCCCTTGGCGCGGACATTCAGCCTGTATTCGCCGGGAAGCACATTGCGGAACGTTGCTGTTCCGAGGTTGCCGGTCATGCCGCGAAGACGGCTCTTCCCGGGGCCGCCCGCCAGCTCGACCACGGCCCTGCACGAAAGGCCGCTCTTGCTCCGGACACGAACCTCCACGCCTCCGAGGTCTCTCAGAATGATCGTCTTCGAGGCGTTGCGGCCTCGGCTCAGCTTGATATCGGCCGGCTTGTTCACGGGCTCGTTCGGGTCGCCCACACAGAGCCTGTAAACCCCGGCGTCGAGATCGAGAAAGAAAAACTTTCCCCTCTTATCGCTCTGCCTGACAGGCAAGCGCGGTTTCTTCTTTTTGCCTCTCTTCTTTTTCTTTTCGCCGAGCCCTTTTTCGCCGAATCCATTTTCGTCGAGCCTTTTCTTGACGACTTTTTTCAAGTAGACCGAGACATTGGAGACAGGAGAACCGTTGGCCGCCGTGAGGCGGCCGTGAATGGCGCCCCCCTTCTCGAGGTTGAAAGTCTGGTAGGGAGGAGGATAGCGGGATGGAATGACAATCCGCCGGGCTTCGCAGGTTCTGTATCCTTTTCCCGAAACCCTCATGATGATCTCGCCCGGCTCCATTCTTTCGATGAGAAACGTTCCGTCCGGGGAGTGGAATGTGCGTGATCCGGTTTTTCCCCTCAGAGCGCCTTTGTCCTTGAGAATATCGTCGGTGCTCCTGGAATCGCCCGTCACGGCGACCCACTCGACACGGAATCTCTCGACGGGCGCCGAAGATGCAAAATCGATGACCCGTCCCTGCAGAACGACTTCGGGCGCCATAACGGCCGTCACCTCGCCTCCCGAAGGTGAAACATCGGCCATGACCTCGAGGCCGTAGCCGAAACGCCTGAAAGTGAGAAGAAGAACGTCGTCCCGGTTCAGCCCGGAAAGCCGGAACCTCCCCTCTTCGTCGGAGCGCGCGTTTCCGCGCCACCGGGAGAGGCCGTGTCTTCTAACAAGGTCGAACTCGCCGGGAGCGCGCCTCTTCTCCGAGTCCCGCAGGGAGCGCTTGATCCTCTCGCTCGCGCGTTCTTTCGAGGCGCGTCTCCCGGAACCGCCGCGTCGGGACGATTTGCCGTCCGAGGTTGAACGGTTCTTCTTCACGGCCGAGACCGCGCCCCGATCGTGTTCGCGCGTGGATTCAACTGCGCTGACAAGCACATCGTCGAGAGGATCGCCGGCGAGGTCAACGACCCTGCCCTGCAGGATCAGCCCGTCCTCGAGCTGAAGAATCGCCTCGTACTCCTCTCCTTCCTGCAGAAAAACCTGAAGCTCGGGGCTGCGGAAATTGTCCCTGCCCGCCGCGATTTTGTATTCTCCCTCAACGAGCCCGGGAAAACCGAACCGGCCCTGCTCATCGGATAGAGCAAGAGGGAATGTGTCTCCGAACCTGACGAGAAAACCTTTCATCCCGTCGATGGTGATGCGCGCCCCCTGAAAGGGCTGTTTGTCGGGGCCGAGCACGATCCCTTTGATTTCCGACGGGCGCTGAAAACGGATGACCACATCCTCGATCGCTTCGCCCTCGGCGGCCATGAAACCGTCGCTGCGCGCCGGGCCGAAGCCGGAAGAGGAAGCCGCAAGAACAAAAGGAACGTTCCCTTCGAGGCCCGCGATGCTGAAAAAACCTTTGCTGTCCGTCACCGTCCGGGGGATTGTTCCGCCAGATCTCTCGGAAGCGAGGAGTGTAACCGAAGCTCCGCCGACGGGGTCCCCGTCCGGGTCGAAAACCGTTCCCGAAACAGCGCTCTCCTTTTTCAGATAGATATCGAGAAAGAGCGTGCCCGAACCGCCCCTTCGTGGTTCGAACGGGTCGTGCGGTTCGGGGCGGGCGGGAGAATATCCCTCGGCGGACGCCACAAGCCGGAAGCCTCTCAACGAAACCGACTCGAACAGAAACTCCCCCTCTTCATCGGCGGCCGTTTCGAGGCGAACGATCTCTTCGCGCTCTTCCCGGCCGCGAAACCCGATCGTATAAACGACCTCGGCCCCGGACAGGGGCATGCGCGTGTCGAGAGCGAGCACGCGTCCGCCGAGGGGGCGTCCCGGCGGCATTTCGAGCTCAACCGTGTTGTGGGCGTCCTCTTCGATTCTGACGCCGTCCATCCGGACCAGCTCGTACTCTTCGTGGAAGACCTCGATCGCGAGGAATCCCTCGGGCAGGCCGGCAAGGGAAAAACAACCGTCCTCATCGGTCACGGCCTCGAAAACCTGAATATGGCGGCGCCCCATGACCCGGGCGTTCACAACGGGATCCCCCGTCTCCTCGTCACGGACCGTTCCCGTAAGAACGATGCCCCTTTCGAGAACAATGCGAAGATCATCGCCGGGAAGAACGAGGTCGATAAAGAACGAAGCGCACCCGTCCTTCTCCACATTCATGCTGAAGGCCCCGTGGGCGGGAAGAGGAATTTCGAACCGTCCATCCAACCCGGACCGGGATTTCGCCGTGTAATCTCCGCCCGGGAGGGCGTCGCGAATCGGCTCGGGAAGGGCGGGACCGATCGACAGCACTGCGCCGGAGAGAGGCTCGGCGCTTTTGGTCTCGACAGTCCCCCTGACGAAGGAAGTCAGGAAAGACGCCGGCAGCGCCTCCCTGGCCGGGAGCGGCTCTCCTTCCTCTCGGAAAAGGGGCAAAGATTCCGCCAAGGACCGGGCGGACCGTTCGATCGTCAGAGCGTCTTCCTCGAATGCAGCGGCATGGATCCGCCCGTCCTTCTCCGAAGAGCCGGCGAGATCCTTCTCATCGAAAAAAAGAATACCCGCCGCAACGAGAAGAGCCGCAACCGCGGCCAGACCGCCCAAGAGGAGGATCAGATTTGGGGTTCGCATTTCGTTCAGAAAATTCCGAGTGTTGGGCACTATTGTCTCAAAGTGTGCATCTCTTGCCCTTGCATCCTTTGCCCTTGCATCCTTTGCCCGCGCCCGTTGATTATAATCGTTTCTTCCGCTGTGAAAAGAAGGCGTCCCATCGCGCCGATCGATTCATTGAATCCGGGTTTTTTGCGCTGTTGGTACGGTTATTGATTCTATTGTAATCAGATTGTTAAAATCTGTCGGTTTGATCCGGTGGTCTTTATGAAACGCCTTTTCTTTCTTTTCGCGCTCATCGTCGTGACGGGCGGTGTTCTTCTCATCCTTTTTGACGGCTCCGGCACATTCCGGGAGATTCCTTCCGCAGCAGCCGACAGAGATGCGGACGAGATCCAACCCTCCATCATCCCAAGCCGGGCCGAAAGCGAAGAGAGAACCATCGCCGACATCGCGCAGGACAAGCTCTCCCGGGAAAAGAGAAGCGCCGTCCCGCCTCTCGATGAAGGCTCTCTCGTCATCCGCGGTCTGGCGATGACCGAAGACGGAAGACCTCCCCCCCGTCCGATAGGGATCACGGTCTCGCAGAAGAGACCGCCCCTGGCATTTTACTCCCTGGCAGGCGGGCGCGGTTTCAAACGCTACATCGAAAAAGAAGAGGAGCTGGCGCAGGCCTGTTCGCAAAGACTCGTCTTCACCGGAACGGACGGCCGGTTCATTCTGGAAAAGCTCGGCAGCGCGAAGGTCTATCTCATTCCCGTCGATCCTTTCTTCTATTCGATCAGGCCGTCCCGGGTCACACCCATAGAAAGCGATGAAGACGAGACAACGCGCTTTGTTCTGAGGCTGGGCGGCGAGGTGGAAGGTGTTGTCAAGGACTCGATGGGGAGAGCCCTGGCCGGCGCAAAGGTGACGCTCCGCGAAAAGTTCAATCCCTTGATCGCCCTGTCGGGCCGAAAAGGATTCATCCGTCCCTTCTCGACCGCAACCAATACGGACGGTTTTTATTCGTTTCGGGCCGTGCCCTGCGACACCGTCGTGGTTCTCGACGTTTCGGCCGAAGGCCACGGCGCCTGTCTGGCCGATCCCGTCACGCCCAGGCCCGGGATCACGGTGACGGCCGACATCACTCTCCCGAGAGCCGCTTCGGTCAGCGGGGTCGTGAAAAACGAAGATTCATCTGTTGCCGAGGGGATCAAGGTCTCTCTGGCCAAGACGGACAACATCCTCGATTCGGTTTCGGGCGGGAAAGAGAAAAAAGCCGTTAAAAAAATTACCGATTCGGACGGAGCTTTCTTCTTCGAAGATCTCGCACCCGGCACTTACAAAGCTTTTATCAACGAATCGGGCTACATGAGGTCGGCGCTCAGTGAGATCGAGCTCGCGCCGGGCGACGAATACGACGGGATCGTTCTCGTTCTCGAAAAAGGTCTCTCCATTTCGGGGCGCATCGTGGACTCGAAGGAACACCCTCTCCCGGGAGCCGTGATCAAGCCCATGCCGGGATTCAATCTCGCCGACCTCGGCAACTTCATCGAGGACAGCATGTACGTCCGGAAGAGCAAGAGCGAAGAGGACGGATCGTTTTCGTGCGACGGCCTGAAAAAGGGAACGTACAACCTCGAAATCACACGGAACGGCATCACCGACTCTTCACAAAAAGGGATCGACGCCGGCACGACCGGCCTGGTCATCACCCTCAAATCGGGCGGCATCGCCGGAATCGTGGTTTCCGCCGTGGACGGGGAGCCGGTCAGGGATTTCCGGATCAACATCGAACCGACGGGCAGCCGCGATCTCCTCGATCCATTCGGCATCAAAACTAAAATCACACGCTCCGTGCAGAACGACTCCGGGCTTTTCGAGGTCTCGCCCCTTCGTCCGGACGAGTACAAGATGACGATCAAGGCCGGCGGATTCGGGTTGTATAAAATGGACGATATCGTTATCGAAGACGGCGTCACGAAACAAGGCATTGTCGTCATGATGGCGGCCGAGGCCAGCATATCGGGTCTCGTTTTCGACAAGGAGACGGGTGAGCCCGTGGAGGGCGCTCGGATTTCCACGCAAGGCGGTCTCAAGGGAATGATCGAAGAGTTTACGACCAAAGACGTCGTCCATTCGGACGAAGAGGGGAGATACCGGTTCGGAAACCTGACGGCCGGCCGAGCCAGGCTCCACGTTTCCCACCCGAATTACGAGCCCGTCAGCCTGAACGACATCATTCTCCTCGACGGGGAGGCGATGGAAGGCGTTGACATCGAGCTCTCCCGGGGGGGCGTCATACACGGCACTGTGACCGGCGCGGGAGGGCGGCCCGTCAACGGCGCGAACATCATGGCTTCGTCCCCCACGGGAATGTTTCTCCGGTCGACGCGGACGGCCGACGACGGCGCCTACGAACTGGCCGGGTTTCCGCCCGGAACATACATCGTCATGCTCATGGCCATGAACTTCGACATGAACGACGACTTCCTCGGCTCCCTCGCCGGAGGGTTCGAGAGAAAATACATCACGCTCCAGAAAGACCAGGTTCTGGAGTGCAACTTCCAGATGGAAGGAGAAACCCGCCCCGTTGTCGTCCACGGAGAGATCACCGACTCGAGAGGATCGGCCGCCCGCTCCATCGTCACGCTCGTTCCCGTAAACGAGAAGGGTAAGAGCTCGCAACCGGGAGAACAGAGAGAAACGGCGACGTCATCAACCGACTCGGAGGGGCGCTACCGTTTTCAGGGAATCCGGCCCGGCGACTACACCTTCCGGGTAGTCAGGACCGATTCGATCAGCATGGGCGGCGGGACGGAATCGGTGTTCCGGATCAAGGTTCCGGACACGGAAACCTTTGAATACAACGCCCGTCTTCCCGGCGGTTCGATCTCGGGGCGCATCAGCAGCGGCGACACGCTCAAGCCTCTCTCCCAGATCCGGGTTCTGCTCGAGCGCTCCGAGGGCTCTTCCCTGAACGATCCCGTTTCGGAAGCCATGGGCCGGAGGGTCGGCGAAGTTTACACGGACAAGGGCGGGATGTTTCTGTTTTCCACTCTCAAGGAAGGAACGTACGACATCACGGCGGGCGGAACGAACGTGCTCGGCATCAACCACGGAGGTTACGCGCGGAGCACCCTCGCCGGAATCGACCTTCTTGAGGACCAAAATGTGGACGACATCCGGATCAAGCTCGAAAAAGGCGGCACAGTTGAAGGATTCCTCAAGGACAAGGAAGGCAGGCCGGTGGCGGGCGCCTCGATCTTTTTCCAGCCCGCCCGGAGCGGAAAGTTCGACACCTATTCGGAATGCTACAGCGACGGATCGGGTCAGTTCCGTTACCCGGGCCTTGCCCCGGGAAGATATACGTTGGCCGTCAAACACCTCGACTACGCCATCACCCTCGTCTACGACGTTGTCGTCGTGAAAGAAAAAACAAAGGAAATCAACCTGACCCTCGGTCCGGGGACGGCGCTTTCGGTCATGATCCGGAATTCGGCCGACAACGCGCCTGTTGCGGGCGCCCAAATCGATTTCATGGACGGTTCGGGAAACCGCCTCTCCGACCTTGTCGGTCTCGACGACATCATGAAGATCTTCTTCTCAGGCGGCAGCGCATCCGAAGGCGTTTACAACCTCGGCCGATATGCCCCCGGCTTCTACCGCCTCGAGGTTTCACACCCAAGCTACGGCACACAAAGCCTCGATGTGGAAATTGCGGCCGGCGAAGAAAACCGCGTCGTCAGCGTGGCGTTTTGACGGGGGACACAATACGCATTCACCCGTAGGCCCTTCTTTTTCATCACAAGAGCAATGGGGGAAAGAAAGGTTCTGTCGGACCACAAGGGGGCTCGGTACCTTTCTTACCCCCCCAATCGCTCGCAAAGCCTCGCTCAAAGGGGGGGTGCGTAAGAAAGGTCCGGCCCGTGGTCCGGGCAGGATCCTAAATTCCCCAATTGCTCTTGTGATGAAAAAGAATCCCTTATGGATCATTACGTATTGTGTCCCCTTTCGGCTCGATCGTAACGAATGTTTCCTGCCCGTCGGCGACAATGGTTTCGGCTGATCCGCCGAATCCCTGCGCGAAGAGCTCGAGCTTCCAGCGACCCGGAACGAGCGAATCGATCCGGAAGACCCCGTCCCAATCCAGATCCACACATTGATGGAATACGCCGCTCTCCGTCCAGGGCTCGCAGTCCACTTCCAACCGCTCATCCGCAAACCAGGCTTCTATACCGGCGGACCCGAAAGGAACGGTCTCGTCCAAGAGGACCTGCCCAACGATCGACCCTGGGCGGCCCACGGTTACCCGGGCCGAGACCTCGGTTTCCCCTTCGAATACAACAATGTCCGTGTAGGCCGCGACCCGGCCTTCCACGTGAACCCACAGCCTCCACGACCCGGGCATGACCGGTTCGGCGACGACCGCTCCCAGGGCTTTTTTGATCTCGAGAGAAGGATTCCGGACGTCAGCGGTCTCGTCATCGTTCGCCGACAGCTTGACGCCGGCAGGCGGTAGCGGTTCGCCCGTTACGGAATCAACGACCTCGACGACGAGCCGCGCCATGGAGGAGCGCCGCCGGGAAAGCACGACCTCGATCTCATCTTCATGCCCCCCGATCACGGGGATGCGAACAGATTGATCGATCCAATCATCTGCAGGTTCGGGGGAAATGACAGTGAGCTGCCATTGGACGACTTCGCTCGCCTCGGTGAACAGGAAACGTCCGTCACGCTCCGTGCGGCTTCCTTCCGTTGGGAGCTCGAGCCGGTTTCGGCCGTGGCTCAGAACGACGTGCGCGCCCTCGATCGGCGCGCCCGCGTCATCGACAACGATTCCTGCGATCCGTGCATGGCGGAGCAGCCAGAAACCGATGTCGGTCCGGTCCCCGGCCTGGGGCAGCCTGATGCCTCTCGAGTTCCGGGCGAAACCCTCGGCAACAACAACGAGACGCGCCGTGACAAAGCAGGGATCGATATCATCGATGCGCCATTCCCCCGACGCGCCGCTCAAGGTTTTGCGCACCTCGCCGCCGGGCAGCCTCAGCTCGATTCGGGCTTTTGCCACGGCACAACCTTGCCAATCCAGGATCCAGCCCGCCAGGGCGCAGCGGCGATGCTTGTGCAGCGTGAGCGTCACCTCGGCCTCGCCGCCGGGCTTCAGCCCGATCATGTCCCGCCAAGCGAAGGTACGGCCGTCGAGGAACGCAACGACGCCGTAGTCCGTTCCATTCTCGTCAACGGGCAGAATGCCGAAACGGGCTATGCCGTCCTCTTCCGCTGCGGCGGAAAAGATACTCGCCACTTCGGGCGACTTACCCGGTGGAATGCGCTCGATGAGATCGACCACCTCCCCTCCCGAACGAAGGGGTTTCAGGCTCGGCTCGGCCCGCACCGCGGCGCCGGGCAGGGGAAAGCCGCCTTCATCCACAACCCGCACCGAGAGAGAAGTCCGGGGAGCGAGCGCGATCTCGACGTTCGACCTCTCCGCCTGCCTCTCGACAAGAGTCAGCGTCTTCCAACCGATCCCTTCGGCGCAGGCCGCCATGAGCACGCAGCCCGTGCCTTCGGGCGGAACGAGACGCTCTTCTTCGAGAGCGAAGCGACCGTCCGAATCGGATCGACCGACCCGGGAGGCGGCTCTGGGGAGGAAAATCCCTTTCCTCCCAAGATCTTCGGCCATCAAGAGAAGGGCGCCGGCGACGGGCGAGCGTTCTTCACCCCGCACGATGCGCCCCCGGATTATAAATGTTTTTTCCCCTTTCGAGGGGTCGACCTCGCGGTCCGGAACGATCGCTTCGCGACGTCTTCCCTCGGCCCCGGTCGTCTCGGCCGGCCAGCCGGTCGTTTTTGTCTCCGAGCCCGGATCGAGCCGGTTCCCGTTTGGCATCGTTTCACCCGCAGGAAGGACAGCGTCGCCGTTGGGATCGCCCCACAGCATGATGCTTACGATTACGGCGATCAGGATCAAAACAACAGTCGCCGCCGCACTCTTCACCTGTATGTCACTCCGACTCTGTGTGCTAGAAATTACCTGCATACTATTACAAGGTATCACAAAAAGGGGGACACAATGCGCATTCACCCGTAAGGGATTCTTTTCCGTCCCGGAAAACGAGATGGAAATCTCAAGAACTCCGTCCGGGCCCTGGGCGTAGGGGGTCTGTGGGCATAATCCGCAGGCCTTGCGAGGACTTGCCCGCAGACCCCCTGCGTCGGGGCCCGGATATATCTCGCGCACTTCCCCCTTGTCTCCGGGACGGAAAAGAATCCCTTACGGGTGAATGCGCATTGTGTCCCCCTTGACCCGGTGGGCTTCTTTTGTTCTCATTCCCGGAACCATGAGAACACTTGAAAGGAGGCGTCCATGAGAAAGTTCCTGGAAAGCCACGAATGGGGTCTTCTCGAGAACGAAACAGTCACTGTCGGGCTTTCTGATTTTGCCGTCGGCCATTTGTCGGACTTGGTTTTCATTCAGCTCCCCGAGGTGGGAGATACAGTGGAACAGGGAGAGAGCTTCGGCGAAATCGAATCGGTCAAAGCGGTATCGGATCTCAGCTCTCCCGTTACAGGCGAGATCGTTGAAGTGAACACCGCTGTGGCCGAAAACCTCGAGCTCATTTCCAAGGACTGCTACGGCGAAGGGTGGCTCATCAAGGTCAAACCCGATGACGCCACAGAGCTGGACAAACTCCTCGACGAGGAAGCCTACGCCAAGCAGGTCGAAGAGGAAGAAGTCGAGTAAGGCCCTTCATCGGAAGAGTTTGCAATGCCCTACATCCAGAACACGGACGCGGACAGGGTCCGTATGCTCGAAACCATCGGCGCCGCCTCGGTCGAGGAGCTCTTCTCCGAAATACCGAAAGCCATCCGTTGGAACGGAGAGCTCGACATTCCCGAAGCCCTTTCCGAGATGGAGCTGCAGAGAGAGATCCGGGGCCTGGCCCTGAAGAACAGAACCTCATCGTGCCGCCCCACTTTTCTCGGAGCCGGCGTCTACAGACATTTCATCCCCGCACTGGTGAATCACCTTGCGGGACGGAGCGAGTTCGTCACCGCCTACACTCCCTACCAGCCCGAGGCGAGCCAGGGCGCGCTCCAGGCCTTCTTCGAATACCAGACCATGATCTGCATGCTCACCGGGCTCGACATATCGAACGCCTCCATGTACGACGGGGCCACGGCCTTGACCGAGGCGGCTCTCATGGCCGTGGACATCAAAAAGAAAAAGAAGATCGCCCTGTCGGCGGGCGTGCACCCCGAATACCGGGCCGTGCTTGAAACCTATCTGAAGCACACGGGTGTGGAGATCGTCGAAATCCCCCTCGACAAGGGCGCGACCGATCCGGCCGTTGCCGCAGGCCTCGCGGCCGAAGCCGCCGGCCTCCTGATTCAATCGCCCAACTTCCTCGGGTCGATCGAAGACGTGGAAGCGCTCTCCGCCGCGGCGAACAGCGCCGGCGCCCTCTCGATCGTGTCCGTCGATCCCGTCTCTCTCTCCATCATTGAAGCACCGGGCCATCTGGGAGCTCACATCGTGACGGGCGAAGGCCAGGCCCTCGGATCGCCCATGGCTCTCGGAGGCCCCGGGTTCGGATTCATGGCCGCGAAAAAAGAATTCGTCCGCCGCCTGCCCGGGCGGATCGTGGGACAGACCGAGGACGCCTCGGGAAAGCAGGCCTATGTTCTCACTTTCCAGACACGGGAGCAGCACATCCGGCGCGAGAAAGCCACGTCCAACATCTGCACCAACCACGCCCTCATGGCGCTCCGCGGCGCCGTTCACCTCGCCGCTCTCGGCGGAACGGGATTCCAGCGCCTGGGAAACCTGGTCACAGCGAAAGCCCACGCCGCCGCGGAGAGGATCTGCGGCCTGAAGGGGTACGGCCTCGCCTTCGACGCCCCCTTCTTCAAAGAGTTCACGATCGAGTGCCCCGTGCCGGCCGGCCAAGCCAACGCACGTCTCCTCGAAGACGGCATCGTTGGCGGCTACGAGGCGGGCGGAGACTATGCCGGCATGGAGAAGAACATGGTCCTGGCCGTCACCGAGATGACCGACGACAGTGAGGTCGACGCCCTCGTCGACGCTCTCGGGAGGATCGGATAGATGGACGACGACAGGCTGCTCTTCGAGAAGGATCACCCCGGCCGGCGCATCGTCCGCTTCGGGAACGAAGAGTCACTCCCCGCGCCCGGCACACTGATCCCCGAAAAGCTCCTCCGCAAAAAGCCCGCCCACCTGCCCGAGGTGGGCGAGCTCGACCTCGTCCGCCACTTCACGCGCCTCTCGAAAAAGAACACCGGCGTGAACGACACCTTCTACCCGCTGGGGTCGTGCACGATGAAGTATAATCCCGTTTTCAACGAAGACGGAAGCGCGCTCGCGGGGCTTGCCGATCTCCATCCCTACCAGCCCGCCGATTCCTTTCAGGGGCTGCTCGAGATCTTTCATCTTACCGAGCACTACCTCGCCGAGATCTCGGGGCTTCCGGCGGTTTCGCTTCACCCGGCGGCGGGCGCGCACGGCGAGCTGACCGCTCTCCTCGTGATCCGGGCCTATCTTGACGGCCTCGGCGGGCAGGAAAATCGAAAAACCGTGCTCATCCCCGACTCGGCCCACGGCACCAACCCCGCCTCGTGCAGGCTGTCGGGGTTTAAAACAAAGGAGATCAAGTCTTCGAAGGAAACGGGCCTCATCGACATGGAAAGCCTGAAAGCCGCCGTGGGCAGCGACACGGCCGCCGTCATGATCACCAACCCGAACACGCTCGGCCTCTTCGAAAAGGACATCGTCGAGATCTGTTCGATCGTCCACGACGCGGGCGGGCAGGTCTACATGGACGGCGCCAACCTGAACGCCCTCATGGGTGTCACGCGGCCCGGCGATTTCGGCGTGGACGTGATGCACTTCAACCTGCACAAGACCTTTTCCACACCCCACGGGTGCGGCGGACCCGGGGCGGGCCCGATCGGCACGGCCGAACACCTCGCGCCCTACCTGCCCGTTCCCCGCGTGGTGAAAGAGAAAAAGGGCTGCCGCCTGTCCCGCGACTTCCCGAAGACGATCGGCCGGACGCGCGCTTTTTTCGGCAACACGTCGGTGATCGTCAAATCTTTCCTCTACATCATGAGCCTCGGAAAAGACGGAATCGCCCGTGTCGCTGAAAACGCGGTCCTCAACGCCAACTACCTTCGCGCCAGGATAAGCGGTGTTTACCCCGTCCCCTTCGACAGGACCTGCATGCACGAGTTCGTGGCCACACCCCCCAAGGGGCCTGAAAAGATCCGCGCCCTCGACGTGGCCAAGAGGCTCATCGACAAGGGATTCCACCCCCCAACGATCTACTTCCCCTTGATCGTGCCCGAGGCGCTCATGATCGAGCCGACGGAGACGGAATCGGTCGACACGCTCGATGCTTTCGCCGACGCGCTGCTCGAGATCGCAGTCGAAGCGGGAAAAGACCCCGGCATCCTCAAGGAGGCGCCGCGAAACGCGCCCATCGGCCGGCCCGACGAGGTGAAAGCCGTTCGCGAACCGCGGCTCACGGCGATGGAGGATGCGCCCGGCCGTTAAGACGGCCGCCCCGACCGGCGATGCGCCCGGCGAGCGGCCGGGACCGGAATTTTATCTCCTTTTCAGCCAGGCTTCGCTGCCGTACTTCTCCCGCGCGATCCTTTTCGCTTCGCTCTCCACCTCCTCGCCGGGCGTCCACGTGCGGAGGCTTATTGCGAAACGCTTCTCAAAGCCTTTCCGAATCACGGCCTGTACCTTCTCCCTGGAGAGGTCCCTCCCCGCGAGACCGCGCACGGCCGCGGCCCGGGGCGTCATGGGATTGGGATCGAGCGGTATGGAGCCGTGGTGCAGAACGCGCCCCCCCCGGCGGCGCTGGGCCGACCCCACGAGCTTTCGGCCCCCGGCCACCAGATCGTATGGCGTGATGCTGTAGAAACAGCGCCCGGCGGCCGGTTCAGGCTCTGCGAGAAGGTCCTTCCTGAGATGCGCCGCGACTCCGACTCCGGCGAGACCGCCGGCGACGGCGAGGTGAATCTCGTGGTACGACTCTTCGACGGCGCCGTCGAAAGGCGGGCGGTCCTCGTCTCCCGTGATCGAAAAAGTGATTTCACCGGCGTGAAGGATGGCGTCGCCCCCCGTGGTGCGCCGGGTCACCACGGCGCCGAACGCCGCCGCGCCGGCGGCGGGTGGGGAATCGTATCTCTGAAAGTAACCGAGCGAAAGCCCCGGGGGCTCCCAGTCGTAAAACCTGAGCACCACCGGGTGGCCCATAGGAAGGCAGAGGAGCGCCTCGTCCATCGCCATGTTGTCATGGGGATGGCGAGCGCCCGAATCGAAAAAATACCAGAAGGGGCCGCCTTCTTTCATTTGCGTGCGACAGTTATTTGCGTGCGACGGTGATATCGGACTTTGCCAGGACCCGGCCCGCCCAGCTCATGAAGTTGAGATCGACATAATCCGTCTTGACCATGATTTTCGTTCGCTCATCATCAAAAGGCCGGAGGCCGCGTTCCGTGCGGAAATTCACCACCTTGATCAGATACTCCCCCTTGAAAGCGGGATTTCCGAACTCACCGTGCGTCACCCTCACCGGGCCGATAATATCCCCTTCCTTGGCGTTGTAAAAAATGTCGTCGGCAATGCAATAGCCTTCGGAAAGGATGATCTTCGTCTTCTCGCCCAAGGTGTTTCTCAGCTCGTTTCTGGGAAGGTAGTCGAAATCACAGGTGGTATACGTCGTTTTCGGCTGCCAGTACTTCTTTGCAATAGCCAGGAAATCACCCGTCTCCTCGACCTCTTTCACCGCCTGAGCCATCAGGGCATGAACCCCCTCGAAACCACCCTCGCGCATCTTTTTCGTTGCGTGATCATAGATGCCCAGGAAGATCATCTGGACCTTGGCGCCGCCGTTCAGGTAGAAGAGCCGGCCTCCATGCTCGTAAAAATTCTTCAGGTTTTCTTCGGTCAGCTTTCCCTCGGCGGCCAGCATCTTTTCAAACCCGAGCCGGCGGCGAAACATTTTCCTGTAGTCCTCTTTCGCGTAATACCCGTGCATCTGCATGATCAGGCCGATGGGGAAGATCGTACCCTCGAACTCTTTTTCATGTTCCCGGAAGGCTTTTTCAAACTCCTCGTCGGTGGCGGCATATCCCTTCTCCGCCAAGATGCGGTCCATCGTCTCAAAGATGAGCATCTCGCGAAGAACGGCCCGCTTGTCGTCATTGGACTGCTTGCCCGCCACGATGAGATAGAGGTCGTCGAGCATGACATCCTTGTTCCCGACGCGCATGTAAACTCCCTGGGGAAGCTTCCCGCTCGAGTAGTAGATAATATCGGTGACGGCAATGACGGCTTCCTTGACCATCCGGATGAAATGGGGCCTCATCACCGCTCCCAGGGGCTGCTGTTTTTCGTAATGCTGGTTGAGCGAGTCTCGCACCTGTTTTTCATTGTCGTTTCGGCAGAGAACTTTCCACGTGTCCAGGGGCATGTGGATGTTGACATCTTCTCCCTGCACGTTCTTGTCAATGGGCATGGAGGGATCGAGGGGCTTTTTCTCCTCTTCTTCCGGTTTCGGCGCGCTCTCGCCGCCGGTCTGCTCGGGGGCATCGATGGGAGGAAGGAAGACTTTCCCGAAAGCCAGCATGGAGCGCTGCATTTCGCGATACCTCTCCCAGCCGAAAGCATTATCGACCTGCTCTTTCCAGGTTGTCTCGTCGAAGTTGCCCGTGCGGTCCTGCTGTTTGAACATCATGATCTGGGTGCGGATCTCCTCGTCCAACATTGCTTCGGAAACCTCGTACAGGGACGAGTCCACGCCTCCGGCCGTGCGCTCCTCGATGGCGATCTCGGTCAGGAGGGCCATGATGAAGCGATCGACATCGAGCGCCCCGCAGGAGCTGATGATGTTCATGCGGAATTCGTCCCGGCTGATCTTCCTGCCGTTGATCGTTACGATCACATCCGCGTCGAAATCCACGTCCGACAGGTCGATGCTGAACCGGTCCTCGAAGCGCGTAATGAAATCGACGGGTTTCTTGCGAAAATCGATGATGTCCTTGACAACGACAGGCTTGGGAGCGGGAGGTTTCTTTTGTGGGTCGGCCAGCCTGGCGCCCGGTTCCGTTTTCTTGACTTTAGGGGATACGGTCTTGACGCTCCGCGGCCCGGCGCTCTTGCCTTCGGCCGGCTTCTTGAGCCTCTGGAGGCGGCCTTTGGCTTTTTTGTCTTTTCCCTTTTTTGCAAGGGGCTCCTCTTCGACAACGCCCGAATCGGCGGGCCGGGACTGGAGGGTGTCGGCCAAAGGCTTGTCCGCCGATTCCGGACTGGAATCGGACGACGTACATCGAACGCCGACAAAAAGGAGGAGCAGCATCGCGGCTGCAGTGACGATAAAAACGAGACTTCGTGCTGGCCAGTTCATTTCATTCACCTTTCCATGGGTCATGTAATTTACATATAATTTTGAAACAAATCTTATACGTCAGTCCGGACGCATGTGCAAGATATCTGAACAGAAAGTCCTGTCGAAAAAGAGAGGGATCGAGCCTCGAGACCACAATAAGTTGAATTCCCCTCGAACAGTTCCGGAGAGGGCGAATGCGGATAAAGCCTTTACACCGTTAGAGTAACGAGAGGCGCATTGGAATTGACGGCATCCCCCTCCTTCACGTGGATCTTCGCGATCTCCCCGTCTCCCTCGGCCCTGATTTCGTTCTCCATCTTCATGGCCTCGAGAATGAGCAGGGGCTTCCCCGTCTCCACACGGTCTCCTTCGGACACGAAAACCTTGCGGACAATGCCCGGCATCACGCTCTTCACCACGCCGCCGCCCGCCTTGCGCCCCCTTTCGAGCTCGAGGGCGCCCCGTTCCCGCTCGTCGAGAACGCGGGTCCGGTAGAGGCTTCCGCCGATAATCAGATCGAGATCGGAAGCGCCGGGGTTTTTCGTCACGTTCAGGGAATCGTGGTCGATCACAACCGAGTACTTGGAGCCGGCTTCGATCACGGAACAATCGAGCTCGAAGGTCCTGCCGTCGAGCACGCCCAGGAGCCGGCCCCCTTCCTCCCGGATATCGACCTCGACCTCGCTGCTTCCCACGGTGACGTAGTATTTCATGCTCCCCCCTCCCCCCTAGGCGCCGGCCCCGGCGGATTTCGGAGCGCCGGCCGGAACAATGAAACCCAGGAAGACGCCCTCCTTCCGCCCCCACCCTTGAGCTGCCGCGAGCGGTGCTTCCGTTCCAGGTGGGAGAGCACGGCAGCGGTGAGCGCGATCGTTTCCGCCTTTTCCGAGCCTTCGTTCACGAGGATCTCCCGGAGATTCTGTTCCACGTATCCCGTGTGATAGCTTCCGTCGCGAAAGACATCGGTCTCGAGGATCGCCAGCAGAAAAGGAACGTTCGTCCTCACGCCGCTGATATGGAGCTCGCCGAGGCACCGCACCAGCCTGTCGAGGGCGAGGTCCCGCGTCGCCCCGCGCACCACCAGCTTGGCCAGCATGGGATCGTAATAGATCGAAACCTCCATCCCCTTGAAAAGAGCCGAATCCATGCGCACCCCCGATCCCCCCGGAATATCGAGGCTCTTCACCCGGCCCGTGGCGGGCAGAAAGCCCGATTCCGGGTCCTCGGCGTAGATGCGGGCCTCGATGGAGTGCCCGCGCTGCTTCACGTCTTCCTGTTCGAAGGGGATGGGCTTTCCGGCCGCCACTTCGAGCTGCAGCCGGACGAGGTCGATCCCCGTCACCTGCTCGGTGATGGGATGTTCGACCTGGAGCCGCGTGTTCATTTCGAGGAAATAGAACCTTTTCTTCCGGTCCACGAGAAATTCGACCGTGCCGGCGTTACGGTAACCGATGGACGAGCAGGCCCGGACCGCCACGTCTCCCATGCGCTGCCGGAGATCGTCGTTCAGAAGGGGAGAGGGCGTTTCCTCGATGATCTTCTGGTGCCGGCGCTGGATCGAGCACTCCCTCTCGTAGAAATGAACCACCTTCCCGTGGATGTCGGCCATGATCTGGAATTCGATATGGCGCGGGTTTTCGAGGTAGCGTTCCGCGTAAACAGCGGGATTTCCGAAAGCCTTCTCCGCCTCGGAGCGCGCCATGTCGAAGGCCTTTTCCATCTCCTTTCGGTCATGAACGATGCGGATTCCCTTGCCGCCTCCCCCGCCCGAGGCCTTGATCATCATGGGAAACCCGATCGTCTCCGCCGCCGCGTCGAGCTCCCCGAGCGTGCCGATCTCGCCGTCCGTTCCGGGCATGACGGGCACGTCGGCTCCCGTCATGAGCGCGCGCGCCTCGATCTTGTCCCCCATGGCGCGGATCACGTCCCCCGAAGGGCCCACGAAAACGAGCCCCGCTCCCTCGACGGCATCGGCGAACCCGCCGTTTTCGGCGAGGAAACCGTAGCCGGGGTGAACGGCCTCTGCGCCCGACTTCTTTGCGGCGTCGAGAATGGCGTCGATGTTCAGGTAGGAATCGACCGACGGGGGCGGGCCGATGCAGTAGGCCTCGTCCGCCCAGCGCACGTGAAGGCTTCGCCTGTCCGCTTCGGAATAGACGGCTACGGACCCGACCCCCATCTCGCGGCAGGTCCTGATGATGCGGAGCGCGATCTCGCCCCTGTTGGCCACAAGCAGCTTTCCGAATGTCATTCCGTCTCCATCTTCACGGACCCGCCTTTCAAGACGCGCCTTTCAAAGCGGTATGTTGCCGTGCTTCTTCGGCGGGTTCGCGTCCCGTTTCGTGGCCAGAAGCCGGAGCGCCGAAACGAGCTTCCACCGCGTCTCCGAGGGGACGATCACTTCGTCCACGTATCCCTTCTCGGCGGCCGTGTAGGGATTGGCGAATCTCTCCCTGTACTCCTTCACCAGTTTCTGTTCCTCCGCTTTCTTGTCCTTTGCGGCGGCGATCTCGTTTCTGAAGATGATGCGCACCGCTCCCTCCGATCCCATCACGGCGATCTCGGCCGAGGGCCAGGCGTAGTTCACGTCGCCGCGGATGTGCTTGGAAGAAAGCACGTCGTAGGCGCCGCCGTATGCTTTGCGCGTGATGACCGTGATCTTGGGAACCGTGGCCTCGCAGTAGGCGTAGAGGAGCTTGGCGCCGTGCTTGATGATGCCGCCGTATTCCTGGAGCGTGCCGGGAAGAAATCCGGGGACGTCCACGAAGGTGACGAGCGGGATGTTGTAGCAGTCGCAGAAGCGCACGAAGCGCGCCCCCTTGAGGGAGGCGTCGATGTCGAGCGTGCCGGCCAGCACGGCGGGCTGGTTGGACAGAACGCCCACGGTGCCGCCGTCGATCCGGCCTAAGCCGATAACGAGGTTCCGGGCGTACTCCTCGTGGACCTCCATGAAGTCGCCGTCGTCAAGAACGGAGAGAATGACGTCCTTGATGTCGTACGGCTTGTTCGGGTTTTCGGGAACAACCGTGTCGAGACCCTCGTCCCGCCTCTCGGGATCGTCGCCCGTCTCGATGGCGGGCGGGTCCTCGGCGTTGTTGAGGGGGAGAAAAGAGACGAGCTTCCGGATCTTGGCGAGGCACTCGAGGTCGGACCGCGCGCTGAAGTGCGACACGCCCGACTTCGTCGCGTGCGTCGCTGCGCCGCCGAGCTCGTCGTGCGACACCTCCTCGTGGGTGACGGTCTTCACCACCTCGGGGCCCGTCACGTACATGTAGGACGTGCCCTCCACCATGAAGATGAAATCGGTGATGGCGGGCGAATAGACGGCCCCGCCCGCGCAGGGCCCCATGATGGCCGAGATCTGGGGGATCACGCCGGAAGCCAGCGTGTTGCGGAGAAAGATGTCGGCATAACCGCCGAGGGAGACCACGCCCTCCTGGATCCGGGCGCCCCCCGAGTCGTTGAGCCCGATAACGGGCACGCCCACCTTCATGGCCGTGTCCATGATCTTGCAGACCTTCTTGGCGTTCGCCTCGCCGAGGGAACCGCCGAAAACGGTGAAGTCCTGGGAGAAGACATAGACCGTTCTGCCGTCGATCGTCCCGTACCCGGTCACGACCCCGTCGCCCGGGATCTTCTTGTCCGCCATGCCGAAATCGGCTGTGCGGTGGACCATGAACCGGTCGATCTCGTTGAAGGAACCCTCGTCGAGGAGGAGGTCGATCCTCTCCCGGGCCGTGAGCTTTCCCTTCTTGTGCTGGGCTTCGATCCGCTTCTCGCCGCCGCCGAGGAGAGCGGCCTTGTTCTTTTCTTCGAGCAGTCTGCGTTTGGAAGACATGGGCTTGTCCCGTCCATTTGAAGCATCGAATGAGAAGACAGGATGGTAACCGCAGGGAAGCGGGAATTCAATGACGTTGCGGCCTCATTGCGCCGGCCTCTCTGCGGCTATGGTTCCTCGGGGCTCGGATTCTCTTCCCCTCGGGCTCCCTCTGTCTCCGCCTGATCTTCGGCCCGGCGGCGGATCTCGGCGAGGTGCTGGTTCAGGATCCCGGCCTCGTCCGTCTTCCCCTGATCCATCAGAACAAGAACCAGACTGGTCATCGTGGCGAGCGTGTCGGGATGCTCTCTGCCCAGCACGCTCGTCCGTTTTTCCAGAACCTTCCTGAACTGTTCCTCTGCTTTTTCCATCTCTCCCAGATCCGCCAGCAGGAGACCCATGTTGTGCAGGATGTGCAGCGAAAAGGGGTGGTCCTCCCCGTAAATCCGGTTTTGGATTTCCAGCCCCTTCCGGTACATCTCATCGGCCTCGGAATACTTTCCCTGCCCGTGGAGCGAGACGGCCACGTTGTGCATCGACTTGAGAGTGTTGAGATGTTCATCACCCAGCACGCGCCTGCGGGCTTCGAGGATCTTCATGTGGAGCTCTTCGGCCTTCAAGAACCTGCCCTGGACCTGGTACATCGTGCCCAGGTCGTTCATCGTGCTGAGCAGACCGGGGTGCTCTTCGCCCAGCAGGCGTCTCTGGGCTTCGATCGCTTCCTGGTAGAGTTTTTCGGCCTCCCCGTCTTTTCCCTGGTCGAGGAGAACGCTGGCCAGACGATGCATTGTGCCTAGTGTTTTCGGGTGTTCTTCCCCCAAAACCTTGCGCTGGAAATCGAGTGTTTCGCGGAAATACGCCTCCGCCTCGGGAAATCGTCCCTCGTCGTGGAGAATCCCGGCCAGTGTGCCCGAGGAATCGAGTGTCGCGGGATGGTGCTGTCCCAAAACCCGGCGCTGGCATTCGAGCGCTTTCTTCACCATCTCCTCCGCTTTTGAAAATTTGCCCTGAAAGACAAATATTGTCGCCAATTCCTCAAGCAGTACGAGCGTCTTGGGATGCTCCTCTCCCAGGAGCCGGCTCCGGATATTCAAGATTTCACGAACATATTTCTCGGCCTCCTCATAGACTCCCCGATCACGCATGACATTGGCCAGGGTCAGCAGCGTCGCGAGGGTGTCTGTATGTTCCTTGCCCAACACGCGGCGCTGGATATTGAGCGCCTTGCGATACATCTCTTCGGCATCCGCATATCTTCCCTGGCTGTGATACACGGCGGCCAGGTTGGACATGGTGAAAAGAGTATCGACGTGCTCTTTGCCGAACACCCTGCGCTGCAGCTCCAAGGTTTCCCTCATCCAGGTCTCGGCTTCCGTGTATTTCCCGAGCTCCTGGAGCACCATGCCGAGATTTCCCATCAAGCGAAGCGTGTTTTGGTGTTCCCCGCCCATGTTCCGCCGGTATGCCTCCAGGGCCTGCCGGTAGATCTCCTCGGCTTTGGCGAACTCTCCCTGGAAATGGAGCGCCGTACCCAGATTGAACAGCGCTTCCAGCGTGACCGGGTTTTCGTCGCCATACAGCTCGCGTTTGATTTCGAGCTCCTTCTCCCTGTGCAGCCTCGCCTGGTCGTAAAGACCGAGGCTGACGAATGTGGACGCGATCGTATTTCGCAGGATCGCTTCGACCTCGGGCTGCCCGGCGAAAGTCTTCTCGATCTTTTCGTCCGCCCGGTTCAGGAGATCGATGAGCTTCACATCGCTGCCGTCCCTGCTGGGATCGGCCGCTGTCAGCAGGTCGCGAAGAAAAGCGAAAACGACCTTCGACCTCTCCGCTTCCTCCAAGGCTTCTTTCTTGGCGGTGACGGCGCTGTCCCTCTCGCTCACCATCCGGATATATGACCAGGGAATGAACAGAATCGACGCCACCACGGCCGCCACCGCAACGGCCACCGCCGGGTTTCGCCTCGCCTTCCTGATGAGCTTCGTCACCGCACCGACCGGCCGGGCCAGGATGACGTCGCCCGAAAGATAACGGCGCAGATCGCCGGCGAGCTCCTCCATCGTCGCGTAGCGGTTCTCGGGCTTCTTTTCCATCGCCTTGAGCGAGATCGTGGCGAGGTCCTGCGGCACATGGACATTCACTTTCCGGGGATCGCGGGGCTCGTGGAGCAGGATTTTTCTCAGCACCTCCTGCGACGTCTCCCCGTCGAAGGGGCGCTCCAGGGTCAGCATCTCGTAGAGGGTGATGCCCAAAGAAAAGACATCTGTCCGGTGATCGATGCCGATGCGGCGGCTCGCCGCCTGCTCGGGCGACATGTAATAGGGCGTGCCGGCGAAATCACCCGTGCGCGAGAGGGCGAGAGCGTCCTCCACCTTGGCCAGCCCGAAGTCGCTGACCTTGGGGCGCCCCTCCCTGGTGAGAAGGATGTTGGACGGTTTCACGTCCCTGTGAATCACGCCGGAATCGTGGGCGTGCTGAAAGGCGTCGGCCACCTCGGCGGCGAGCTTTGCCGCCTCGCGGAAATAACCCGGAGGCCGGCTGCTCCACCGCCGCAGCTCATCGAGCCTGTCGGCGAGTGTGTATCCTTCCTCCACCAGTTCCTGGGCGATGTAGTGGGAGCCTTCGTACTCGCCCACGGCGTGGACGGCCACGATGCCGGGGTGGCTCTGCCTCCCCCCCGCCTCGGCCTCGCGCCTGAATTTCCGGAGCGCCTCGTCGGAGTGGCTGAGATGGGAGGGCAGCACCTTGAGAGCCACGCGGCGGCGGAGCGAGATCTGTTCCGCTTCGTAGACCGTGCCCATGCCGCCCCGGCCGATCTCGCGCACGATCCTGAAATCGCCGATGGCGGACGGAATTTCGCCCCGTTTCGGAGCCGGCTCCTCGCGCAGGTCGACCCCCTCGACAGCCCTGTCATCGAGCTTTTCGAAGAGGAGCAGCAGCTCGTCCTCCAGCTCGGGATACTTGCTGATGAACTCTTCGGGCACAATGCTTTCGCCCGACTCGCGCAGGGTGAGGAACTCGCGGAAGAGCCTCCTCGATTTGCCGGGATCGTCGCCCGTGGTCTCGCGGCCTTTTCTTTTCCCGTTTTTTTCTGAACCGCTGCTCATCTCTCCACAAGCTCCACGAGGACGCCGGCCTTGCCGGGATGGATGAAGGCGATCAACGCCCCGCCCGCGCCTTTTCGGGGAGAGGCGTCGATGAGGGAGACATTGGCCGACGCCAGCCGGGCGAGCTCGGCTTTGATGTCATCCACGGCGAGAGCGATGTGATGGAGACCGGCCCCCCTCTTGTCGAGGAACTTGGCAACCGAACTTCCGGGCGACGTCGGCTCGAGAAGCTCGACGCGCACCTCGCCGGCGATGAACACGCCCACTTTCACCCCCTGGTCCGCGACCTCCTCTTTCCCCCGGTAATCGAGGCCGAGCGCGTCCCGGTAGAAGGGAAGGGCTTCATCGATCGACGGGACCGCGACGGCCACGTGATCCAGTTTCTTTGCCATGTCGTCTCCTTCCTGCCGCCCGTTCAGGCGACGGGCGGTCTCCCGATCGCGGGCGGTCACCGGTTCGTGTGGCGGCCGAAAACCTCCTCGAGGGCGGCGCAAATCTCGCCGAGCGTGGAGTCCGCCTCGACAGCCTCGACGAGAAGAGGAACGAGGGCTTCATCGGGACGGCGGGCCGCCTCTTTCAGCGCATCGAGCTTCGTTTGGCAGTCGGCGGCGTCCCTCTTTTTCTTATACGCCTCGAGCGCCGCGATCCTCTCGGCCCGGACGCTGTCGTCCACCCTGAGAAGATCTTCTGCGATCTCTTCATCGATCTGGAAGCGGTTGACGCCGACCACGACCTCTTCGCCGCTCTCCTGCGCCTTCTGCGTCTTGTAGGCGGCCTTGTGGATTTCGGACGACGTGTATCCCTTCTCCACAGCCTTGACCGCGCCCCCCATTTCATCGACCTTTTTGATCAGCTCTTCCGCGTCCGCCTCGATGCGGTCGGTGAGGGCCTCGATGAAGGGCGCCCCGCCGAGGGGGTCGATCGTGTCGGTCACGCCGCTCTCGCAGGCGATCACCTGCTGGGTGCGGAGCGCGATGCGGGCCGCCTTTTCCGAAGGAAGGGCCAGCGCCTCGTCCATCGAGTTGGTGTGGAGCGACTGGGTCCCGCCGAGCACGGCCGACAGCGCCTGGAGGGTCACGCGGACCACGTTCACATCGGGCTGCGCAGCGGTCAGCGTCGAGCCCGCCGTCTGCGTGTGGAACCGGAGCATCATCGACTTCGCCGACTTCGCGCCGAAGCGATCCCGCATGACCCGGGCCCAGAGGCGGCGCGCCGCCCGGAACTTGGCCGTTTCCTCGAAGAGGTTGTTGTGTGCGTTGAAAAAGAAGGAGAGCCTCCCCGCAAAAGAGTCGACGTCGAGCCCGGCGTCGAGGGCGGCCTGCACGTAGGCCATGCCGTGGGAGAGGGTGAAGGCGACCTCCTGCACGGCCGTGCACCCCGCTTCGCGCATGTGATACCCCGAGATCGAGATCGGGTTGAAGCGGGGCAGCTCCTCGCCGGCGAAGCGGAAGGTGTCGGTGATGAGCCTCATGGAAGGCGCCACGGGAAAGCGGTACGTGCCGCGGGCCACGTACTCCTTGAGGATGTCGTTCTGCACGGTTCCGCGCAGCACGGCCGGGTCGACGCCGCGGTGCTTGGCCAGGACAAAAAGCATGGCGACCAGGACGGGGGCCGTCGAGTTGATCGTCATCGAGATCGAAACCTTGTCGAGGGGGATGCCGTCGAGGAGCCGGTCGAGGTCGCCGAGGGTCGCCACCGAGACGCCCACCTTGCCCACCTCCCCCTCGGTGACGGGATGGTCGGGGTCGAAGCCGATCTGCGTGGGAAGGTCGAAGGCGATGGAGAGCCCCGTCTGCCCCTGATCGAGGAGATAACGGAAGCGGCGGTTCGTCTCCCGGGCCGACGAAAAACCGGCGTACTGCCTCATGGTCCAGAGGCGCCCCCGGTACATGGAGGGATAGATCCCCCTCAAGAAAGGGTCGCGCCCCGGGAGCCCGAGCCGGGCCGCTTCCTTGCCGTCCTTCGGGACGTAGACCGGCTCGGGAACAACGCCCGACGACGTGCCGGCCGGCCGCGGGCTCCGCCCCCCGACCTTGTCCATGGCGGGCCCGAAATCCTTCTCCAGCCACTCAGCGAGTTTCTTGTTCATCGGTCCTTCTCTCCGACTGTTTCATTGCATCCTATCCCGCCGCCGGGGGCCTCTCCTTTCTCAGCCACTCGACGAGCTCCTCCATGTCGGGGAAGAGCGGGGCCTCGAAGCTCACCTCCTCCTTTGTGATGGGGTGCAGAAAGGAGAGCCGCCGCGCATGGAGCGCGTGCCTGTCGATCGACGGAAAGGGGCTGCCCGCCGCCTTCTCCCTCATCTCCCTGAACTTGAGGCCCTTCGCCTTGCCGTAAACGGCGTCGCAGACCAGGGGAAAACCGAGGTGCGTCATGTGAACGCGGATCTGGTGCGTCCGGCCCGTGAAGATCTGGAGCCGCACCCGGCAGAAGCCGTCGAACCGCTCGGCCACCTCGTAGAAGGTGGAGGCCGGCTTGCCGCCCCTGCGGTCGATCCTCATTTTTTCGGGGTTTCGCATGTCCCTGCCGAGAGGGAGATCGATATAGTCGGACTGGTACGGGATGTTGCCCATGACGACGGCGCAGTACTCCTTCCCGATCCGTCTCGACTTGAACTGCTCCATCAGGTGGTACCGCGCCAGGTTGGTTCGGGCCGCGAGAATGATGCCCGTTGTTTCCTTGTCGAGGCGGTGGACGATTCCGGGCCTGAAGACGACGCCCACCCGGGCGATCTCTGGGTAGGCGTGGAGCAGGGCGTTGACGAGCGTCCCGTTGGGGGCGCCTTTCCCGGGATGGATCACGAGGCCGACCGGCTTGTTGATGACGAGAAAATGCTCCTCTTCGTGGATGATGTCGAGGGGGATCTCCTCGGCCTCGGGCGAGCTCGGGTTCCGGATGTGGAGCTCCATCGATATCGTTTCGCCGTCGGCGATGCGATAGTTCTTGCGGACCCTTTTCCCGTCCACGCGGATCCGGCCCGAGATGATCAGGCCCGTGAGGTAGCTTCTCGAGTATTCGGGGAAGAGCCGCTCGCCGAGAAAGCGGTCGATCCTCCGGCCCGCCTCTGCGGCGGAAACAACGATCTTCCCGGTTTTTTTCTCCTCGTCCGTCATAGCGGGGAATATATCATGAGTTCCGGCCGGGATCATGCACATTCGGCGTTGACAGGGCAGACCAGCCTGTTACCTTGTTCAGCTCTATTACTATTTGTTATATAATGGTTCACCCGAATCCGGCCGGCCGGGGCCTTGTGCCTGCCGGAAAGAGATTGCAGGTCATTCACCGGGGGTTCGTTGCCATGAGAAAAAAGGATCCGTTCCTGTTTGTAGTTCTGCCGCTCCTCATTTTCCTCTCCGCCGCGCTCGCCGCGGCGGCTGAAGCGCCTCCTGCGAAAGACAAGATCGTGAGAGGCTCCCACGGCTTGTCCAAGGCCGGCAACACAACTCTTCCCTTGAACATGGTCCTCGTCCCCAAGGGGGACGTGGTCATGGGGATGAACAAGGATCTCGTGGAAAAGCTCGGGCAGGGGCAGGTCCAGATGGTCCGGCCTCTCTCCGCTTCCATGCCCAAGCACAACGTGAGGGGCGTTTCGGCTTTTTACTGCGACAAGTACGAGGTGACCAACATCCAGTGGAAGGTCTACCTCTACGCCACGGGGCAGGAGCCGTCCGACCTGCTCAAGAGGTTCGCCTGGAGCAAGGGGCCGGACGGGGGCGCCCAGTTTCCCGAGGGACAGGAGAAATTTCCGATCAGGAACGTGGACCTCAAGGAAGCCAAGGCCTTCGCGCGGTGGTGCGGAAAACGGATCCCCACCGAGGCCGAGTGGATGCGGGCCGCAGCCGGCGACGACGGCCGAGCCTATTCCTGGGGCGCTGAATGGAACAAGAAGCTCTGCAAGAACAAGAGAAACACCCTCATTGCCGTGGGCGGCTATCCCGACGGCGCTTCCCCTTTCGGCATCCTCGACATGACGGGCAGTGTCTGGGAATGGACCGCTTCCCCCTACGCGGCCTTCGACCGGTTCAAACCGATCACGATGAAAATAGGTAAGAAGAAGGAGAAGATCTATCCCAATTTCAATCCCGCCAACTTTGTGACCAAGGGCGGGTGCTATTTCCTGGGCGAGACGGAAAACATGCTGGCCGTGAGGGAAGGCGTGCGCTCCGACACCAACATGGACACCCTCGGTTTCCGGTGCGTCAAATCACCGACCCCGGGGGAGGACCTCTTCGAGGCGGCGCGGAAAGATCTTCATTCTTCCTACCTGAAAGACAAGAAGTGGGACAAAAAGAATTTCTATCACATCGAGGAGACCTCCCTCGACCGGTCGATGGAGGTGGTCACGGGATTCGATTACTTCCTCTTCGCCCCCGTGACCGGACTCCTGACGAGCATCAGCAAGCTCAAGAAGGACAGCGTGAAGGAGGAGTACTTCCCCGTGGGCATTATCTCCCTCTCTTTCTCCCTGGAAGAGCCCAACCTCCCTCCGGGCTCGTACACCATTGTCTATCGCCACCAGGGGGTCGATAAAAAGAAAGAAGAAGTGGTAGAAGAAGAAAAGAAAGAGGAAGAAGAAGAAAAGCCCGCTGAAACGGAAGAGGGCGGCGAGAAGCCCGAAGAGGAAGGCGAGAAAACACCCGAGGAGATCGCCAGGGAAGAGGAAGAAAAGCGCATCGCCGAGGAAAACCGCATAGCCAAAGAAAAGGCCGATCGCGAAAACGAGCGGGCCCGCCGCGATCTGGAAAGGATCGGCGCGGTCATGGACGCCAAGGACAACATCGAATTTCCCAAGGAAAAGAACCTGATCCTCTTCCTCAATCCGAGCGACACCGTTGTGGGCTATCTCGACATCGGCGAATTCAAGGACGGGCCCGAGACCCCGATTCGCATCCTCCACGTGGGCGCGACGCGGATGACCGACATCGAGGTCTCGATTCGGATCCTGGGCTCGAAGCACCCCCGGTTTCATATACCGATCAAGATTCGAAACAACCCCTTCCTGCCGCCGCCGCCTCCGCCCGCGCCGGTGCCTCCCACAGCCCCCGGCGGCGGAGAGTAGCTCCCCGCACCCCGGCTCGGAAGATTGGAATCGCAGGGATTCACCCGGGCCGGTCGAGGGGCAACGGACACCCTTTTCTTGCCCCCCCTGAATGTAGTGTCCAAGAAATGTTTTCCTAATTCTGAGCTGCTTTCAGCGTCCGTTAATCCCCAGCGGATTTCGCGCAGCGTTAAACAGAGAAAGCTGATAGTTGACAAGGCAGGCCCTGGAGGTTATAATATAATTATAACATCGGAGGTCGAAATGATCAAGCAACTCCGTAAAGTAGGCAATAGCAATGCTCTCATACTCGACAAGCCAATCCTAGAGCTTCTTGGTCTTGCCGAAGACGGCGAAGTGCAGCTGACGATTCAAGATGGAAACCTCATCGTGACGCCGGCGCGTCCGCGAAAGTTGGATCCTGAGGCGCTCGGCAAGAAACTCGACTACGTCATCAAGAAGCGTCGGAAGGTGCTCAAGCGGTTGGCTAAGTGATGAGTCCGATCATCTTTTTGTCCGTCGACGACTTATTCATAATTCATGAGAGAGTCATCGAGGAATTTGGCGGTGATTCCGGATTACGTGACCGCGGGCTCTTGGAGTCCGCCGTAGCGATGCCGCAGGCCATGTTTTCGGGGAAGTATCTTCATAAAAAACTCTCTGAGATGGCTGCGGCATACTACTATCATCTATGCGCCAATCATCCATTCGTCGATGGCAGCAAACGCGTCGCGGTCGCAGCATCCGAAGTTTTTCTGATCGCAAACGATCTGGAATTGAATGCCGGCGATTTGGAGTTGGAGAAGTTGACTCTGGGTGTGGCTGCAGGAAAGATCTCGAAGGCCCAGGTCGTGGAGTTCTTTGCCGCACAGGTCAGCTGTGCCTCCCGCGGGTGATGCGCGCCGATGACGCGGACGCTTCGCGCCGCAGGTTACCCACATGAGTCGGAAGGAAAAATGAAACTGCAAACAGATCCCAAAGTGGTTGCAAAGCTCGCAGAGGAGCGCGAGGACGAGAACTGGAGATTCCGCTCGTTCCTCAAGGGAATCGATCTGGAGATCGAGGAATTGGATGCCATAGTCCACGGGTACTATGAAGCCGTATCGAAGCAGATCGACTGCTGTGCATGCGGCAATTGCTGCCGAGAAGTGCTGCCCGCCCTGATAGACGATGATGTGACAAGACTCGCGTCCGGGCTCGAGCTCTCCAAGGAAGAACTGACCGAGCGCCACCTTGCAAAGGATGAAGACGGCGACCTCACTTTCAACAAAAAGCCCTGTCCACTCCTTTCAGGAAATCGCTGCAGCGCGTACGGGCACCGACCGGAGGATTGCCGCTCATTCCCGCACCTGCGCAAGGACGAGTTCGTCACCCGGTTGATCCAAGCGGTTCAGAACTGTTCGGTTTGTCCGATCGTCTTCAATGTGTTCAAGCGCCTGAAGGAAGAGCTCTGGCACGCGCCCCATGACGTTTGGGAAGAGGAATAGGACCGGCAGCGATCTTAAGTGACTAGAGCAAATGGACTTATCCCTACTTATAGGCATTTATAACTATTTATAGGCACTTCTAGCTGCTTATAGCTACTTATAATGTAGTATACACGAAACAGTGTATAAACGGCTATAAACCAGGTTTTACCTGCTGCAGATGTCATTACTCTTTAGCCCCTCATGAATTACAGATACACGGCACCTGAATATCGACGAAAACTCCCGGTGCATTTCGAAAATCCACCGGGAATTTTTTCACTGCTCTTTGACACCCCCCCCTCCGGACGACCCTCTTTTGATCTACTCCACACGAAGAACCATCAAATTGGTGAGCCTCGCCCAAGTTCCGCAGCAGAAAAAAACTTTCGAGTTTTTTTGAGGTGAGTGAGGGG
>CAZWHE010000021.1:0-36980 GCA_964633825.1 uncultured Phycisphaerales bacterium | reverse complement strand
TTATTAATAAGATTCCGCGGAGCCCTAATCGGACTCAGGCTTTTTTAAAAAAAATGATTTTTCTTAAAAAACATCCTTGAGAAAGAAAACGAAGATTTTTGAATTTTTGGGTCTTCAGCAGAATTTGTGGGTGAAACCACACCGGCCGTTTGCGTAATTACCTGAAAACAAAGGGGGTACGCGCTTGTATTTGCCGGTGCTAATTGCCGAAATGAAAACCATCGACAAGCTCTGACGGCATTCAAACGCTCATGAGGCGTTCGACCAGCCGGGCGACCTCCGCAGTGACTGTGTTGAAGTGATCGAGAATCCTTTCGGAAGCGGTTCGTCCCTGCTTGCCCTCAAAGCCCAGGATAGACGCCACCTCGTCGAGAGAGGCGGGATGGAGGTCGTCGTCGGCCGTCACAACGAGACGATAGACGTCTCTCAGGTGACGCAGAAAGCCGAGAGACCGGCGCAGGTGGTCGATCTCAGCGCTCGTGACCAGGTCGAACTCGCCGAGAAAGAGCAGGAACTGTTCGCTGATGTTGTGGCGGATGTTGAAAAGCGCTTTGTACACGAGAAGAAGCGTCTCGATGTCGCGGAGCCCGCCCGGGCACTCCTTCAGGTTCAGGCAGTCCCCGGGGAGGGACCTGTAATATTCGTGCCGCGACTTGACTTCTCCCGTCAGGGTCTTGATGAATTCCTGGCTCCTGTCGAAGATGAAAGGCTTGATGATCCTCCGCTGAAACTCCTCGTCGAAGCGCGTGCTTCCCACAACGAGGCGCGACCCCAGGAACTGGGAGCATTCCACCATCACCTCTTCCCCGCCGCGGGCCAGGAAACCTTCCACCTCGTCGAGGCGCGTCACGTATGAACCGAAATGATCGGCGAACCGGTAGTGGGGCAGGGTGCCGCGCTTGATGATCTCCCTGTTCATCTTCGCCACGATCCGGGTGCAGAATTCCTTGATCTCGGGATCCTTGGAAATGAGAAGGCAGATCAAATCGAAGTCGTCGTCGTAGGCCTGTTCCCGGCCGTAGCCGCCCGAGGCATAGATGGCGAAGAGGTCGTTCGTCGGAACCCTCTGGCCCCACTTTCTCGCCACCTCCTGCTGGCAGATTGCAAAGAGGGTCTGGAAATAGTTGTCGGAAAACTTTGTGAAATCAGCGTTGGTCTCGCTCACCGACCGGCCGGCCAGCGTCTGGAGCCCGACCCTGAGGAACTCGAGATCGTAGTATTCGCCGAGCTTGCGCTTCTTGCTCTCGAACCCGGCGAGGTTCTCCACCTCGCCGAGCAGGCCCTCGGCGATCCGGCTGAGCTTCTCCGGCTCCTGGAGATAAAGGATGAACTGCTGGTTGCGCGAGAAGGCGTTCTTCATGAATCTCTTGAAATAAACGCTTGTCGAATTGTGGAGCTTGCAGAAGTAATAAAGCCTATCCCGCGCCTCGGCGAGATCCCGGCTCCACGTGTCGCCCTCGAGGACCTGCATGATCGCCTGCTGCGAACCGCTGTCCGCGGCCGACAGGTACTGGTCGATCAGACCCGGGTGATTGTGGAAGACCTGGGTCAGCCTCTTCATCACGCCCGGCATCTTCCTGAGCCTCTTCAGAAAAATGCCGTTGAAGTCCCTGAACAGGTCGAGCGCTCCCTCCCTCGACCGGTTGCGGTAGATGACCAGCATCAGGGAGATCAGCGAGAACATGGTGTACCGCGAGCAGGCCACGTACCGCCGGATCAGGCGGAGGCGCTCCCAGCGGCTGATCCCCAGAAAAGACTGGATGAACCGGGAGATGAGAACCCCGCTCTCCGAGCTGAGGGGCCGCAAAACATCGTCCCAGAAACGGGTCCCCTCGAAGAACTCGACCATGTCGGCAAACTCGGCCGCCGGGTTTTCACCCGGCCGAAGATCGGGCCCCTTCTTGATCTCGCCGCCGATGAAGCCCGTGAAGATGCTTGTTTCCCTGAGGCGCATGCGTACGTCGCTCAGAAGAGATTCGAGCGTGATTCGCGCCAGCTTGGTGAACTCGTAGTAATGGATGAGGAGGTGGTGCCAGGACGGAACGATTCCCATCTCCTTGTAACCCATCACGCGAGCCACCTCGTCGAGGCTCTCCTTCACATGGTCCTGGGTCAGATCGACCTCCTCTTCCTGGACCTCGTAGAGCTGGAAGAGGAATCGAAAAGTCTCGAGGAAGGTGAGCGCCCTGTAGAGGCCGCGGTATTTTTCGCTGCGGTCGGGGTCTTTCTCTTGAAGCTCTTCGAGAATGTCCCAGGCGTTGACGGCTTCGATATTGAATATCGTTTTCCCCGTAAAGACCATTCCCTTGATCATCCGGAGCCCGTCGTCTTTCGGATTGAGCCCTTCCCGAGAGACGGGCTGACTGAGCAGCGAGCGGATCTCGCCAACGATCCCCCGGAGAAATCCCTCGTGATGCCTGTTCGATTCGCCGGGCATGTAGTAATAGCTCGCCGTCACCTTCTCCATGAACTCGCGAAACAGGTCCTGGCTGCCGAGTATGGGATTGGCCCCGAGCATCTCGCTGATGATCACGAAGTCGTGCATCTTGGTTTCGAGGAGCTCGATGTATTCGGGGATCGTGGCATAGTAGCGATCGCGCCCCACGTTCTCCGAGAGATGGAAGTGGAGCCTCGTCGCCCTTTTGAGCATTTCGTTGTTGAGCCGCGACACTCCCTTGTTGAAGCGTTCGCCGATTTTGCCTTCGCGAACAACGATCCCCACGTCCACGTCGTCCTGGTCCGCCTGGGTCCCGACCCCGCAGATCACGAATTCCGTGTGGTCATCGCCCGTGAACATCTTGAGCAGACGGGACATGTACGCCGCCGTGAGGCTGTGGAAGCCCTCGCCAGCGCGGCGCATGAAGTTCCGGTAACAGGGAAGGCTGTCGAACCCGGAAAGCGCTTCGAGCTGCAGCACGTCCACGATCCGAACGTTCAGGTTGAGGAGCTGGAGCGAGTAATAACATCCGAGAAAGTCGAGCTTTTCTTTCTCGTCGGTGCCCGCGTTGATGATGGTGTCCATCTCGAACTCGAGATCGTCGGCCCGTCTGTAGAGATGAACCTTGCCCGAATCCCCGCGCTGCTCGAGATGGTACTGGAGCCGGTCCTTGAACTTTTCCGCGACAACGACGTACTTGCGGTTGTGGTTGCCGAATTTCAGGGCCCGCTCTTTTACCGAGGCGAAAGGATCCATGGCGCTCCCCTTATTCCCTTTTCAAAAACCGCTCCCAATCCTCGTTCTGGGCGTCCCGGATCCTGATGTGCACCTCGTCGCGAGTGAGGCCGAGCTTCTCCTCGACGACGGCCCAGCCGACCTCGATCGCGTCCCTCCATCCCTCGAGATTGGATCGGGGATTCAGGTTGTCGGGAAAAAGGGTTCGGCCTTCCTTATTCTTCATGAAACCGGGAAGCGTGTCGCTGCGGCCGACCGGCATGAGAGCTCCCATGTGGATATACTCTTCCAGCTCTTCCCAGAGAGCCCCGTCCCTGAGACGGCCGACCTCTTCGAGAACCTCGTTGCGCGCATACCATGCGGCGAGGGCTTTCTTCTGAGCCTCGTCGAGTTTTTTGCCCTTGTTCTCATCCGGCATGATCGTCCGCCCCCTATCCGAGAAGGGAGAGAAACATTCCCGCTGCGGCGGCGGAGCCGATCACGCCCGCCACATTGGGGCCCATTGCGGCCATAAGAGGATTCACGGCGCCGTCCGTCTCGTGGGAAACGAATCTCTGAACAACACGGGCCGACATGGGCACGGCGCTCACGCCGGCCGCGCCGATGCAGGGATTGATCTTTTTGCCTTCGGGGAGGAACAGGTTGAGGAGCTTGGCGAAAAGGAGCCCGCCCGCCGTGCTGAACGCAAAGGCCGCGGCGCCGAGAATGAGAATGCTGATCGTGTTCCACGTGAGGAACTTGGCGGCCGTCATGGTGGCGCCCACCGAGATGCCGAGAAAGATCGTTGCGATGTCGACGAGAGGCCCGCCGCCCGTTTGGCGGAGGCGTTCGGTCACCTTGCTCACGCGGAGAAGATTTCCGAACATGAGCATGCCCACGAGGGGGGCGCAGGACGGAATGGCCAGTATGGCGACGAGCGACGTGGCGATGGGAAAGATGATGAGCGCCCGCCGCGAGACCTCCCTGGCCTGGGGCATATCGATGGCCCGCTCTTTTTTGGTCGTGAAGGCGCGGATGATGGGCGGCTGGATGATCGGCACGAGGCTCATGTAGCTGTATGCGGCAACGGCGATGGGACCGAGAAGGTGGGGCGCCATCTTGCTGGCCAGGAAGATCGACGTGGGACCGTCGGCGCCGCCGATGATGCCGATGGCGGCCGCCTCCTTGGGATTGAAGCCAAAGATATAAAAGGCGCCGAGCGCAGCGGCGAATATCCCGAACTGGGCCGCCGCGCCGAGAAGGAACGTGACCGGCCTCCCCAGGAGGGGCCTGAAGTCGGTGAGCACGCCCACGCCGAGGAAGATGATGGGAGGCAGGAACTCGGTCTTGATCCCCGTCTTGTAGATCATGCCGATCAGCCCCTCCTCATCGGCCCCCAGGAGGCCGAGAGGCAGGTTGGCCAGAATGGCGCCGAATCCGATCGGAATCAGGAGAAGGGGCTCGTATTTTTTGGCAACGGCCAGGTAGATGAGCACGGCGCCGATCAGGTACATCACCAGGTGGGGCCATTCGATATTGGCGAACCCGGTTTTGCTCAAGATGTCGGCGAACGTGGTCTCCAGGACCGATGATCCGTCGGCAACGCTTGCGATCACACCCATTTCATCCTCACTTCGCGATAGTCATGATGGGCTGTCCCGCCGGGACTTCGGACCCGATCGTGATATGAACCTCCGAGATTGTTCCGTCGCAGGGGCACTTGACGTCGTGGTCGGCCTTCATGGCCTCGACAACGGCCACAACCTGGCCGCTCTTGACCGCATCCCCCTGCTTGACCATGAGATCCTTGAGGGTCACCGAACCGGGAAAGGGCGCCTTGAGCGAAACCGTCTCCCCCTGCGCCGCCGGGGCCGGACCGGACGCCGCGGGAGCGGCGGCGGGCGCGGCCGGAGCGTTGCCCCCACCGGCGGCACCGAGGGTCACCTTGAAAGTCCTCAGGGCCCCGCCCGCTTCCTGGACCTGGCACATGACCGGCCCCGACGGCGCGGCGCAGGCCGCGGCGAGAGCCGGCGCCGGTGCGGGCGCTGCTGCCGGCGGTTTTTCCTTTTCCTTGAGGGGGAGCACGACGCGGCCTTTTCCCTGGAGGAGAAGGAGGCCTTCGTTCGCCTCGATTTTCTTGCCCGGCTGCATCATGCTGAGAACGAGGAAGACGTTCTCGTCGGTTGGCTCGAAGCCGTGGTCCTCGACGATCTTTTTCGCCTCGGGAATGTTCTTGGGCGCCGCTTCGAGGGGGTCGCCTTCGAAGGGGGGCTGTTTCAGTTGTTCGGCCGCGATCTTGACCACCTCGGGATCGGGATCGGCCGGCGGTTTTCCAAAGTATCCGAGAACGGTGCGGCCGTACCCGGGATTGATCTTTTCCCACCTGCCGAACTGGACGTTGAAGAACGCCTGGAGCCAATAGAACTGGCTGCCCGGCGTCACGCTCGTCCAGGCGCCGCCCGCCTTCACCACGACGGGGAACTCGGCCAGAACCTCGCTGTACTTGTCCACGATCCCGGCATCGACCATCATCTGCACGTTGGGGCCGATGGCGCCGCCCGGCATGGGGAAGCCGGTCACGCGCGAGTCGGGCGTGGTGCAGACGGGGTTGAACTTGTATTCGCTCATGCACTCTTCGAGGATCCTGGAGACCTCGCCCATCTTGCCCGCATCGATATCGATCGAGTATCCCGTGCCCTTCAGCATGTGGGCCATGGAGCGGACATCGGGCTGGCACGTTCCGCCGGCGTACGGCGCGAGGCCGAGGTCGATCCCGTCCACGCCCCCTTCGATGGCGGCCAGGTAGTAGGCCACGCCGGTGCTGGCCGTGTCGTGGGTGTGGCACCAGAGCGGAATCTCGGGAGGCAGAATCGCGCGGATCCCCTTGGCTGTTTCGTATACGGTCTTCGTGTCGCACGTGCCCGAGGCGTCCTTCATGCAGAGAGAGTCGATCTTGACCCCCGAATCGATGAGCTGCCTCGCCACGCCGATGTAATACTCGGACGTGTGCACCGTTGTTTTACCGAAGTCGGGCGGGAGCCCCATGAGGGCCACGCAAACCTGATGGTGCATGCCGGCGTCGATGATGGGCTTCGCCGTCTTGACGAGGAGATCCACGTTATTGGTGAAGTCGAAGTTCCTGTCCCAGTCGGTGTTGTGCTTATGCATCAGCTTGCCCTGGAGGTCGAGAGCCTCGATCGACTGGGTGGTGAGCGTCACGCCGCTGATGGAGCGGGTCAGGATCTGGGTGATCGAGTCCTTCCCCAGGGCATCGCGCATCCTGTCCATGCAGAGGAACGGGTCCTCGTTGACATAGAGGATGGGCGCCTGAAAGCGCGCACCGCCGCCCGTCTCGAAGTGGCGGATTCCGGTATCGCGCGCAGCCTCCATGGCCGGGACCAGGTCGTTGACACGAACTTTTCCTCCGAAAGCGCTCTGCAATCCGTCCCGGAAGGGGGTGAACATGACACGGATCTTTTTCGGATCTTTGGTATATATCACTTTTGAATCTCCTCAATACGCGTCACCCGGGCTCCCGGATATCGTACAGCCGCCGTGCCATGGATGGCGGCGATCACCGCGGGGTCGGTCCCGGCGGCTTTTTCCGGAAAGAGGGCCGTAACCAAACGGATGACGACAGCCAGAAAACCGAGAAGGATAAAGACTGTGAGAAATGAGAGTAAACAGCAGGTTAATACGTCTGGTTGTTCCATATTTCACACGGAATCGCTAAAAAAGGTGTGCGGCTCACTGTAACTTCAGAGATCGAATCCTGGCTTTAAGAGCCGGATCCGGATCCAACGACCCGGCCGGACCCAAAAGATCAGAAGAATGCTCGAAAGAGCAGTAACAATAATAGACGGGGCAGGGGTGTCAACGTGAATTTCCGAAAAGAAGGAGCTTCGAGACAAGAACGATGATCGTGCTGACAGACATGGACCGGAACGCCGCCCCCTTCTTCGGACTCGATCCCCCGGGCGGCGGAGCGGACACGATCGAAACCGCGACCCCCGAGGCGGCAAAGAGTGTCCCGGGGGACACGGCCGCCGTTGCCCGGGCCCTGTTCGACCGCAATGCCCCCGGCCTCGTCGAACTGAAGAAATATAGACTGCCCGGGCGGTTCGGGCCGGTCCTTCTCCAGGACAGGCCGCGCCGCTCCAACATGGACGTTTTGACCGAAATGCACAGGAAGGGCGCCGCCATACCGGACGGCTTTGTCTGTGCCGCCCGGACTGGGCGGGGCTTCCTCGGCCGTTTCGACCGATCATGGGCGACGGAGCCCGGGAACCTTCACGCCGTGATCCACCTCACGCCCCGGATCACACCGCAGCGGGCGGGCGCCTCCTTTTCCATCCTGGCCGCTGCGGCCTGCGTGAACACGATCACCGAATCCCTCGGAACAGCGGCCGGCCAAGGGAAAATACCCCGCATCAAGTGGGTTAACGATATCTTCATCGACAAGAAGAAGATCGCCGGCATCCTGACGCGCCAGACATACGAAGATCCCGTGATCACCAACGTCTTTCTCGGCACGGGCGTCAACGTCCTCACGGCGCCGCGGTTCGACAAAGACCCCTTTGTACCGGCAGCCGGAAGCCTGGCCGGCATTTTCCCCGAAAACGAATGGTCGCCCGGCGCATTTCTCATCCGTTTTCTCGACAAGCTCGATATCTGGTACGGCCGGCTGCTGAGCAAGGGACCCGGCCCCCTTCTCGATTTTTATCGCTCGCACAGCAGTATTCTCGGCCGGCCGGTCCGCGTCTACGAAGACGGATTCGGGTTCGGCGAGAGAGCGGCCGATCGGGGGAATTCCTTTTCGGGCAGAAAACTGCTGGCGCGGGGTGTCGTGAAAGCTATTCTGGACGACCTGTCGCTGGAAATCACCGGCTGCCCGAAGCCGATCGGCTCGGGCCGCCTCGCATTGGAGGAAGACTGTCAATGAAATCGATGCTTCACCCATTGATGTTGCCCGCCTTTCTTTTTCTTACTTTATCCCTCTTTCTCTTTTCGGGATGCGCCGCAACAGGCGGTCCGAATGAATCCTCCGGAGAGGACGAATCCCGCTGGAAAGGGCTCGTAGAGGTCGTGGCCGCCGGAAAGGGAGGCAACTCGAGGGAAAAGAGCCTGGACGCCCTCGGTGAAATCGAAAGGGAGTGGGAAAAAGACCGTTTCTTCACAAAGGCCCGCGTCGAGTGGTCCGAATCCCAGAAAGAAGACCACTCGAGAGAGCGCAGCCGCAACCGCCAGGCCCTGGAAAGCCAGTGGGATCACAATTTTTCCAAGATCGTTTACAGCTTTGTCAGGCAGGACTTCGAAAGGGACGAGTTTCAGGATTTGCGGATCCGCTCAATGACCACGGCCGGTCTCGGCGTCAAGATCCTGGATGAAACAAAGCACACCCTGCTGGCCGAAGGCGGTCTCGGTTACACGAAAGAGGAGTTCTACGACGACGACAACGAAGAATTCATGTCCGCCCTTCTCAAAGAAAAATGGGAGTGGCGGATCAGCGAATTCTGGGAACTGGTTCAAACGGCCGAGCTCATCCCCAACCTGCAAGAGGCTGATGACGATTTCAGGACGATATCCACCGTCGACCTGCGCAGAAACATTTCGGAAAACTTCTACATCTCGGCCGGGGTCGAACACCGTTACTACGCCGAGCCGGCAAAGGACAAAGATTCGCGGCGGCTCAACCGCCAGGACTGGATGGTCATGCTCAAGCTGGGGTACCGTTTCTAAATGAATGGGGCCGCTTAACCTAAAAACCGAAAACTGAACCATGCTTCTCCTCGACAAGATCAGCAAAACCTTCGGCGCCACGAGGGCCGTGGACGACCTTTCGCTCGAAATCAAAAAGGGCGAGATCTTCGGCCTCCTCGGCCCGAACGGCGCCGGCAAGACAACGACGGTGAACATGGCCGTCGGCCTTCTCGAGCCCGACAGCGGAACGGTGGAGATCGAAGGCTCCTCTCCGCTCGATCCGAAGCGCCGCGCCGAGATCGGCATCGCGCCCCAGGCGCTGGCGATCTACAACGACCTGACGGGAGAGGAAAACCTCGTCTTCTTCGGAAAGCTGCAGGGACTGTCCGGCGCCTTCCTGAAGGAGAGGGTCGAATGGGCTCTCGATTTCGTGGGTTTGGGGGACCGGCGCCGGGACAGGGTCAATGCCTACTCCGGCGGAATGCAGAGGCGCCTCAACCTCGCCGTCGCCGTTGTTCACGATCCCCCTTTCCTCCTTCTCGACGAGCCGACTGTCGGCGTGGATCCCCAGTCGCGCAACGCCATCTTCGACAACATCACGGCGATGCAGAAGGAGGGGAAGACCATCGTCTACACGACCCACTACATGGAAGAAGCCGAACGGCTCTGCAACCGGGTGGGCATCATCGACCACGGCCGTCTCCTCACCCTCGACACGGTGGACAAACTCATCGAAGCCCACGGCGGACAAAACTCCGTTTTCGCCGACTGCGGCGACGGCGAGCTCACCATCGATGCCGATGATCCCCTGACCGTGCTGACCGATCTTCGCAACAAGGGGACCCTCAAGTCTTTTCGCGTTGAACGTCCCGATCTGGAAAGGGTTTTTCTCAACTTGACAGGAAAACACCTGAGGAACTGAGTGGTCCGATTCGTAAATACGGCAACGTTTGCCTGAGCGAATTTGGCCCGAGCCAAGGAACGAGGAGGAGTCGTATTAACGGAGAAATACGCCGACGACGAGTGACACCGGATTCGGGGCAAATACGCCCGGCCCTTGGGGAAGCTTGATTTACGAATAGGACCACTGAGATGAAAAGCATCGTCGCGCTGGCCGGCAAGGATCTGCGTCTTCTCACCCGGGACAAGGCCGGGTTCTTCTTTGTTTTCATGTTTCCTCTCGTCTACGCCGTTTTCTTCGGCGTGATCTTCTCGGGAGGGGGAGGGAGCTCCGGCGCCCTGTCGATCGCCGTGGTCGACGAGGACGGGTCCGAAGCGTCGCGGCGGTTCATCGACAAACTCGAAAAAGCGGACGAGCTGACCGTAACGGTCACCGGCCGGGACGAAGCGATCTCCCTCGTCCGGCGCGGAAAGCGAACGGCCTACGTTATTTTGCCCGAAGGCTTCGAGAGCGCGCAGGAATCGATCTTCGAGGGGAAGGGCATCCAAATCGAGGTCGGCGTCGATCCCGCACGCAAGGCCGAATCAGGATTTCTCCAAGGCGTGGTCACCCAGTATGCCTTCGAAATCCTGATGGACATTTTCACCGACCGCAGCGCCATGCGCCGCCAGGTGAATGCATCCCTTGACAAACTCCGGGAAGACTCGGCCATCGGCACCGTGGCGGCAAACGTGCTCGAGCGCTTCCTGGGAGAAACAGACAGGTTTCTCGTAGACCTTCCGGAGGGCGCCGGCTTTTTCGACAAGAGCGAAGAGGCGGCGGCGGGAGAAGCTTCCGAGGCGGACGCATCCTGGAAGTGGCAGCCCGTCAGTGTCGAATTCAACGAGATCAGCGTCAAAAAAGAGGGGCCTAAAACGAGCTTCCACATCACCTTTCCCCAGTCCATTATCTGGATGCTCCTCGGCTGCTCGGCGGCGTTCGGCGTGTCGCTCGTCACCGAGCGAACGCGGGGCACGCTGCTGCGCCTCAGGTGCTCGCCCGTCCCGGCCTGGAAGATCCTGGCCGGCAAGGCGCTGGCATGTTTCGCCACGACCACGGTGGGAGGGGTCGTTCTCTTCGCCTTTTTTGCCATCGTCTTCCATGTCCGGCCGAACTCCTATTCCCTCCTCGCAGCCGCAATCGTCTTTTCTTCCCTCGCCTTCGTCGGCGTCATGATGCTCATCTCCGTCCTCGGAAAAACAGAGGCCTCGGCGGGCGGAATCGGCTGGGCCGTGCTCCTCTTCATGGCCATGACGGGAGGAGGCATGATCCCGCTCATCGCCATGCCGGCCTGGATGCAGTCGGTGAGCAGCTTCAGCTTCGTCAAATGGACAGTCCTCGCAGTGGAAGGCGCCGTCTGGCGGGATTTCACACCGGCCGAAATGCTCCTCCCCTGCGGCATCCTGCTCGGCATCGGCGCGGTCTGTTTCGGAGTGGGAACCAGCCTCTTCCGTTGGTCCATGAAAGAGTAGCCGCCCGTCACCTCTCACCCAGAATCGACCAGTCGAAACGAGCGAGCCCGTCGAAGACGCGCTCGGCCCCGGCCAGGTCGACCCGGAAGTTATCGCGCGTGCGCACGGCGACGGGCGTCATGCCGGCGGCCCGCGCGGCCTTGATCCCATTGACCGAATCCTCAACCACCAGGCAGGCCGGCCTCTCCACGCCCAGCCTGTCCGCAGCAAGAATAAAGATGTGGGGCGCGGGCTTGCCTTGTTCCACCTCGTCCCCCGAAACAACGGCATCGAGGCTGTTCAGCAGGCCCAGCTCCTCCAGCATGGTCTTGACGACCGGCCCCGACGATGACGAAGCCACGGCCAAGAGAAAGCCCCGCATCTTGAGGCCCGTGATCAGTTCGGGAACACCGGGTTGGGGAACCACGCCTTTCCCGATCATTTCCAGGACCAGCTCTTCCCGCGCCTCGGACAGGGCTTCGACGGATTCGTCGATCGAGAATTTCTCTTTCATTTCCCGAAAAAAATCGGCGTCGTCCAGGCCGAGATAAAGGGTGTTTTCATCTTCGGTCAACTCGGCGCCGTATCGATTGAGCACTCTGTTGGCCGCTTCCAGGTGAAGGGGTTCGCTGTCGACGAGCACTCCGTCCATATCCAGAATGACGGCATCCATGGCGGATTCTCCGATGAGGGCCGGTTCACGACCGCTTATCCTCTTGTTCAACAGAACATTATACAGAATCATTCTTTTAGAATTCATGGAAAGGGGCACAAGTTCTGTAACGAGTTGTGTCGAAATATATGTCGACCTCTTGGTTCCAAGAAAATATGAATAAGAGGATCAATATGCGGCCTTTTCGCGAAGTATCCATCAAACGAAAGCTGATGTCGATCATCATGCTCACGTGCAGCATCACGCTCTTTCTGGCTTGCGGCGCTTTCATGATTCATGAGCTGAGCACAATCCGGAATTCGATGACAAGCGATCTCAAAACCCTGGCCGAGATTATCGGGAACAATTCCACGGCAGCCCTGGAATTCGAGCGGCCGGAAGATGCAAATACAATCCTGGCGACACTGAGGGCCGAGAAACACATCGTCATTGCCTGCATCTACGACAATGAGGGCCGGGTATTCTCCAAGTACATCCGCGGAAAGCAAAACTTTGATTTCAATCCCCCAAGACAGAAAGAAGACGGTATCGAATTCAAAAATGATTTCCTCGTCCTCTTTCAGCCGATCCTCCTCAATGGCCAGAGGATCGGGACGGTCCACATGAAATCGGATCTCATGGAAATGTATGCCTGCATAAAGAGATACTCCTTGATCGCCGGATTCGTTCTGCTGGCCGCCATGATCGTGGCATTCATCCTCTCTTCAAGGCTCCAGAGAGTGATCTCCCTGCCGATTCTGCTGCTCGCCGAGACGGCGCGCTCCGTCACGTCAGAGAAAGACTACGCCATCCGTGCGGCCGACAAGAAAGGCCACACCAGAGACGAGCTGGATACACTCATCGAGGGCTTCAACGAGATGCTGTCCCAGATTCAAAAAAGAGACAACGAGCTCCGGAAAGCCCACGACCAACTGGAACAGCGGGTCCTGGAACGGACCAGGGAATTGCAAGAGGAGATCAGGGAACGCATCAGGGCCGAGAAGGAGCTCAAAATCGCCCGCGACGAAGCCCTCGAGGCCTCGCATATCAAATCCGTTTTTCTGGCGAACATGAGCCATGAAATCCGCACGCCCATGAACGGCATCATCGGAATGACGGAACTGGCCCTTGACACCGAGCTCACGGAAGAACAGGCCGAATTCCTCAATATAGTGAGGACCTCGGCCGATTCACTCCTCACGCTCATCAACGACATTCTCGATTTCTCCAAAATCGAGGCCGGAAAGCTCGAGTTCTTTCCCATCGGTTTCAACCTGCGGGACAGCGTCGGTGAAATGCTCAACACACTCGGCCTGCGCGCACACGAGAAAAACCTGGAGCTCGCATGCCGGATTCCGTCCAGCGTGCCCGACGCCCTGGTGGGCGACCCGGGACGCCTGCGCCAGATCCTGATCAACCTGGTGGGCAATGCCATAAAATTCACCGAAGAAGGCGAGGTCGTCGTTCGCATCGAAACCAGGTCGGTGACCAAGGACGAGGCTTTTCTCCACTTCTCCGTTTCCGATACCGGAATCGGCATCCCGAAAGAGATGCAGACGGAGGTTTTCGAAGCCTTCACACAGGTCGACGGTTCGACGACTCGCAAATACAGCGGGACAGGGCTGGGTCTCGCGATCTCGGCCCAGCTCGTCCATATGATGGGCGGAGAGATATGGGTCGATTCCGCAACCGAAGTGGGAAGCTCTTTCCACTTCACCACGCGCTTCGGCATCCAAACAACGCCGGTCGCTCGATTGGTCACGGCCGAACCGGAAAAACTGCAGGGCCTCACCGTTCTGATCGTCGATGACAACGCCACGAACCGCCGCATCCTCGATGAGATGGTCAAGAACTGGAAGATGAAGCCGGCCACGGCCTGCAGCGGTATGGAAGCCCTCTACCTGATGAAGACGGCCCACCAAGCCGGGGAACCCTTCGGCATGGTTCTTCTCGACGGAAACATGCCCGAGATGGACGGCTTCATGCTCGCGCGGCGCATCAAGGAGGACCAGAACCTCGACGAAGCCAGGCTGATCATGCTCACCTCTTCAGGACAGCGCGGAGACGCGGCACGGTGCCGCGAGTTGGGCGTCGACGCTTATCTGATGAAACCGATCATGCAGTCCGATCTCCTCGACGCGATCATGACCGCTCTCGGATTGTCGAGGAAAAAAAACACGGCAGCGAGCCTGATCACACGCCATTCGCTGCGCGAAGCCCGGCATCAGCTCAGGATTCTCCTGGCCGAGGACAATCCCGTCAACCAGAAGGTGGCGGTCCGCATCCTCGAGAAACAGGGACATGTCGTCAACGTTGCCGGGAACGGTCTCGATACTGTCGCCGCTTTGGAGGAGAACGAATTCGACCTCATACTCATGGATATCCAGATGCCCAAGATGGGCGGTTTCGAGGCCACGACCATCATCCGAGAAAAAGAAAAGAAAACGGGAAAACATGTTCCCATCATTGCTCTCACGGCCCACGCCATGAAAGGGGATCAGGAAAACTGTTTCGAGTCAGGCATGGACGGTTATGTTTCCAAGCCGATCAATCCGAATAAGCTGTTCGAGGAAATCAGCCGGCTCATTCCGGTCCAGTCAACGATTGTCAAGACCTCGCCGGAAAGCGGCGCTTCCCAGCCGGCTGAAAAGAGCGTTCCTTCCAAAGAGAACGGACCAGAACCCGTTATCAACAAGGAAGCGATTATGGAGCGGCTCAACGGGGACGAGAGCCTTCTGGCCGAGATATCCGGGCTCTTCATCGACCATTCACCGGAAATGCTCGACAATATCCGCGAGGCCATCGAACAGCGGGACAGAAGCGCTTTGGAAAGCGCCGCCCACGCTTTCAAGGGTTCGGTGAGCAACTTTTTTGCAACAGCCGCAGTCGAACTCGCTCTGAAACTGGAAACCATGGGCCGGAACAACGATATGGCCGGAGCCCGGGAAATTTTCGAAACCCTCGAGGAGCAGGTGGAGCGTCTCAAAAGCGCGTTGGCTTAATGAGCGCGTTGGCTTAATTCTTGATCCGGCGGGAGAGGTGGTAGTCCTTGTCGATCACGGCCTGAACACGATCGCGACCCATTTCCTTGGCCCGATAAAGAGCCATGTCAACAGCCTTGATAATCGACTCTTCGTTAGGCTTGAGCTCCCAGGGCACTGTTCCGACTCCCACGCTGATGGTGACGGGAACCTCGGCTTCACCAAGATCGAAGGGTTTTGCTCTGATACAATCGTGAAGACGCTCGGCCACCCTCCACGCCTCCTTTGCATCTGTGCCGGGAAGGATGACCAGAAACTCTTCACCGCCATATCGGCCGACAGAGTCGTAGGGTCAGCAAATATTTTTGATTCGTGACGCCACTTCGATGAGGACCCGATCGCCCGCAATGTGGCCGTGGTTGTCGTTGATTTTCTTGAAAAAGTCGATATCGGCCATGATCAGAGAAAGAGAACCTCCCTCTCTCTGACAGCGGATCAGCTCTTCCCCCATTCTTGACAGAATGGCGCCGTGGTTATAAAGCCCTGTCAAACTATCTGTTATCGCAAGGATTTGTAACTTGCTGTTGGCGTCCTGCAGGTTCCGCTCCAATCGGATCACTCTTTCCCCGCCTTTGACACGCGAACGGAACTCCTCCTGGTGAAAGGGTTTGGCGATATAATCGTCAGCGCCGGCATCGAGCGCGGTGATGATGTCCTTTTTCTCTTCCTTGGAAGTCAGAAAAATGATGTATGTGTATTCTGATTCACGCCTTGCCCTGATTCGACGGCACAGTTCCAAACCATCGATTCCGGGCAGCATCCAATCGAGGATAACAAGGGGTATGCCGCTGTCTTTCACCATATCCCATGCTTCGTCGCCGTCAGAAGCAGTGGCCACGTCATATCCCCAGCTCTTGAGGTTTGCCTCAAGGATTCTGCGCGATATGGGATCATCTTCCGCGATGAGTACTTTCATTAATTCCCTTCCCCAATACTCTGTCTCCTCTTTATATCGACCAATCGGCCGAAATAAATAACCATTAGTTTTATTTTATTATTTGTCGTAACGGCTTATTTATATTGGTAATAAAAAGACGACAGCAACCAACTCAACCGATTCGGATCATTTTTTTCCGGCGCCGGCTCAAAGCCCGATTTTTCCGATTTGATCGAATCGGGCTGCGGCAAATCCCCTTCACTTGGTTTATACTCGGAGCCTGCATTCAGAACGGCGAGAGCAGTGCCGGCGGAGCCCGGAGACGATGACCGAGAGGATCTCTTTGATCCACAGCGCTTTTTCGCACGCGGCCGTTATGGCGCTGCGTGTTCTGGGCCGGATCTTGTCCATCCTTCCCCCTGCAATGTGGGGAGCGCTGGCCGGTCTCATCACCCCGCTGTTGTGGTTGTCCCTCGCCACCCACCGCAAGAGGACGCTGCAAAACCTGATCGCCTCGGGACGAACGCCCGGCGAAGCAGATCGGATCGGCAAAGCCTCTTTCCGTTCGGGCCTGCTTGTGCTCTTTGAATCCCTCGCCATGCCGCGCCTCCTCGGGCGGAAGGGAATCCGCGTCGAAAGCACGATATCTTTGAAAGCCGAAGAGGCGATCGAACGGCTCCGGACCGGGCAAGACAGGGCCGCTTTTGCAGCATCCGGGCACACGGGGGTCTGGGAGTTCGCGGGAGCGGAGCTGGCCAGACTCTGCGCACCCGTTCCTCTCGTGGTTTCGGCCCGTCTCGTCAAGAACCCCGTTCTCAAGCGATTTCTTGTCACGCTGAGAAGAAGCTTCGGGCTGATCCTCGTCGAAAAAGAAGAATTCCTGCGCTACCTCGTCGGAAAGACAAGAAAAAACGACCCGCGCGTTTATATCTTTCTCTGTGACCAGCACTTTCGGGACGGAGCGAAGGTTCCCTTTATGAATCGACAAGCCTGCACGGTTTCCATGCCGGCCGCGCTGGCTCTCAAATACGGCGGCGCCCTCTTCGTGTCGCGATGTGTGAGAAAGTCTCCGGGCCATTATCTTTTCGAGCTCGACCTGCTTGACCTGTCACGGTTTCGGGAGAATTCCCATGACGAAGCCGTCCGCGCCATTACGGTCGAAATCAATCGCTACATCGAAGAGTCGATCCAACGCGCCCCGGAACAGTGGCTGTGGGGCCACCGGCGATGGCGAAAGTGCTGCAACGAGGGGGACGCATGAGACAATCACGCCCAGCGGACGATTATCCCCGACTCCAAGACAAGCCTTGATTTCCGGCCGCTTCGGTTTATAAACTGCTTCATTGCCGGAGCGGAAGAAGTTCGATGAAACCCGATTATATCTTCATTTCAGGCGTCAGCAGAACGGGATCAACCCTGTTCCTGTCCATCCTGAACAGGACGACCAACATCGCCATTGCATGGGAAAACTGGTTCCTGGGACATCAAACCCGCAGGGAAGGAATCCGCCACGTCATCAAGAAGAGAATCGGAGGCGCGATTCAGAACAACAACGCCGACGCCCTCATCGATTTTCTTTACAACGCACGGTTCAAGAGAAGCGACGGGTCTTACTGGAGGTGGCTCAGACAGTACACCGACCGCGATGTCTTCCTGGAAAAACTGCTCGCCGCCCCGGACCGGAGCGACCGCTCGATCTTTCACGTTATGATGGAAATGTACGGCGACTGGATGCAGCAGAGGAAACGGAAATTCCTCAACGGGATCCCCGACAACCCCGTGCTGGGGGAAAAAACACCTTCCCACATTTACTATGTTCCGACCATCCTGGAATGGTTCTCCAACTCAAAGGTTGTTCACACTTTTCGAGATCCCCGTGCGGTCTTCGCATCCGAGCTGCGGAGACGAAAGAAATACCCGCCCCGCTTCCCCTTCAGCCTGATTACGTGGACCGGCCCCCTCTTTGGATTCCTCGTCGCCCTGGTCGTCACCTACACCTGGCTCAAGGCCGTCAAGCTGCACTTCAAATACGAAAAACTCTTTCCAGGGAAATATTGTCTCGTAAAATTCGAAGACCTCGTCACCGCACCGGAAAAAACCGTGAGGGATCTTTGCGATTTCCTGGAAATCGAATTTCAGGACATCATGCTGGGCCAGAAAGTGATCAGCAAGGGCATCAGGGAAGGCCAGGAAGGGTTCGACAGCCAGGCCGCCACGCGGTGGAAGAAAACCGTCCCCTTCTGGGCCAGGCTCTGGTTCCGTCTGTTCTGCGGAAGAAAGATGAAGAAATTCGGTTATACGGACTGACCCGGCTGGAGAATATCGAGTATTGCGATGAAAGGGACCGCACCCGCCGCGCCCCGGGGAGCATTCCCCGGAACCCCGAATGTTTCCCTTTCGTATGGGGGCAGCGGAGATTTGTTTGCACGGCGGCGTTGTGGGAGATCCGGATCGGTGCTATTCGATCTACAAATAGACCCACTGATATCGCAAGGAGCCGACAATGAATGTCTTTGAATATGCAATGAAAATGGAACTGGACGGAAAAGCCTGGTACGAAAAAATGGCCGAGGAGACCGAAAGCGAGATCCTGAGAAAGATCCTTCTCGACATGTCGGAAGACGAAGAGAGACACTACGAGATCTTCAAAAAACTGAAGGAGTGGAACACCGTGGCGGCGGCGGGCATGCTCTCCCCCGAAACGGACGTTCTCGATAACGCGCGGAATCTTTTTGAAAAGATGGCTGCTCAGGGCGAGAAGCCGGTCTTTTCACAAAATGCCCTCTCTGCCTGGGAAAGCTTGAGAAAGACTGAAGGAGAAGCCGAAAAGTTCTACCGCGACAAAGCCGCCGAATCGGATAACAAAGAAGCCCGGGAAGCTCTTCTCATGATCGCCGACGAGGAGCGCAAACACTGGGTTGTGATCGACAAAGTAATCAACTTCCTGAGCGCTCCCGAAAGATGGCTCGAGAACGCCGAATGGCGCACAACCGGAGAATAGTCAATCCGCTGCCGCGTTATTTCTTTTCGGGCTTGAGCGCGCGCACGCTGTTCGAACGGCATTTGGGGCAGGTCCGTTCGATCGGGACCTTCTTGTCATAAGGTCCGATATATTCGTGACCGCACCGGAGACATTTCATCGTCCGATCTTCCGCCATGGTCTCCTCTCCACATCAAGCTTTCACTTTTGCCCCGGTTTTTTTCTTTTTCTTGGCCGCCTTTTTCTTGGCCGCCTTTTTCTCGATCTCGTCTTTGATCGCTTTGACGCCCTGGTCGATCTCGGCCTGGGTCACCGTCTTGCGGAACTCCTCGAGCTCCAGCATGGTTTCGGCGAAGCGCTGTCCCTGGGCGGAGCTGATCCACTCGAGACGGAGACGCTCGGGCCGGATGCCGAGCTTGTCGATCTTGTCCCAGAGCTTGTCCACGCGCTTCTGGGTCTCGTGAACGGCGTCGATGTAATGGCAGTCCGTGTAGTGGCAGCCCGAGACGACGACAACTGCGGCCCCAAGCTCGAAAGCGCGCATCACGAACTTAGAGTCCACGCGGCCCGAGCACATGGTGCGGACGAGGCGCTGGGACGCCGGGTACTGGAGCCGCGCCACGCCGGCGTTGTCGCCGCCGGGATAGGAGCACCAGTTGCAGGCGAAGATAAAAACCTTGTCCTCCGGCTTTTCGGCCAGAACCGCTTCGATCTGGGCCATGTACTGATCGTCGGTGAAGTGCTGCATCTTAATGGCGCCGAAGTTGCACGTGGGCGCGCAGGTTCCGCACCCCGCGCATGACGCCTCGATCACCACGGGATGGGTCTCGGTCTTCTTGTCCGGCTTGGTGATGGCGTTGTAGGGACAGACTTTCGCGCAGAGGCCGCAGTACGTGCATTTCTCCGCTTCGATGCGCGACGTGATCGCCTCGACGGTGACCTCGCCGGCGGAGAGGAGGGCGTTGGCGCGCGACGCGGCGAACCCGGCCTGGCAGACCGAGTCTTTCACGTCCTTGGGCGCCTCGGCGCAGCCGCAGATAAAAACCCCCTTCGTGGCCGCTTCGACGGGCCTGAGCTTGGGGTGGGCCTCCTGCATGAACCCGTCCGGGCTCTTCGATATGGTGAGCAGGCTCCGGATTCTGGGTGCGCTCGTTCGCGGCACGCCTCCCACGGACAGAATCACCATGTCGACCTCGCGGGTCATGAGCTTGCCCGTTGTCGTGTTTTCCACGATCATCTTGAGCTTGCCGTCGGCCCGCCCGTTGGTGATCTCGCCCGGGATTCCACGGATGAATGAAACCCCCGCCTCCTTGGAGCGCATGAACATCTCCTCGAAGCCCTTCCCGAAGGCGCGGATGTCCATGTAGTAAACGTCGACCTTCATGTTGGGATAATGGTCGCGCAGAAGGAGCGTGTCCTTGACGGTGTTCATGCAGCAGATGTTCGAACAGTACTCGTTGGCGCGGCCGTCGCGGGAGCGCGATCCCACGCACTGGATGAAGGCGACCGAATCGGGCTCTTTCCCGTCCGACGGCCGAACGAGATGGCCTCCCGACGGGCCGTCAACGGAGAGCATGCGCTCGAACTCCATGCTGGTGAGCACGTCGGGGTACTTGCCGTAGCCGTACTCTTCGAGCCCGCTCGGATCGAAGGGATCCATGCCGGTGGCGACGACGATCGACCCCACGTCGAGCTCGACGAAGGTGTCCTGCATGTCGTAGTCGATGCACTTCTTTTCGCAGGCGTCGTAGCACTTGCCGCAGGCGATGGGGTTGTTCCCCAGGCAGGCCTCCATGTCGATCGTGAAGCACGACGGGACGGCCTGCGGAAAGGGAATATAGATCGCCTTGCGGGACGCGAGCCCGATCTGGAACTCGGCCGGCACGGCAACGGGGCAGACGTCGGAGCAGTCGCCGCACGACGTACACTCGCTCTCGACCACGTAGCGGGCCTTTTTGCGGATGCGGGCCTTGAAGTTGCCCACGTAACCGCTCACATGCTCGACTTCGCTGTAACTCAGGATCTCGATGTTTGGATGGCGCCATGCCTCCATCATTTTGGGCCCGAGTATTCATATAGGGCAGTCCATCGTGGGATAGGTTTTGGCGAGCTGGGGCATGACGCCTCCGAGGCTCGGCTCCTTTTCCACGATGAACACTTTGTTCCCCGCATCTGCAAGGTCGAGGGCGGCCTGAATTCCGGCGACCCCTCCACCAATGACCAAGGCTGCTCGCGTGACCGGGAATCTCATCTCCTCGAGAGCTTCGAGGTGACGCGCCCGGGCGACGGCGCTTCTGACGAGGTCTTTCGCCTTGTCCGTGGCGCCCTTCGGATCCCTCTGGTGGACCCAGCTGCAGTGCTCCCTGATGTTGGCCATCTCCATGAGATACTTGTTCAGGCCGGCTTCCTCCACGCAGGCCCGGAACGTGGGCTCGTGGAGCTTCGGGGTGCACGAGGCGATAACGACACGGTTCAGCTTCTTTTCGGCGATGACTCGCCTGACCTCGTTCTGACCGGGATCGGAACAGGAGTAACGGCTGCGCACGGCGGTCACCACATCGCCCAGCGTTTCGGCATAGGCAACGACGTCGTCGTTGTCCACCGTGCCGGCGATGTTCATGCCGCAGTCGCAGACAAATACCCCGATCCTGAGATCTCTCTCAGCCAAGTTTCGGTCCTCCTTATGTCAAATGTCATGCATCTGCAAATTGCAGACACCGTTTCGCATCCGTTTGCCCTGCGGCCCGTCGATCAATCGAGAGCTTCGGCCGCAACAACCGAGAAATCCTTGATCTCGATCCTGCTCGCATCGGGCAGGGTCGGGTCCTGTTCCGTGCATTCGAAATGGATGCGGCACTTGGGGCAGGCCGTCACCATGACCTCCGCCCCCGTATCTCCCGCTTCGGCAAGGCGCGCGGCCTGGATTTTCTTCGACGTCATGGAACAGTTCATCCACGACGACGTGCCGCAGCAGATCGCGGACCTGCCCGAACGCTCCATCTCGACGAAACCCTTGCCGGCGATCGCTCCGAGCACGCGTCTCGGTTCATCGATCACGTCCATCTGCCGTCCCAGCCGGCAGGGATCGTGGTAAGTCAGCGATCGGCCGTTTCCCTTGAACGTGAGGCTTCCGGCCTCGATCTTCTCGTCGACGAACTGGGACATGTGCTGCATCTCGACGTCGAGCGGCTCGACGAGCTCGGCGTACTCCTTCGCCAGTGTCCGGTAGCACTCCGCGCAGGAGAAGAGGATCTTCTTTGCGCCCGTCTTCTTGATCGCCTCGATGTTGTGGCGGGCGAGCTTGAGAAAGCCTTCTTCGTCGCCCGACCAGAGTAGATCGTGGCCGCAGCAGCGCTCGTTCGCCATGACGGCGGGCTTGATGCCGAGGCTGTTCAGGATCTTGAGCACGCCCTCGCCGATCTTGACGCTCTCTAGATTGAGGTGATCGAAATAGGCGTCATAATAAGGAAGGCATCCAACGAAATAGAGGGTTTCGCCCTCTGAACCGTACTTCGCACCTTTCGGAATCCATTCGAGCCTGTTTTGTTCGAGGTTCTCGTTCGACTGGAGCTGCATGATCTGGTGCAGCGCCCCGTCGTGGGACGGCATCCCGCCGTTATCGCCGCCCTCGGCCACGGCTTCGCGGCGGAGCTTGCGGCAAAAGACGGAAAAGTCGATGTTGTGCGGGCACCGGGGCTGGCACTGCCCGCACGTCAGGCAGTCCCATGCCCTCGCGTCGGCGACCAGCCCGTCGGCGTCGCCCATTACAACGCTGCTCATCATCGAGCGCGGCGAGAAAGACTCACCCACACGCGCCACGGGACAGACGGACGTGCACTTTCCGCACTCGAGGCAGCTCAAGATTCCCGTGTCTTTGTTCAATTCGTTGATGTCGACCATGCCACTTTATCCGTTACTGTTTCAAAGGCCGATTCAAAGACCCGATCCGCTGTAAAGAGCGGCGGTTTTTTCTCTTTTCACGCCTTCGCTTTTGCCTTTTTTTTACCTTTTTTCACTTTCTTCTTTTCATCCTTTTTCCGCGATGCCGCCGGCGCGGCGCTCGTGTCCGAGCCGGCCTCGTCCGATCCGAGGCTTTGACCGTTTCTGCGGTTGATCGGGCTCGGACCGAGCTGCCTGATCTGCTCCACGAACTCGTCGATCAGCTGCCCCCACTTGACGCCCTCGGCCGCCGATACCCATTCGAGCCGGATCCTCTTCTCCTCGAACCCGAGAACGTCCAGTGTTTTCTTCGTCCGCTCGAACATCTCGATCGCCCGGTGGTTTCCGAAGATATAGTGGCAATCGCCGATGTGGCATCCCGATACGAGCACGCCGTCCGCGCCGAGCTGAAACGCCTTCAACACGTACGAAGTCCTAACGCGGCCCGAGCACATGACCCGGATCACGCGGAACTTGGGCGAATACTGGATTCTCGAAACACCGGCCGTATCGGCGCCGGCGTAGCTGCACCAGTTGCAGGCGAAGACCAGGATCTTCGGTTCGAAGGGCTTGCTGTCGGTCTCTTTCTTTTTTCCGGCGGTCATCAGGCGACCCCTTCCGTCAACATCGTTTCGAGCTGGGCGTGGATCTGCCGGTCGGTGAAGTGCTTTGCGCTGATAGCCTGAACAGGACACCAGGCCGCACAGGTGCCGCATCCCTTGCAGAGCGCTTCGTTGATGCGCGCCACCGAAACACCGGGCGCGACTTCGACAAAGGAGGGTGCGTTGAAGTCGCAGATCTCGACGCACTTCCCGCAGGCGCGGCACGCCTCTTCGAGAACCACGCACGTCGTCGGTTCGAGCTCTATCTCGTCCCTGCAGACGATCTCGGCGGCTTTGGACGCCGTGGCCGAGGCCTGGGCCATGGCGTCGGCCGTGTCCTTCGGGCCCTGGGCCGTTCCCGCCAGGAACACGCCTTCCACAGTCGTCTCCACCGGCCCGAGCTTGGGGTGGCGCTCCATCATGAATCCGTCGGGCGTGCGCGGGACCTTGAACATCTCGCGGAAACGCGCCGATTCTTCGTCATCGGGCTTGACGGCCACGGCGAGGACCACGGCGTCCGCCTCGAACTCCATCTCCCCGTCTGTCAGCCTGTCGTGGAAGCCGATCTTCTCGGCTTTTTTGGCGCCGCGGACCTCCGGCCTCCCGTCGGCTGAATAACGGAAGAACATCACGCCTGCGCCGCGCGCGTCGCGGTACATCTCTTCCATGCTGTGGCTCTGGGTGCGCATGTCGCGGTAGAGCACGACCGACTCGATGCCCTTTCCGGCCAGGGCGAGCGCCTGCTTCACCGACGAAGAGCAGCAATAGCGCGAACAGGCCGGGTTCGTTTCGGGATCACGGGAGCCCACGCACTGGATGAAAGCGACGCGCTTCGGCTTGTTCCCGCCCGCATAGCCGGCGAAATCATTTTTCAGGTGGCCCTCGAGCTCCATGTTGGTCATCACATTCGGAAACTTCCCGTAGCCGTACTCGCCGGCGGGATCATGGAGGTTCGAGCCGAAGGCCAGGATGACGGCGCCCGCCTTGATGCTGCCGTTCGTCGTCTCGAGCTCGAAGTTGCCCACGAAACCGTGCATGGCAACGACATCGGTCCCGGTGCGGACCTTGACCCCGCTCTTCTTGAGCCGGCTCAGTTTCTTTTCGAGAACAGCCGACGCTTCGACATTGGATGGATAGAGCTTGTAGAGACCCCTGAGACGGCCGCCGAGCTCTTTCTCTTTCTCGATCAGGGTCGTTTCCACGCCCTGCTCGGCGAGCCGAAGAGCGGCTTCGATTCCGGCGATCCCGCCGCCGACCACGACGACGGCGCGGTTGATAGCGATGCTCTTCTTTTGAAGGGGCTGGAGCCACCGCGCCTTGGCAACTCCCATGCGAAGCTGGTCCATCGCCCTGAGCGTGGCGAGCTCGGGTTCCTTCGCATGGACCCACGAGCACTGGTCCCTGATGTTGACCATCTCGAAAAGGAAGGGGTTCAGGCCGATGCGGGAGAGGCTTTCGCGGAAGACGGGCTCGTGGGTGCGCGGCGTACAGGCCGCGGCAACGACCCTGTTCAGCTTGTTCTCGAGAACGATCTCCTGGATCTCTTTCTGGCCCGAGTCGGCGCAGAGAAAGAGATTGCGTTCCACGTGTGCGACCTGGGGAAGGGTTTCGGCATAATCGGCCACTCTTTCCACATCGATCACACCCGCGATGTTGGCCCCGCAGTGGCAGATGAAGACGCCGACACGGGCCGGACCGGAAACATCGATGGGCTCGATCTCGTCGGGAGCTTCCTCGAGCCGCTCCTCGACAAGGTATCCGGCCGCTTCCGCCGCGGCGCCCGAAGCCTGGGCCACGCAGTCGGGGATATCCTCCGGTCCCTTGGCGCAGCCGGCAACGAGAATGCCCGGCCGCGTCGAGTGAAGGACGTTTCCTTCGCCGTGCTGCACCTCGAAATAGCCTTCGCCGTCGAGCTCGACCTCGAGCGCTTCGGCCAGGGCGGCGTTCCCGGGCGAGGGAACGGCCGCAGAGGCGAGCACGACCATGTCGGCGCTCTCCCGTTCGGGCGTCCCCTTCTCCGTGTTCTCCACATGGATCAAGAGGTCGTCCTTTTCGGGATCCGTTGTGATCTTGGCCGGGCGGCCCCTGAAATAGCTGATCTGCGGATATTCCTTCGATCGCTGGTAGAATTCCTCGTACCCTTTCCCGAAGGCGCGGATATCGGAGAACATCACCTGGATCTCCTTGATCTCGTCGTGGTGGGAAAGGGCCAGCATGGCATCCTTGATCGTGTTCATGCAACAGAAACGGGAACAGTACTGGCGGTTGCATTCGCCTCGCACGCCCACGCACTGGACGAAAACGATCTTTTCGGGAATCTTCTGGTCCGAGGGGCGGATCACGTGTCCCTGGGTGGGGCCGGAGGCGTTGAGAAGCCTCTCGAACTCCATGCCCGTGAGGATGTTGGGCGACGTTCCGTAGCCGTAGAGTTTCATGTCATATGGATCGAAGGTGTCGAAGCCCGTGGCCACGATCACGGACGAAACATTGACCTCCACGTCCTGCGGAGGCATATCGTAATCCACGGCATCCTTGTCGCACGCCCTCTGGCATTGGCCGCAGACGATGAAATCGTCGTTGAGGCAGGATTCTCTGTCTATGGTGTACGTATTGGGGACGGCCTGGGGAAAGGGGGAATAGATCGCTTTGCGCGCCCCGAGCCCCATGTCGAAAATATTGGGAACCACCACGGGGCAGTCCTTGGCGCAGAGACCGCAGCCCGTGCACTTGGATTCATCTACGAAACGGGAGTGTTTTCGGATCGTGACGCGGAAATCCCCCTCCCGGCCTTCGACCCCGATCACTTCCGAGTAGGTGAAGGTTTCAATGTTCGGATGTCGACCGACATCCATCATCTTCGGGCCGAGGATTCATATGGAGCAGTCCATTGTGGGAAAGGTCTTGTCCAGCTGGGCCATGCGGCCGCCGAGGCTGGGAGACCTCTCCACCAGGTGCACTCGGACCCGCGAATTCGCGAGGTCGAGAGCGGCCTGGATGCCCGTGATTCCTCCGCCGATGATGAGCACGCCTTTTTCCATCACTTCTCCAGGTTGTCATTGCACGTGACCCAGATCCGGACGCGTGGCTTCCACATGGTTGTGCAGCCCGGGCGGATGCTCACACACCCGCTGCATCCCTGACCCGGACCCGGACGCGTGACTTCCAGGTCGTTGTGTTGCCTGGACGGGTGTTCACAAACACCATGCATCCCCGACTTGGGTCCGGACACGTGGCAGGGGTCGTATGGGTTTTGGGAGCATAATCCGCATCTTTGCGAGGACTTGCTCACAAAACCCTTTCGATCCTGCCACGGGGCGGGTCCCATACAATGACTGTATATTAAAGAGCCAGTTTTTCGAGCACGGGCGCCACCTTGATCTTGTGACGCTTGAATCCCATTTCTTCAGGAACCATCCCCTGGGCGAGGCCGAGGAGCTGGAACCAGTAAATCACGGGGAGATTGAACTTTTCATTGAACTTGCGGCCCAACAGGATCTGGCCCACGTCATACTCGTCGAAACAGGTGGGACAGATCAGCCCCATGCAGTCCACGTTAAGCTTCATGATCGATTTGAGGATATCGCGTGTCATCTCGCCGGGGATATCGGGATCCTGGCAGGCTTTGCCGCAGCACAGGACCTTCTCCTCGTGCTCCACGGGCTCGACGCCGATCACTTCCATCAGATCCTCGAGGATCGTGGGACGATCGGGATCGTCGACCTGCATCACGGCCGAGGGTTTGAGAAGATGGCAGCCGTAATGGATGGCCGCTCTCAGGTTAGTGAGCGGATGGATCACCGTTTCGGCGACACGGTCGAGGCCCACGTCATCGCGGATCATCGTCACGATGTGGCGGACTCGAACCGTCCCTTTCCACTCTTTTCCTATCTTTTCGAGCCGGGCGTTGACCCGGTCACGAATCCCCACATCCTCGTGGAGCATATGGTTCGCCTCTTTGAGCGTGGCCGTGCACCCCGAACAGCAGGTGATGATATCGAGCCCGGCTTCTTCGGCGATGCAGATGTTGCGCGCCGCAAGGGTGAGCCATTCTTCCTTGTCGAAGGCTTTGAAATAGATCGGATCGGGACAGCATGAAAATCCGCCCAGATCAACCAGCTCCACACCGAGAGCGGGCAGGGTCTTCCGGACAGAGGCTTCGAACTGGGGATACTTGGTGGAAATCATGCACCCGAAAAAGGGAACACATCGCAGTTTGGCCTTGTCTGACATGCTGTCGTCCACTCGTTCAGCGGAGTATTTTACGAATCTCGTCCACGGGAACGTCCTTCACCGGATCGAGCCCCAGGCCATCCCGGATCTTGTTGATCGCCGGCGTCACCATTCCAGTCAATCCCGTTTGCCGCACGGCCTTGACCATGTCCCCCACCTTTTGCGGCCGTGTCTCCTTCGCACCGCACAGGTTTTTAAGGGCGATGATCACCTCGGCGGGCCGCACGTCCTGGGGACACCGCTCGAGACAGTTGTAACAGTTGGTGCATTCCCAGATCATCGAGTTCTCGCCAAGGAGATCCTCTTCATGCCCCATGATGCACTTGAGCATGATGAGCCTCGGATTGAAACGCTTGGAATAGCGCGCCGTAGGACAATCACCCACACAAGCTCCGCACTGAAAACAATAACTGTGGAGCTCCGCCCCGATGATCCTGTCGAGCTTTTTCTTGAAATCGAAGTTGATAACGGTCATGGGTCCTTGCCCGGTCTGTTATTTCGCCGCCTGTTTCGCCTTGCCCTTCTTTTTCTTGGTTGTTTTCTTCTTAGCACTGCCGATATCGGGATTCTTCTCACGGATCTCCATCCCGAAATCGTAACCTTTATTGAACGCGTCCGTGTTGAGCTTCTCCGTTCCCTTGGGAACCGAATCGAGCACGGCATCGAGAGCCGATTTTTTCTCGATCGCCCCCGTCATGGCCGCGAAGAACCCGAACATCACGATGTTGAGGACCAGCTTGCGGCCCAGTTCCTCGGCGAATCGCGTCGCAGGGATGGAGAAGACCCTGATGTCTTTCCGTACATTTTGCGGCTTGACGAGGTCTTCATCGATGAGGGCCATGCCGTTTTTGGCGATCTCGGACGAGAACTTGGTGAACGCCTCTTGCGACATGCTGACGAGCACTTCGGGATTCTTGACGTATGGATAGCGAATCACTTCGTCGGAGAGGATCACCTGGGCGCTGCACGCACTTCCGCGGGCCTCGGGTCCGAAGGCCTGGGTCATGGTGGCGTGCTTGCCGTCGAAGATGGACGCGGCCTTTCCCAGGATATGAGCGCTCAAGATAACGCCCTGGCCGCCGAATCCCGAAATCTTGATTTCTCTGCTGACCATTTCTCTCTCCTCACGAATCCTTCTTTTCGGGCGGTTTGGGGCCGTACCATTTGTACTTATCGCCGAACACTTTCGAAAACCGCATGTTGGCGTTATCGATGTGGGTCGGTTTGTCGACATCGATGAATTTTCCCACTTTGATAGTGGTCTGGTACCCGATATCGAGATCCTTCAGGTCGTGGCCGTGGCAGATCTCGCTGTTGTCGTGATAGAACTTCATCAGGTTGAGCCCCGTTCCCAGCTTGTTGCGCCTGGCATAGAGGGTGGAGCACGGCGCCAGCACCTCGAGGAAGGAAAAACCCCGCCGGTTCAGGATCTCGGTCATGGAGCGCGTAAGCCTTCGAATGTGAAGCGCCGTCCAGCGCGCCACGTAGGTGGCCCCGCACGATGCCGCGAGGTAGGGAAGGCTGAAAGGAGTTTCGGCGTTGCCGTAGGGAGTGGTGGAGCAGCTCGCCGTGAGCGGCGTTGTGGGCGCCACCTGCCCGCCCGTCATGCCGTAAATGAAGTTGTTGACGCATATCACCTTGATGTCGAGGTTGCGCCGGGCCGCGTGGATGAAATGGTTGCCGCCGATGGCGATCAGGTCCCCGTCGCCGGAAAAGACAATGACCTCGAGCTCCGGGTTGGCGAGCTTGAGACCCGTGGCGAACGGTATGGCCCGGCCGTGCGTCGAATGGTAGGAATCCATCTTGAGATACCCGGGAACACGCGCCGTGCATCCGATCCCGGAAACGACGCATAGCTTGTTCACGTCTACTCCGGTGTTGATCACGGCCTGGACAAAACAGGAAACAGCCGTTCCGATCCCGCAGGTGGGACACCAGATGTGGGGAATCCTGTCCATCCGGAGATAAGGCTCGAGAGGGTGATCCTTCACCGGTCTGTCTTCGCTTTTCTTCGCCTTGACTGCCGTATCCGTCATTTTGCCGCCTCCTTGATCACAGCGTAAACATCTTCGATTTCGTGCACCCATCCGCCGGCGTGTGTCACGGGAAGCGTTTTGGCCTTCCCCGCGGCGCACCGTTCCACCTCGAGCGCGATCTGGCCGAGGTTGATCTCGGGAACGACGAAGGCCTTGATCTTCTTGGCCATCTCCCTGATCCGTTTTTCGGGGAAGGGCCAGACCGTGACCAGCCTCACCTGGCCGATCTTGATCCCGTCGGCGCGCGCGCGGTCGACGGCGGGCTGGGCGACACGGTAGCTGATTCCATAGGAAACCACGACGACATCGGCGTCCTTTGTCTTTTCCTCTTCGATCTCGATGATATCATCGGCGTTCTTCTTGATCTTGTCGACGAGACGCCTGACGCACTTGTCCTGGCACTCGGCCGTCATGACCGGATATCCGCGCTCGTCATGAGTCAGCCCGGTGATGTGATACCGGTACCCGTCTCCGGCCTTGGCCATCTCGGGAACGAGGTCCTCGCCGTATTCGTAGGGAAGGTAATCCTCGGGCTTTTTCTTCGTGTAGCGCCTGGGCTCGATCTCGATCTCCTCGGGCGGCGGAATCACGACCTTTTCGGTCATATGCCCCACGCATTCGTCCATCATGAGAAGGACGGGCGTTCTGTACTTCTCCGAAAGATTGACGCACTTGATGGCGTAATCGAAACACTCCTGGGGAGAGCTCGGCGCCAGGGCGATCACCTCGTAATCACCGTGCGAGCCCCACTTGGCCTGCATCATGTCGGCCTGTCCGACCATGGTCGGCAAGCCGGTGGATGGACCGCCGCGCTGTACATTGACAAGCACGCACGGGGTTTCGAGCATGATTCCGAGACCGAAATTCTCCATCATCAAGGAGAAGCCGGGCCCGCTCGTCACCGTCATCGACTTTTTTCCCGCCCAGGATGCGCCCAGAACGGCGTTCATCGAAGCCAGCTCGTCTTCCATCTGGATGAAAAAACCGCCGACGAGCGGAAATCGCTGTGTCATCCGCTCGGCGACCTCGGTGGACGGCGTGATCGGGTATCCCCCCACGAACCGGACTCCGGCCGCCAAGCACCCTTCCGCGGCGGCATAATCACCGTCGAGATAGTGGTTGCCTGTGGCCACTCCTGCTGGATCAGCTTTCACTTGTCGCTTCCTCCTCTTCTTCTTTCCGGACACAGAAGATTGCGAACTCGGGACAGATCGTTTCGCAGAGATTGCAGTTGACACACTCGCCTTCCTTCACGGGAACGGGAGGGTGATATCCCTTGATGTTGAATTCCTCGGACAGCACGAGAACTTCCTTGGGACAATACTCCACACAGAAACCGCAGCCCTTGCAGCGGTCCTTCACGATGTGGAGCTCGCCCTGGGGGATTTTGAGCTTGGTGATGTCGAGAGGTGTGCGCCAGAACTTCACTTCCAAAACCTCCTTGACCTATGCAAAGCGCTCTCAGAAGGGGTTTCGGTCTCTGGCGAAAAGAAATGAGGACGGCAAAAGATCAGAGTTCCTTGGCTGCCTCCATTCCGGCTTTGAACGCTTTCTTGTTCATCTCCTCGGTTCCTTTGGGAACGCGAGAGAGGATGGCCTGCTCAGCGGCGGAAACCGAAACGACCTTCGATAGGGAAACAACTATACCGAGCGCAACGATGTTTGTGACTGTTCTGTGGCCGATCTCCTTGGTGGCTAGTTCGGTAATCGGAACCTTGTATACCCGGAAATTTCCCTCCGGAATCCGGGTCACGTAAGTCGAATCGACAAGGATGATGCCGTCCGGCTTCAAATCTTTATTATAGGAATCGCAAGATTCTTGAGTCAGGGCGAGAAAGAGATCCACGTCCGTGACCTTGGGATAGTCGATCTCTTCATCGCTGATGATGACTTCCGATTTGCTTGCACCACCCCGGGCTTCAGGGCCGTAGGACTGGCTTTGGGTCGCATTTTTATCGTCATAGATAGCAGCCGCTTCCGCCAGGATCTTACCCGCAAGGATCAATCCCTGCCCGCCCGAACCCGCCAGGCGGATCTCGTATCGAAAGCCCATGTCAAGAACCTCTATTCCCAGAAGGATCTGAAAAATAGAACAGGAAACGCCCGGAGTCTCGCTTCCTTGTTCCGGAGATTATATCCGCGTGTTTTCAAAGTTATTAATGTCAGGATTAAATGTTTCTTATCAAAGCATGTCAACAGGAAAAGAGAGGAAGATTCCAATCTCGGCGGATTTAGCTTGAGCGCCGATTAACCCGAACATTTCACGCGATTTTGTGACGAGGAGCCGTGAGATGCGTTGTAACAAGGCGCGCGAGCGTTTCGGCCGCAGGCCTGTTTTTGACAGGTTGAGGATCGGAACGCGATACGCAACGCAGTTATCAGCGCATCTCACGGCTCCGCAGTAGAAAGCGCGTGAAATGTCCGGGTTAGGGTGTTATTCGATATTTTTCTCGAGTGTGAAATGAGGGTCGAGAAGGTTGATGAAATCGAGAAGTGCTGTGGTGAAAAACTTGTCCTTCCTGTATATGAATCCGTATCCGACGCACCCGAAGAGATGGGAAACGTTGATTGTGCCCAGGTCGGGATCGGGATCGGATTCCAGGGAAAGACCGGATATGATTGCTCCGCCCAGGCCCGCTTTCGCGTATTCTCTCAAGATCAGCGCCCCGCCGGTTTCTACAACGGGAATGCAGTCGAGGCCCTCCTTGTCGAACATTTTTTCGATATGAGTCCTGATTGCCGTTCCTGATTCATAGAGAAGGAGCGGCTCGGCCGCCACCTCATCGAGCGTCAATTTCTGGTCATCTTCCGTCAGCCTGGCATAGGGATGATCGGACTGAACACAAAGATAGAGATCATAGGACAAAAACTCCCTGAACCTCAGATCTCCGTGGTCCGATAATGAGGTGGCCACGCCGAAATCGACTGTCCCCGAAAGGACCTGGGAGTTGATCTCTTCATCGCTGACTTCCTTGCTCAGGACGAGCCCCATCGAGGGGTAGCTTTTGCGGAACAGTTTCACCACTTGGGGAAGTTTGTACTGAATAATGCCTCGATGAGCCGATATGGAAATATTCCCCACAAAGCCCCCTCTCAGGGCATTGAGGCATTCCTCGAGATCCTGGACGCGCGCCATGATCCGGTTGACGTGGGAAAGCACATCCTTCCCCTGCTCAGTGAGGACGATTCCCCTGCGATGTCTCTCGTATAGCTTGACACCCATCACCTGTTCCAAGGCCTTAATTTGGTGTGAAACAGCAGATTGCGTCAAATGGAGCCTCTTGGCCGCATCCGAAAAATTGCCGCATTTCGCTGCTTCCTGAAAAGTTCTGAGCTGCCTGAAAAACACCGCCATACTCCGATTAGATTGTGTTTTTTTGTTATTTAAACCCAAAATAAGGTATTAATATTAATACTATATCAATGTCAATATAAAAATTGTATTCATGTCACTCGACGGTATACTTACTTATGAATAACTTAGATTTCTTAGACTATGATTTTAACAAAATTCATATCACAATCACGATAATTCGATTGAGGAGGTTAAAATGAAATCGACCCAGATTCCGGTACTTCCCGCACAAAGCTTTGTATTTCCAATTCTTAGACCATTGATAACCATTATCAAATGTTTGAAAGCCATGACGCATTTTGATGGCAACAATCCGCCGGTTGTGCTCAGGCGGGAATGCCTTTCCAGTGCCGGGTATCTCGAGAAAATCTTGGAGACGCTTTGCCAAAAAGCCGGAATCGAGGACCAGGAGCTCGTTCCCATCAATGCAGCGCTTCGCAATCGGGCCCTTTGGGAAAAGAGCCCCGTCGATTTCTCTCTATTCAACAGCTTTCTTGAAATCCTCGAGGCCTTTTGCGCCAAACACAAGTCCGCCATGGGAACGGCATATCGCCAGGACAAGGATTATTTCAACAAACTTTATAAAGAAAGCGTTCTCAAACGAAAAATCCTAGTTATCCACAGCCCGAAAGACTCGCCCGAAGCGGTTCTGAAAACACTCATTTCGGGATGCTACTGTGAAGCGGAGGCCCTTCCCGCCAACAAGGCCAAGGAAAAAAGCGTCAAACACCACGTGAGCCTTTTTCTCTCGACCGATACACGTGAAGCCACCGGTTTCCTGCCCCGCAGCGACAAGATGGGAGTCTCCATCTTTCTCAGTTCTCTCGGAAAGGAAATCCCCGTCACCAACATGGAGCTCTGCCGCATCGTCAACCAGGCCGGCAAGAGCGGGATCAAGTTCATTTCCCAGCCTTTTGTGACAATGAAGGTGCTCCCCGCGATCGAGGAAGCCTATGTCCGCCATCTCGAAGAGCTTGACCGCACAATCGCCTCCCAGGAAGCCGCCATTGCGGAAGAAGAAGAAGCGCTCTTCCGCGGCATGGACGAAGCCGTTCTCTATGCCGAGCTCGTCGTCAAATCGGCCTGGGAGAAGACGGCCGGCCACTCTCTGGAACAGTCTCTCACCGACATTTCGTGACGAAAAACGATCGACCCGAAGGGGGGGGACCGGCGAGTCCCCTCCTTATTTTTTGCCGGCCGATGATGCTCGCCAAGACCCGACCCGGGCGCAACGGCGATCAAACCGTGGAAAATCGCGGAAAAGTTTGATTATTCCGCCAATATTTCGTTGCCATTAACCCCGATCTTTATTAATCATGTCCGGATTCACGGGCCATGAATAATCGCGACTTTCAAAAACAAACGGCGCACCCAGACACCCGATATTATTTGTGATGGCGTGCCGGTTTCTTTGATACCGAGGACGGCCATCTTATGAACGATAACGATCCCGATCCCATCGCACCTCAATCCACCTGTGAGACGGAAGGCAGCCTTGCCGTCAGTGAAAAGGAAATGGAGGAGCTCAAGCTCGCCCACTCCTGCACACTCGAGCAGGCCCTGACTCTCATCGACGATGATTTGAAGACCTATGAAAAGCCCGTCTACGTGTTCAGGAAGTGGTGCAAGGGGTGCGATATATGCGTCGAGTTTTGTCCAAAGAACACCCTCGAGCTCGACAACGAATTCAAAGTCGTACAGACAAAGCCCGAAGACTGTATTCTCTGCCGCATGTGCGAGCTGAGATGTCCCGACCTCGCAATCTTCGTTGTCGGAAAAAAGAAAGAAAAGAACAGCGGGAAATGACCGCTCTCCAGGGAGAAGGAAATGGCCAAGGAAGAAATTCGCCGTTTCTGGCAAGGCAATGAATCCTGCGCCTATGCCGCACTGAACGCGGGCTGCCGTTTCTTCGGCGGGTATCCGATCACGCCCTCCACCGAGGTTGCCGAGCTCATGGCGAGGGAGCTCCCCCTCGTAAACGGCACCTTCATTCAGATGGAGGACGAGATCGCGTCCATCGGCGCCGTTCTCGGCGCTTCCATCGCCGGCATGAAGTCGATGACGGCCACGAGCGGTCCGGGATTCTCGCTCATGCAGGAGCTCATCGGGCTGGGGTGCATCACCGAAACCCCCTGCGTCATCGTGAACGTGCAGAGGGCGGGGCCTTCCACAGGCCTTCCCACCCAGCCGTCACAGGGAGACGTGATGCAGGCGCGGTGGGGAACCCACGGCGACCATTATATGATCGCCATTTCACCTTCCTCGGTTCAGGAGACCTATTCGGTCACCTTCGACTGTTTCAACCTCTCCGAAAAATTCCGCACACCCGTCATCCTTCTTCTCGACGAGGTGGTGGGCCACATGCGGGAAAAGATCCGCGTTCCGCACAACACGGAGATGGAGATTTACGACCGCAAAACACCGACGGTGCCCAATGAAGAATACCTTCACTACGGTCCGGATACGGTCTGCAATGCGCCTTTTGCCTCATTCGGAGAGGGGTTCAGGTTCCACGTGGAGAGCCTGACGCACGACGAGAAGGGTTTTCCAACCAACCGCCCGGACGAGGCGCTCGCCATGCTCGAACGCCAGAAAGGGAAGTTCGAAGACCATCTCGACGAAATCATCAAATACGACGAGCTCGAGGCGGACGACGCCGAGGTTCTCATCGTCGCCTACGGATGCATCGCCCGGCCGGCCCGCGCGGCCGTCAAGATGCTCAGAAAAGAAGGCGTCAAGGCCGGACTTTTCCGGCCGATCGTTATCTGGCCCTTTCCCGAGAAAGCTTTCAAGGAACGCGCCCTGAATGCGAAGCTCGTTGTCGTGCCCGAATTGAACTGGGGCCAGATCAACCTCGAAACAGAGCGCATGACCGGGCACGAAACCAAGGTCGTCGGTCTCAACCGGTTCGACGGCCTGATCATTACACCGGCGCAGATCATGGCCAAGGTGAAAGAGGAACTCTAAAAGGACCACTCAAATGCCAGGACTCCAGGACATCCCCATCACATACAAGTACCTGCGGCCCGGAAAAAAGCTGTCCCATGTCTGGTGCCCCGGCTGCGGCAACGGAATCGTCTTCAATTCGCTCCTGCGCGCGATTCACAAGCTCGAAATCCCCAAGGAAGACGTGGTGCTCGTCTCCGGGATCGGCTGTTCCTCGCGCATGCCCGTCTATGCCGACTTCTGTTCGATCCACACGGCCCACGGCCGCGCGCTCACTTTCGCCACGGGCGTCAAGCTCGCCCAGCCGAAAATGAAGGTCATCGTGATCACGGGCGACGGCGACGCCACCGCCATCGGCGGCAACCACTTCATCCACACGGCCCGGCGGAACATCGACATGACCGTCATCCTCGTGGACAACAACAACTACGGCATGACGGGCGGCCAGTATTCGCCCACCACGCCCGTGGGCAAGAGGGCAACGACGGCTCCCTACGGGAACGTGGAAAAGCCGTTCGACATCTGCGAGCTGGCAAAGGGATCGGGCGCGCCCTTCATCGCCCGCACCACCGCCTACAAAGCCGTGGAGATGACGAACCTCATCGCCCAGGCGATCGAAAAAGAGGCCTTCGCCCTCGTGGACGTGATCGCCTTCTGCCACACGATCCACGGCCGCCTGAACAAGATGCCACAGGCCACGGCGATGATGAACTGGCTCAAGGAATCGGCCGTCAGCGTCAAGGCCGCGGCCAAGATGCCGCCCGAAAAGCTCGAGGGCAAGCTCACAACCGGCGTTCTCCACGACGTGGATGAAAAGTCCTACCACGCCAAGTACAAGAAATTCTGGAAAGAAGAGATCCGCCCGCGTCTCGACGACGACACGTCTTTCAACATCACCTGGGAACAGGGCCGGGAATTTTTGTGTTGATCCCGTCAATCCTTTGAGACTTTAATCCTTTCAGCTTAACCGACTTAATCATATCTTACTGTCCGAAGATAAAGAGGGTTCTCCATGGACGGAACAGTGACACACGATGTGATCATTCTCGGAACCGGCCTCGCCGGGCTCCGGGCCGCCGT
>CAZWHE010000020.1:27662-37486 GCA_964633825.1 uncultured Phycisphaerales bacterium | reverse complement strand
ACCCTTTTTCGAGCCCGGCCCGGACGGCGAGTGCGGATTCGGGCCGGACACCGAGAGCCAGAATCACAATATCGGCCTCGAGCTTCCGGTCCTGGCAGACAACGGCGCCCACCTTTTTCCCTCCGCCTTCCGCGCTCCCGGCCGCTTCGAAAGAGAGCGCTTTGGTGGAGGTGTAGACGTCGATTGCCTGGTCATCGAGATGTTTTTCCACAAGGAGCGCCATCTCCGTATCGAGCATGGGCAGGATCCTGGGAAGCATCTCGATGATCGAAACCTCGAGGGCGCAGTCGGCGAGGGCTTCGGCCATCTCCACACCGATGAGGCCCCCTCCGACGATGACGGCCTTGCGAACCTCTCCCCCCTCGGCTTGGGCCTTGATCTCGTCCGCATCCTCAACGCTTTTGACGGTGAAGATATTGTCCAGATCGATCCCGTCGAGAGGCGGAACAACGGGTCCGGCGCCGGTGGCGATCACGAGCTTGTCGTAGGGAATGGATTCATCGCTTCCCTTATCAAGGACGCGGTACCGGACTGTTTTATTCTCCCTGTCGATGGAGAGAGCTTCCGCCCCAGTGAGGACACGGACTTTTTTGACCTTATCGAAGAACGCGGCATCCCGCTCCACACCGATCGGCGTGCTGTACAGTTCTTCCCGTTTCTTGACAACGCCCGAGATATAGTAGGGAAGCCCGCAGCCCGCATAAGACGGAACCCCGCCTTTTTCGAGCACGGTGATATCGGCTCCGTTGTGCAGCCGTGCGATCTTGCACGCAGCTTTCATTCCGGCGGCGACGCCGCCGATTACGACAATCTTTAATTGCGAAGACATGGCGACACTCCTCGTCTCAACCGATTCTTTCATATCCGTATTTTGACCGAGAATAGCGCCTCGGCCCTTTCGATTCAATGCTCTGAAAGAAGAGGAGTTGACTCCTCCTCCCAAAGAGAGACAATCCCGATGAGTCGCAGCGAAAGGAATGGGACATGCTCTACTACATCGCCCTGGCCGCCTTTGCGAGCTATTTCATTTACGGCGTGGTCAAGGGGAGGCTCGGCTGCGGGAAGCTGCTCCATGACATCGGAGGAGAGGAAATCCTCCTCTCCGAACGGCGTGTCTTCACGCGATTCAACTTCCCCCTTATCAAGAGGGTGACCTTCACCCGCGTTTATTTAACGCGCCGCCGCTTCGTTGTCTTGAACTGGCTCTCCCTCGGAATGGTCCTTCAGGCTCCGCCCGGCCCGGCCGGATCAGCCGGAACGGAAAAAGGCCGGTTCGAGATCGAATCCCGGGGAAGGCGGAAACTCCTGACCCTGAAAACAACGCTCCGCGGGGGAGGCCGCATCCGCTTCCACCTTCACGACCCCGAAGCCTGGCACAGAATGATCATCGAAGGGAAGTAGTACAGGGGGAAACAATACGCGATTACCCTTAGTCGCGTATTGTGTCCCCCTGCGCTACTTCCCTTCGATGAGAGTTGCCACTTCGGCGCCGGTGAGAGTTTCGCTGGCAATCAGGGCATTCGTGATCGCCTCGACCTTGTCCTTGTTCTTTTTGATGAGCTCCCGTGCTTTCTGATAGCAGACATCGAGGAAATTCCTCACTTCCTCGTCGATCTTCTTCAGTGTATCAGGGCCGTACTTTTGGGATCTGACGAGCTCTTCACCTAAAAAAACGTGACCGCTCTGCTCGTCATAGGTGACGGGGCCCAGGTTTTCCGACATTCCGAGGCGGCAGACCATGATTCGGGCGAGCTCGGTGGCGCGCTCGATGTCGTTCTGGGCCCCTCCCGAGATATCGCCGCAGAACATCTCCTCGGCCGCGCGGCCCGAATAAAGAACGATAATATTTCCGAGAAGCTCCTTCTTGCGATGGTGGTACCTGTCCTTCTCGGGAAGCTGCATCGTCGCGCCGAGAGCCATTCCCCTAGGAATGATCGTGACCTTGTGAAGGGGCTCCACTTCGGGCAGGAGGTGCGCCGCCAGGGCATGACCCGCCTCGTGGCATGCCGTGACGAAACGGTCTTCCTCGTCCATGACGCGGCTTCTCTTCTGGCGCCCCCACCTGATCTTGTCGCGCGCCTCCTCCATATCCTCCTGTTCAACCGAGTTCTTTTCCTTCATGGTTGCGATGAGGGCTGCTTCATTGACAAGAGCGGCCAGTTCGGCTCCTGAAAAGGTCGGGGTTCCCCTGGCGATGGTATTCACGTCGAGGTCACTGGCCATCTTGATCTTCCGGCAATGGACCTTGAGGATCGCCTCCCGCCCCTTGAGATCTGGGAGGTCGATGACGATCTCGCGGTCGAAACGGCCCGGCCTGAGCAGCGCCGGATCGAGCACGTCGGGACGGTTGGTCGCCGCAAGGAGAATGATTCCCTCGTCTTTCACGAAACCGTCCATCTCGACGAGAATGGCGTTCAGTGTCTGTTCCCGTTCGTCATGCCCGCCGCCGAGACCTGCTCCCCTCTTCCGGCCCACCGCATCGATCTCGTCGAGGAAGATCAGGCAGGGCGAGCTCTCGCGCGCCTGCCGGAAAAGGTCGCGCACACGGGATGCTCCCACGCCGACGAACATCTCTACGAAATCGGACCCGCTGATGGAGAAGAAGGGGACGTTGGCTTCGCCGGCAATGGCTTTGGCAAGGAGCGTCTTCCCCGTTCCCGGAGAACCGACGAGAAGCACGCCCGACGGGATCCGCCCGCCGAGGCGCGAGAACCGGGAGGGGTCCTTGAGAAATTCGATGATCTCGGCCACTTCCTCCTTGGCTTCCTCGATCCCGGCCACATCTTCGAATGTGATGTCCGTCTTTTCCTTGCTCACCAGGTTGGCTCGCGACCGGCCGAAAGAGAACACACCGCCGCCCCCGGGGGATTTCATCTGACGGAGGATAAAGAACCAGAAAATCCCGATGATCAGAATCCACGGAATCAGGGTCGCGAAGAGGGAGGTGAGAAACATGTTCGGCTGGTTGAACTCGAGGCTCTTCTCGTTTCGCAGGTGATACTCTTCGAAGGAAACCTTGGGATATTTTTCGTGGAGAGTCGCAAGAAGCTCGTTCAGGCTTCTCCCGCTGCCCATGGACCGTGCGGCTGAAAGGTCGTACCGCATAACGCGCGGCCTGCTCTCCGAGTCGATGAGATTGACCATGAGGAGCGTGGACGGAGAGGTTCCGGCCGGACGTTCCTCCTTGCGGCCGCTGCTTTTCTCCTTGAAAACCTCCACCGCGTAAGGATCGTCGCAGATCACGGTGTAATAGGATGTCACCAGGATACGATCGTTATCCAGGTCATCCCACAAACGGATCAGATCGCCCCCTTCCGCCGTGCTTCCGAGAAAGCGGCGGAGGTTTGGAGTGAGCGCCTCCAGCTCGGCGCTGCTCAACTCGACTGTGAACCGCCCTTTCGCCGTTTTCGTCCGATCGGTCTGGTCATCGCCATAGGATGTTTCGATGCTTCCCGGGCTTCCGGCGGGCCATCCCACGAACTCGCCTTCGATTTTCTCCGGGCCGTTGACTTCCAGACGAGCGATCCTGCCGGTGTAGAGGAGCTTGTAAAACGTAAGCGGGCTGATCTCTTTCGTTCCGCCCCATGTCCCGTCTCCGCCGAACATGTTCATGATGAGCATGAAGGTGATGATTATGAAAAGAAGAGTGAAAAGCAGATTGAATCTGTTCCTGGATTTCTTCTTATCCTGACCCGAGCCCGGATCTTTTGACGGCTGATTGTCCATGCGATTGTTAAAATCCCTTTACCACAACACTCACTATTTTGTGCGACAGCATTTCGAATGACTCGCGCTGGGCCGACTCGATCGTCTCCCCGCGCGCCAGAAAAAACTCCGCCTGGTCGCTTAAAATCGACTCTTTGAGAAGGCTTCCGTCTGAGGCCCGGGTGAGCCTGACCAGCACCGTGACCATGGCCGATGATTCCACCAAGTCGTTGTTCAGGTCTTCGGCCAAGATACTCTGTTCATAGCCGATGATCCTTCCTTCGAGAACCATCTCGGCCGAATCCCTTTCAACGAGGATCAGATCGGGCCTTTCGAGAACCCTGGCCATAACCTCGTTCGTGAGGTCTTCTTCAAGCCCTCTGTAAAAGGTATCGTTTTGGAAATAAGGAACAGAGATCCTCTCCATTTCATGGACGACAAGCGAACCGGCCGTCCAGCCGGAACACCCGGCTAACAAAAGGAATACGGGAATCACTGACAAGGCTCTCTTTCCGACACTCATATCACCGGTCTCCGTTTACAATGCCGGGTCAGAACCCGCTGTCCGCCCTCCGCCCCACGGGCAGGATGGTATCCACCGAGTTCAGAGAGGTATCCCACCCCTCCTTATCGAGCTCCAGCGACGCTCTTCTTCCTGCGGATGTATCAGGGAAAAGCAGCACAACATTCGAAAAATGGCAGCGCGCTCCGTCCGTTTCACCCTGATCGAGATAAAAAAGGGCGATCTCCATTTCCTTTTCGGCCATTTGATTGCAGGCCTGAGAAAGAAATCGCCGGCATTCCTCCTCAAATCCTCCCCCCGGATATTTTTCACTGTAGAGCCTGAAATTGACAATACTTTTCAGGAGAGATTCCCTGTCATAGGAGGGTCCCTTGTTCATCCTGAAGGTGCTCCGTCCCGTTTGAATCAACGATTTCTCCGCCCATTCCGAGAGGGGGTATTCTCGAATGAGCCTTTCGAAGGAGTAGGCGGCGTCGATATATTCGCCTTCCTTGAAATAATGCTCTCCAATAGCATAGAGGGCGTCATCGGCCAGATCATCCCTCGGAAAATATGCGAGGAGGTGGTTCATGGCCTTGACGCCGCGACTGCGAGCCCACGCCCCGAACAGCAGGGAATCATCAGCGAAATATCTCTTTCCGATATCAAAGTCACGTTCGAGGATCTTTTGGCTGTACTGCGTGGCCGGGTACTTCGAGCTCAATTCCTCGAAGAGGAGGAAAGACGCTTTCAGGTCGCCCAGTTGATAATACGACTCGGCGGCAAGGTAGAGTGCGTCCTCGGTTTCAACCGAATCGGGCCTTTCTTTGGTAATATAGTACGAAAGGTGTGCAGATTGATCATTGTCGCCTCTGTCAAAGGCTGCTTGGGCTTCTTCGAGAATCTCGTCCGATGAACAGTCGGAGATATGCCTCTCGTTGATCGTTGTGAGTGAATAAGAGCATCCATTCAGCCCAAAGAGGCAAAGCAGACAGGCCGCAGCCCACAGGCTTTTTTGATTCGACCCTAAGACGTAAAATATAAACACGTTACATTTGCCTTTCCCGGAGCGGGTTCGTGAACTCTTTTAAGAAATCGAGCGAATTCAGCTTCTTTTCAAGAAATCCTGTGAGAAAGAGCTCGAAAAAAACCAGGAGTTCTTGACTCATCGACTCTTGAAGATCCTGCCCCCGCATCTCAAGAGGGTTGTTTCCCGTTGTTTTTTTAAGCCATTCCACGGCTTCGGGCGATATCGTCATGCCCTGGCTCATGTCCTGACGGCAGTTACGGCAAATAATCCCGCCATGTCGGGGGCTGACATAAAGTGTCTTCACATTCACCGGAACCCGGCCGCATCCGGTACACGAAGAGAGGGCCGGTCGAAAACCGAGTATACTAAGCATCCCGTTGAAAAAGGTAAACAGGATAATATCCCGGTCGGAGCCGCACATTTCCAGTGCCAGAAGAGTATTTTTGAACAGAAGATAGAGACCGGGAAGATCCTGCCTTTCCTGAACGCTCCATCTGACCGCATCGAGCACGGTACTGGCGGCCGCAAACCGCCCGATCCTTTTCCTCAACCCGGGGAAAATCCCGAGAAGGACCCTCTCGCGAAGAAGGCCCAAACCCCCTTCTCCGCGAAAGGAAAGAGTGATCCTGCTCATGTTGAGAAGATCTTCGTTTCCCTGGTAACGGTTTTTCTCCCGGAAAGCGCCCTTGATCAGACAAGCCACGCGGCCCAGGTCCTGCGTCATGTAATGAACGACCTGCGATGTCTCGCCGAAAGGAGCTTTGTAAATACAAATCGCTTCAGTAGCATATGTCGCCACGACGGGACAAGCCTCCGCGTCAGAGGTGTTCGATTGGAGGAGGCCGCCTCGGGGAGAAAAGCGCTCCCCGGAGAAAAGCGAACCTCTTTTCCGATTTCTTTCGCATTGTTATTATGCCTGTTTACCATATATCCTGATTTTTTCCTTTGGAAAGGCTGATCAATTCCATGGCACGGGACGGAAATCAAGAAGCGGAGCGCAACGTAATCCTCGAAGATCTCGACGTCATCGAGATCGAAAAGGAGAACCTGAGAAAGAACCTCTCCCTCCTCGATCTCCTCCGCCCCAGCCGCAACGCCGACATTACGCTCTGGCAAAGGCTCTTCGGTTTTGCCAGGCCCTACGTTTCCAAGATTATATTGAGCATCATCCTCACCCTCTTCGCTTCGGCCATGCTCGCTCCAAAGATCTGGTGCATCAAAGAGGGGATTCAACCGATCATCGATCCGAAAGCCGCCGCCGCCAAAGCAGCCGAAGACCCGGGTATGCTCATGGCGGCCAAGGACAAGATTTTGGACGTCCTCGGTCTTTCCGGCGTGGAAGAGCTCGCGCCGGGGGAAGATATCGATAAAGAGCTGGCCAAGGAGAGACTGATCTGCCTGATCTTTTTCTTTTTCTTCATCGTAGTCGCCGAACAGATCCTCAAGTACTTTCAATCCGTGCTCGTCCGGGCGGTGGGCAGCAAGATCGTGATGGATATCCGCAACGCTCTTTTCGGGAAGGTGATGTCCTTCTCTCTCAGGTTTCACACCAAGAACCACTCGGCCAAGCTGATGTCGAGGATCACGAGCGACATCCAGCTCTTCGGCAATTTTTTTACCAACACAGCGGTCCTGCTCATCCAGGATATCGGCTATTTCATCATCTGCGTGATCACCCTCGCTATGCTGGGCGGAGCAGATATCTTCATTTACGTCGGAATTATCTGTCTTACCTTCATCCCCGTCCAGGCGATCGCCCGGCAGATCCGCAGGCGCGACAAGAGGATTCGACAGTCCGTCTCGATCATCTATTCCCAGCTCTCGGAATCGCTCTCGGGCCAGAAGATCGTCAAGGCCTTCGGCTCCGAGGAAAGGGAATACGACAAGTTCAGGGTCATCGGCCGGAAGACATACCGCGACACGATGAAGAGCGCGCGCCTCCGATCGCGCACGGCCCCGGTCGTCGAGATCATGGGCGGCGCCGCTGTTGCCCTTTTCATGTGGTACGGAGGCATCAAGGTCATCAACGGTGTGTGGAAGTCCAACGATTTCCTCGCGATCGCCATGGCCCTGCTCTATCTCATCGCCACCATACGCCGCCTGGCCCGGTGCAACAACAATATCCAGGGCGCCCTCGCCGGAGCGGACCGTGTGGCCGCCCTTCTCTACAGCGATCCCGAAATCGTGGACGAACGGGACGCCGTCCTTGTGAAGGATTTCCAGAGAAAGATCCGGTTCAAAAACATCGGCTACGAATACGAAAAGAACGCTCCCGTCCTGAAAAACATCGACTTCACCGTCAGGAAGGGACAGAAAGTGGCTCTCGTCGGCCCTTCGGGTGCCGGGAAGACGACTTTAGTCGACCTGATTCCGCGGTTCTACGACGTGGTAACGGGCGCCATCATGATCGACGATGTAGACATCAGGAATCTCAACATCAAGTCCCTGAGAAAACAGATCGGCATCGTTTCCCAGGAAACGTTTCTCTTCTCCGACACGGTCCGGATGAATATCGCCTACGCCTCTCCCCACGCCACGGAGGAGATGATCGTGAACGCCGCCAAGACGGCCAACGCCCATGCTTTCATCATGGGGATGGAGAACGGTTACGACACCCAGATCGGGGAGCGGGGAGTGCTCCTTTCCGGCGGGCAGCGCCAGCGCATCGCCATCGCCCGGGCCGTGCTCAAGAATCCCCCGATTCTGATCCTCGACGAAGCCACATCGGCCCTCGACTCCAAGTCCGAGGTCAGGGTTCAGGAAGCCCTGTCCCGTCTCATGAAGGGCAGGACCGTTTTCGCCATCGCCCACAGGCTCTCCACCGTGCGCGAGGCCGACATGATCCTGGTTTTCGACGAGGCCAGAATGATCGAAAAGGGAAGCCACGAAGAGCTCATGGCCAGGAACGGGCTCTATGCAAGACTCTATGAATATCAGAGTACGAAACCGGCCGACGGAAAGAACAGGGCGGATCGGAAACCACTGCCTCGATCGTGACATTCACATTCAGGACGGCAATCGTATGATAAAGAAAAAAGAAGCCGACACGGCCGACGTGATCGTCGCCGCCAGCTCGAAGGACATGAACCTCTACTACCTCACCCATTTTCTGGCGGGCGATCCCTTCATCTATATCCGCTCGGAAGGCCGGTCCCGTCTTGTCATGACCGACCTGGAAAAAGGACGGGCCAAGGACGAAGCCCGCGTCGACGAAATCCTGAGCTTCACCGAATACCGCGACCGCTGCGTGAAAGCCGGGATCGCCGAGCCCCTCATCGCCGACGTTCTGCTCGAAGCCTTGAAAGACCTGGGCATCGACAGTACGCGTGTCCCCGACGACTTTCCCGTCGGCATCGCCGACCGCCTCCGCGAAGGCGGCATCGCCGTCCAGCCCCATCCCGCCTGCATGCCTTTCGTTCCCGCACGCGTTATCAAGTCCGAGGACGAGATCGGCCTGATGCGCCGCGCCATGAAAGCCAACGAGGAAGCCCTTGCAAAAGGAATCGACGCGATCGCGGCCTCGGAGATCCGAAAGGACATGCTCTATCTGGAAGGAAAGCCCCTCACTTCAGAGCGGATCAAGGAGATCATCGACGGCCGTCTTTTTTCAAGAAGGTACCTCGCATCGAGCACGATCGTGGCCGGCGGGGACCAGGGGTGCGACCCCCACAACACGGGATCGGGACACCTGCCCGCCCACAAACCGATCATCATCGACGTCTTCCCCAAATCGATGGACCACCGCTACTGCGCCGACATGACCCGCACCGTGGTCAGGGGGGAGGCCTCCCCCCGGGTGCTCGAGATGTACGACGCCGTTCTCAACGCCCAGAAGATCGCTTTCGAGCGCCTGCGCGCCGGTGTGGACGGCGCCGAGATCCACGCCGCCATCGTCGACTCGTTCAATCGCCGCGGATTCGAAACAGGCCCCACCTCCGACGGCAAGATGGAAGGATTCTTCCACGGCACGGGACACGGCCTCGGACTCGATGTTCACGAACTGCCCCGCTTCAGCAAGGAGAAATCGATTCTCGAAGCCGGCATGGTGGTGACCGTCGAGCCCGGCCTTTATTACTTCGGCGACGGCGGGATGCGGCTGGAAGACGTGGTCGTCATCCGGGAAGAGGGCTGCGAGAACATCTGTTCCTTCGAAAAGCGGCTCATTGCCGGCGGGTCATGACGGGGTAAAGGACGGGTCCCCGTACAGGACATAGCCGGCCCAATCCATGGAATGTTCGCCTCTCTCCTCGGCCAGGGCAGAACGGGCCTCCCTCAAAGCCTCGCCCACCGAACTCCCGGAGTAGAAAGCCTCGAAGAAACCGACGCCGGCGGCGGAAGCGGCTGAATCGGGAACGTCCCAGAGAGTTCCGATGAAGTGGCGCACACCGCAGATCAGGAAGCTGGACGCCATTCCGAAAGTCCGTTCCTGAGCCGTTTCGATCAGGAGGGGGCCTTCGAAGGCGGACGAGCAACAGCCGTTCAAAAAGACAAGAGCCGGAAAGGGAAAGCGGCCCCGGAATTTTTCGATCTGTCTTGCAGAGCACATGCCGTTTTTCAGCCGGATGCGGGCGCTTTGGCCGCTGCGCT
>CAZWHE010000020.1:0-27562 GCA_964633825.1 uncultured Phycisphaerales bacterium | reverse complement strand
CGAAATCGCCCGAGCTGCGCTCGAAATCGCCCGAGCTGCGCTCGAAATCGCCCGAGCTGCGCTCGAAATCGCCCGACGAGAGATGTCCGGCGAAATGGAACACGTCGGCCTTTTTGAGACCGTCGATCAGTCCCGATTCGCTCACCCGGCCCGAAAGAAAGACGGGACGGACATTCTCTCCGTGCTCGAGGAGCATGCGGCGAGTCCTTCTTCCCTCTGCGGCCGCTCCCGGGAGATTTCCCTCGGGATCGGCTATGATCAGGTGCCTGGCCGGAAGCCGAAGGGTTCGCTTCTCCACAACGCCTCCCGGCGCCCGAACGCTGACGATCCTGCCCATATTGAAAAACCGGCAGAAGAAATCATCGCCGTTGTGAAGCAGCTCCCAGGGAATCCAGGCGAGGCTGCTGTCGATGGCCAGCAGCAGGTTTTTGCCGGCGTTTTCCGACAGCTTGATGCGCAAGGTGGAAGGAACCAGCTCCTTGTAGAGATCCTGTCCCATCTCGCAGATGCGGTTCAGGCCGTTGTTTCCCGGCAAAGACGCCGCCGGCCGTGGTTGAGCCGGGGCCGGTTTCGAAACCGCCTTTCGGAGACACCCCATGATTTCATCGGTCTTTGAATCGAGGTAGTTCCTGTTGACCTCGAACTCCTCGAAAGACTTGATCGTCGACTCCGCCCCGGAGATGCCTCCGAAGGTCGTAACGCGGAGGGTGTTGCCGGAACTGCAGATATATTGGAGTGTAATTTTAGTCGAGCTCAAGAATGATACAGAACCTCATCAGGTTGAGATAACGCCCGGTTTTTTCAGAATGATTCAGCCGGAACGGCCGAGCTCTCGGCGTTCAGATCGAAGAGATCCACTTTGCTGAAGGTTTCGAGATCGACAACACAAAGTGTTCCGCTCCGGGTGAGAACATAGCACCGGTTGACTATGGGCGACCGGGATAGAAAGACGCTGCTTCCCGAATCGACGGGTACTTTGACAACTTCGTTACGGAGGCGAAACGTTCTTTTTTCGAAAAAACCGAGCCATCCCTCGCGCGCATTGGCGCCGCCGGGAACATAGAGAATGACGCCCAAATCCCTGGTGTCATTGACGGCCACATCCCTGACCCCGGCCGGAAGCCGCGCCACCGTGCCGGCCAATGTTTCATTAAATAGATCGTACACATCGATGACATCGGTGCGGCTGTCCTCGGAGCGATGGAGAACGAGAACACGGGGACCGGAATCGCCTTCGAAGAACTCGAAAGCCTCGGGCTCCCAGCCCACGGAGAGATAATCCTGCAAATAGGTCTGCGTGTTGGAGAGACAGAGCCATCCGTAGCCGTCCGGTTCCGTCAGGAGAGCGGCCAGGCAGTTTTCGCGCACACGAATGTCGTTCACCGTGCAGGGAGAGAGGCGGCCGTTTCCGAGAATGGTTCTCCTGAAAGCGCCCGTATCGAGGTTGTACTCGCCGATGAAAGGGCCTCCTATCCTGATGAAGACAAGCCTGGAATCATTGCTCACCGCGAGAAGCCGGCCCGCCGCGGCCGGAACATGGGGGACAGCCGGGTTGAGAGCGTCGATCTTGACCGGGGCGCGCTGAGTGATCGCTCCCGAGTCGATATCAAAAACCCAGAGAGAACCCCGAACGAGCGTATCCGCGTCGCCCGGATGCTTCTCCGAACAGAGAACGATGATGCTCTTCCCGTCGGGCGTGGCTTCCATATCGAGAACGCCGACCCCGGTCTTGAGAAACCAGTAGAGCCACTCTCTTTCAACAGGATCGAAGACGCCGATCTGGTCCGTATCGAGGATAACGAACCCGCGCGATCCGTCGCGGCTGAACAGGACACGCCCGGGCCTGCCGTCGGTCACTTCCACCCCATCGGAGAAAGCGGTATCGAGCTCGTCATAGCACGCGATCGATCCGGTTCCGTCGGGCGTGGCCAAGGGAAAGAAGAAACTCGGATTCGAGACGCGGACCGTCCGCCTCTGAGAGACGATCTCTCCCCCCCCGTAGAGCCGAATAGAAGCCCAGAGCGTGATCTCCTCTCCGACCCAGTCCGGATTCGTGAGGGGAAGGGTGAGGACGTGCCCGCCCTCGGAATCGGTGAAACCGCTTCCGATCTCCACGGGGGCCGTGCCCGGCCGGCTTCGATAGTAGGTCACTGAGCTGTCTGAAGGGGCGCCGTGCAGATAGAGGACAAGATCGGAACCGTAAACCGGATGGATATAGGCGAGCGATGGCTCGGCCGCGATATCATCGGAAGCGCGTTGAGCCCCGGCAATCCCGCCGGCTGCGAAGGAAAGAACCGCAATTAAGAGTATTGTTCGGAAAAACGTCATCAGATCGAGTTCAACAAAGTTGCCAAAAGACTCCCGGTTGGGATTCACTCTCTTCCATTTATTAATATCGCGCGACTTGACCTTAAGTATACACTCAATTCCCCCTTTATCGGTTTTTTTACGCCACAAATGCTGATTTTGATTGAATTTATAACAAACAGGAGGATGGACGGCGACCCCCTGCCTCTCTTAACACATTAATATTAAAGGCGTTGTGTTGATATGGGCGTTAATGTGCCAAGGCGTTCCCGTCGTTCCGATTCAATCCTCATTCAAAGGCCTCTGCCTGCTTTTTTTGAGAGCCGAAGTTTTTCTTTTATTCTCAATCCTTTTCTCTTTCGATGCCTTCGACGGTGAAGTGGGGATCCGTTTCTTCGGTTTCCTGAGCCAGGCCAGGATTTTTCGGGCCAGCGCCCGGCGGCAGGCGTCCCTGTTATCCTCGCGCGATCTGAACCGTTCAGACACGAACTGAACCGCGCCGTCCGCTCCTGTTTCGCCCGAGCACCGCCTGAGCATGCGCTGGCGCTCTCCGGGCGTGAGCGCTTCTTTCGCAGCAGTGCTCGAGCCCGGCTTCCACTTCAAGCGGACCTTCGTGGCTGTCTTGTTGACCTTCTGCCCGCCCGGCCCCGAAGACCGGACATAAGAGAACAAGAGCTCTTTCCCGGGAACGATAAATCCCGGCCGGACGAAGGCTCCCTTTTTCTCATCGGCCGACGGCACGACAGATCACACCCTTTTCGTTGACAATGACAAAGGTACCCGTCACGCCGCTGAAGTATTTGTCCACAACTTCATCCGAAGGGAATGGAAGGGGCTCCAATCCCATTGCCCGGTCCCGGGCTTCCAACGCGGTTTTAAAGACTTTGATAATATTCTTGAGCGATTTTCCCGACTCGGCGATGGAAACCATGGCGGCGTCCAGGTTTTCCTTGATCAGTGACGCAAAATCCTCGCGGTCCTTTGCAGACTTCTGATCTTCGTGCCCCAGGAGGCGGATGAACGACCGGATCGGCGTGCCGCTGAACGAAAAAACCGCCACGCCTTCGGAAAAGAACCAGTTGAGGCGCATCCCCTGGATCGGTATGGCGACGGAGTGGATCTCGTGCCCCTGGAACTCTTCTTTCTTCAGGGAAACATAGACCCCGACGGCGCGGAGCGTCTTTTCGAAGTTAGATTGGAAAACCTTCGTGTCCTTCACGCCGATGATGAAGCACCCCCCCGCGTTCATGGCGCCCGGCCCCATGGCGGCGGCCATCTCTTCGGCCTCCTCCTCGGCAAGCTCGACCGTGAACCCGGCGAACCTGCCGTCGAGCTGAGCCAGAATCTCCTTTTCGGGATCGATCTTGTAGTTCTGCTTGACAAACTGGTCATAGAAACCGCGAAACTGGAGGAACGATTCTTCGCTGATCGATTTCCAGAGATCGAGGATCTTCAGGTAGAGAGCGTTGAGATCCATAAACTGAGCCGACACCCCGATCGCCTCGGCGGGCATGAACCTCAGAAGATCGAGCGGCGCCTTTCCCATGAAGCAGTCGAGGAAGGACCTCAACGGCTTCTCGCCTTCCAGGCCGAGAAGGAAAAAGATTTCGAACTCGTCCCCCTCTTCGAGATCGGCATTGAAATAACAGGATGAAAACTCATTGAAACCGAGCAGGTCGGCGAAGAATTTGACTTTCATGAAAGAGGGATCTCCCTTTTCCAGCCCGGCGGCGAGCCCCATATCGATCATGATTCCCACATCGATATAACACTCCATATCTCCGCTGTCTCCGGCCACGCTCCGTGCTTGCTGAAAGTCTTCGGAGTCGAGGATGCTCTCGCTTTCGCCCTCTCCCCTCAGGATATCGATGATTCTCTCCATCTTTTCGATTGCGGCCTCGATGGGAACGCTGCCCACGATGATCACCGCGTCCCCCGTGTCTGCAATGACGTTGCACGCTTTCACGTCATCCGCTTCCTCTCCCATTTTCTCCATGACCAGGAGCTCCACGCCCTCGTACTCTTCGGTGTAATCCGAAAAATCATCCCGTTCCAGCATGTATTCCTTGAAAGCTTCGTAGTACTCGTCAAAAGCATCCCTCTCATCGCCGGGAATAACGACAAGGCCGGCTTCGACATTGACATCAGGAGGACTGGCATCCTTGACGCACATATAACCGGCGAGACCGCCCGAAACCGTGCCGAACAACTCGACGGGATTCATCTCGTCCGAACCTTCCCTTTTGAAATCGATCGTCATGTCGAAGTCGATACGCTCACCGAGAGCGCCGAAAAGGGATTTCACCTCGGGATCGGCCAGAAAGCGCCCCCAGGCATTGGCGGTCCAGTCGCCGCGCAAACCCTCGACGCTCTTTATGGAAAAGACGACCTGGGCGTCACGGGGCACCACGGCGAGGAGCGCGTCATCGTCGGCCGGTTCGACTGCGGGCAGAGCGGCGGAAATTCCAAGAAGAATCGAAGCGGTTATAAAAGAGATCATGTGTTTTCCTTTCCTTGTCCCGGAATAACGTCTCTATCCCTGGGGGTAGATGATGATTTTATCGTGAACGAGGATGACGATGTCGTCCTTGCCGTCGCCCGTAAGATCGTGAACGCGAACGTGACTCGGCTCTCCGGCCCCCTTCTTGCCGTGAAAGAGTTTTTCCTCGAAGACCCTGAACTTCAAAGCGTGTTCCAGTTCGGCGCCCTTCATGGAAATGATGAAGAGGGAGTTCTGGCCCGTGTCGGTGAGAATCACGTCGTGGCCGCCGTCGCTGTTGACATCACCGCTGGCTATCTTTTTGAAGTAGGATTCCTTGTCCCGGCTCTCGAACGTCCCGATCTCTTTCAGCGCGCGGCGGCTCTCGCCCGGAACCCAGACACCGATCTGGTTCCGGCCCTTGAGCAGCATGTCGGATTTCCCATCGCCGTTCAGGTCGGGCGTTTCGATGCCGCAGAACTCGAGCTTGCCCGTGTCGATCTTCAATAGCTCGTCTCCCTCCCGGCCGACCACGCGGACCGTGTTCGTTTTCGATTCGAACAGGATGAGCTCGGGCAGGTCTCCGCCCACAACATCGGCATAGGCGCATCCCGAGAACCGGGCGCCGGGCTCGGGGCTGTTGTACTGTCCGGCGGCCTGGTGAAACTCTCCCTGCCCGGGAACGAACAGAAAACGAACCAGGTTTCCCGAAGCGGCCGCGAGCTCTAAAAGCCCGTCCCCGTCCGAATCAGCGGCGCAGACCATCCACTCCCTGGCGTTGTCGAGGAGACCCAGGCCGGCCGCCTCACCGTCCACCGGGTTTTGCCAGATCGGCTCTTCGTGCCGCGTGAAAACAATGGCCGGCGATTCACCCGGAATGAAGAGAAGGATGTCGTCCCGGCCTTTCCTGTCCACATCTGCGAGCAGGAGATCGCGCGGCGTCTTTTTCAGGATTTTCTTCTTCGGCTTGGCTTCCTGGATCGTGAAAGTCGAGACAGCCCGTTTCTTTTCGTCTTCCCGACGGACTTCCCGGCAGAGGCTGAGCAGATACTCCTTGCGGCTCCCTTCGCCCTTCGTGGAGATGCAGACCGCATCATCGAGACCGTCCCCGTCCACGTCCCCCACGTCGAGCGCCGCGGGATTCCCTTCGACAGGGAAAAAAGTCGGAAAGGCGATCACGGCTTTCCCGTCATCGCGGACCTCGATCGCCGAGATCCCGATGACGCCCTCTGTTTCGGAAATCACGGCCAGCTCCATTGCTCCGTCGCCGTCCATGTCGAAAACCCGGGGATTGCGGACGTCTCTCAGAGATGAAAATTCCTCCTTCCAGGCGGAAGTCCCCGAGCAAAGTCCGCCCATGACTACAATGCGGGCCGCGTCGGCATCAGCGAACAGGATCTCATCGGCGCCGTCGCCGTTGATGTCCGCGCAGGTATATGAGACCTTCTCGGCGTCCTCTATTCCGCGCAGCGGATAAAACCTGAAAAGAAAATCATCGCTCTCCTCCAGGCCGAAACGGGCCAGCCGTCCCGAGTTGCTGTAGACGGCGAAAATCTCGTCCTTCCCATCGCCGTCCGTGTCCGCCATGTGAAAGGAACGAACGGACCCCAGCTCCCATGTTTCCGCGGGACCGAAGAAGCCCGGCTCTTCCTGGAACCTGACGAGAAAGGGGTAATCGCCCTGATACTGGTAGACGAGATCCCTCAGGCCGTCGCCGTCGAGATCGCCCAAACCGAAATGACTCGGTTTTTTCTTCAGGTTGTTCAGGGTGGTGATCTCCCCGCCCGGGCGGTATATGAGGGTCTTCTTCTCCCCGAAGAGAATCAGCTCGTCCCTACCGTCGCCGTCCATGTCCTCGCTGAGAACACAACCGCCGAGGCGCTTGAAATCCTCCAAGACCATCGTCTCCCTCTCCCGGCCGCGAAACTCGATGATCAGCTCGCCCTCTTCCGTGACCATTGCCGTATCGATCGTTTCTCCGTCATCGAAACGTCCGAAGGCCAGTCCCCAGATCTGCTTTTCCACGGGGATGAATTCTTTTTTGAAACGGCCGTCATAGGTGATTTTGTTCAGGGCCATCCGGTCCTCGGCGTCATCGGGCAGCCTCATGAAAAGCTCGATGCGGGAACGGGAGTTGTTGACAAAACCAAAATCCTCCCGGCCGTCGCCGTCGACGTCGCTGAAAGCGAGGGCATAGATTCCGCCCTCGACCTTGTAGATCTCGAACCCCTCGAAACCGTACTGCCGAGCCCCGTCTTCCTCCATCCCGGGAGCTTTGCCCCCCGCCCCCTCCTGCGGGCAAAACAAGAAAAGCACGCAAAACAGTATGAGGACGTTCATATCGGTTCTCCTACGGAAAATGATGACAAGCAAGCCGGAGGGCAACTTTATCAAACATTTTCCCTTTACAAGAAGTCCTTTTCCGTAGAATCCCGCCGGTGTATAAATGCCTGACACTTTTTTTCCCCCTTTCGAGGAGTCGGCCATGAAAATTTCCATCGCCCTGCTTGCCCCGCTCTTTCTGGCTTTTCCCGCATTCGCCGACGAGATCCGGCTCGGCGAGGGATGTTCAGTCACCGGTTCGATCGTCAAGGAAACAACCGGCGAGGTTTTCGTCGACATCGGCTATACCATCATGGCCATCCCGAGGAAGGAGATCCTCGAGATCGTGAAGGAAAAAGAAGAAACGCCCCCCGACGAAGCCGCAACAACCGGCCTTTACAGTTCCAAAAACCTCAAGGAGATGTCGGTCAGGGACAACGTGAACCGCATCGGAGAGGGCGTCGTTCTCGTACGTGTCCCGAGCGCGCTCGGGTCGGGATTTTTTATCAACACCGAAGGATACGCCATAACAAACGCCCATGTCGTCGAGGACGAACAGGACGTGGCCTTGACGGTTTTTCACAAAACAGACAAGGGCTTTGAAAAGAAGGTTTTCAAGAAGGTCGAGATCAAGGCCGTCAATCCCCACGTCGATCTCGCTCTCCTCAAGGTGGACGCCCAGGAGCTTGGAGATTTCGAGCTCACCGTCATCCCCTTCGGTTCGGCGGACCGGATCCGCGTGGGAGAATCGGTCTTTGCCATCGGAAACCCGCTCGGCCTGGAGCGGTCCGTGTCGGAAGGAATCGTGTCGAACAAAAACAGGGCCCAGAACGGAATGACCTATATCCAGACAACGGCCGCCGTCAATCCCGGCAACAGCGGCGGGCCGTTATTCAACCTCAAGGGAGAGATGATCGGTGTGACCTCGTGGATCATACTCGGGACGGAGGGGCTCAACTTCGCAATACCCGTGAACCAGGTGAAAGACTTCCTCGGCAACCGGGATGCTTTCACCTACGACAAAGAAAACCCGAACACGGGCTACCACTACCTCGATCCGCCGGGGAAGTGAGAGGGGGACACAATACGTAGTAACCCGTAGTCGTCCTTTTCTGGAAAGAGAGGACAGCTACGGGTTACTACGTATTGTGTCCCCCATTAATACAGCACGGCAGCCTCTTTCCTGATCCATCCTTCCGGGCCGGAGTGCAGGCGGAGGCGTATCCAGTCCCCCCTCTCTTCGCGAAGAATGAACTCCGTCCCTTCCTCGAGAGGTTCGGTGAAGGCGGGAGCGAAGCTTTCGGCATTCCCCTTGCGGGCAACGACCTCTTCGATAACGACAACACCGTGCCTGGTCAGGTCATGCCTCACCCAGTCCAGGACAGCCGAAGCGGAAAGAAGGAGAGTTAAAGCGAGCCCGGCAAGCACCAGTTTCTTCAGGAGTCCCGACCGTCTGGAAAATAGCCGCACCAGGCCGAGGAGAAGCGTCATACCCCCCGCCGCGGCGGCGGCGAAATATTTTTCCCGAGTGCTGAGCCACTCCTGCCAGAAGAAGAAATGGTCGATCAGTGTGCGCGCCCTCGCGACCGGCCTCTCACCCAGGGCCAGGTCGAGGTTGGCCCTGAGATAGGGATCGCGGGCCCGGTAGCGTCCGGCCCGCCGGTAAGCGGCCACGGCGCGTCCCGGCTTCCCGGCCCTCATGAAAGCATTTCCCTGATTGAACAGGACGGCGCCGTTGACGAAGCCGGTATCGAGAACCTCCTGGTAAAAAGCCGCAACACGAAGGTAGTCATCCGGTCCGGCCGCGTCGAGGAAAGCGGCCTGGGCTTCCTGCAGCTTCATCGAGACTTCCCGGTCGGGCGCTTCGCCGCACGAGATGAGGAGAAACAAAAGAAATGAAAGGCGGAAAGATCGCCTCATTTCAACCTCCCCGCCGCCCGAAGCTCGCGCACCGCCGTCTCGAAGGCATGGAGGATATCTTTCCCCATCTCCGCCGGATCGCGGGCGCCCCCGCCCGGGGTCACGCCGTAGCGCACGGCATCGCACTCCTCGAGAAGGCGGCCCAGAATCTTTGCGCTCTCCGTAGAAAGGCCGAGCCGCCCCGCGTGCTCCTCGAGATCCTTGTGGGTCAATCCTTCTCCGGGAAGAGCCAGCACATCCCCGACAAAACCGGTCAACCCGGAACGCATACGTTCCGCCCCCTCGCCGACCTCGCCCCTGCCGAGCAGCGCGGCGCCCTCCTTCAATAGAGACCGGGCTCGCGCCGGAGCGGAACGGCGTCGCTGAGCGGCCGGATCACCGTACTTCTTCCTCATCCGGCCCACTGCCGCGGCCGCGGCGATATAAAAAACCAGCATGCCGGCCATGAGCCCGGCCCATCGCTCGGGCCGGACGCTCTGATTCCTGATCCCCGAAAGGTCCATCACATTGGCGAAGATCCCGTCCTTCAGAGCCTCGACCCTGTTTTGGGGTTTCTGCCGGCCGTTGGAAACGATATCGCCCTCCTCGAGCCGGTCGGCGGCCTCTACGTCGAGCGGAATCGGATCGGTTCTGAGCGTGACGAAGCGGTCCCGCTCCACATCGAAACAGGCGATCTCCACGGATGGAAATTCCCCCACATTCTCGTGAAGCGGACGAATGCTGTACGTGAAAATCCTTTTCCGGCCCTCTGTTTCTTCCGTGGCCTCATAGACCTTGAAGTTCCCGGCCACCTCCGGGAGAGCCGCGATATCGGGCGCAAAGGAACGGTCGAGCGTTCCTTCACCGATCAAAGCGAGGGTCAGCGTCACGGGATCGCCCACCCGGGCTCTCTGCGGCTCCAGGCCCGCCTCGAAGGTGAACCGGCCCACCGCACCGGTGTATGTATCGGGCCGTTCCTCGACAGGGGCGTCGCTCACATGAACCGTGGCGGAACGGGCCACGGCGTATATCTCTTCGCCCTCCAGGCCTCGAGAGCTCACCACACTGGCGAAGATCCCCCTCAATGTCACCGGACCGAAAGTATAATCCCCCGTCTTGACGGCGGTGAAGACCCGGCGCAGGGTGTATTCAACGTAATGCTCGTCCTCTCCTTTCCGGCCGGGACGCTCGACCCGCCGGCTCTCCAGATCGAAGCGCGCCGGTATACGCTCGAAAAACGTGAACAAGCTGTCCTGCTGGGCCACGAGATCGTTGATATTGAATCCACGGCGCCTGTTGATGAGCGGCGAGAGCCAGTCGGAAAAGGATTTCTTCGCCTTCAGCCCATCCGGGGGTTCGACCCAGGGGATCCTGAGCGCCGGCGGAGAATCCTGGACATTGACGGGGCTCTTGGCGCTATGCGGCTCGGGAAGCGCTTTGACCCAGACCTTGAGAGTGATTTCAAAGGGCTGGAGAAGGTAGACCTCCGTCCTGTCCGTTTCGATCGAGAGAAGAGCCAGGTCCTGGTCCCCGGCGGGCTTCACCTGGAGCCGGAGCGACCGTCCCTTCAGGACCTCTCCATCCACCTCGACAAGAGGTGAAGGCAGGGAAAGCCCGCCCGTGCGTTTGGGCGTGAGGCGGTAGCGGAAGGTCTTGCCGAAACGCTTGATCTCGGTGCGGCGGTTGTTGATCACATAGATCTGTGTCGAGTTGTGGTCCTGCGCGCCCAGAAACTCCACGTCGAAATCCTTGAACGCGCTCATGTCGGGCCGGGGAGGATTCTCCACATTGTCGACCGTCACCTCGAAGAGGACCGATTCGGCCTCCCAGATCCGGTGCTTCGACAGATTGACGACGACGCCGGGCTCGTCCCCCGCTCCTGCAGGGGGAGAAAAGATCACCCCGATCACCAGAACCGCCAGCACTCTGTTCATACTTTTACCAGTCCTTGTCCACTCCGCCCGAAAGACCTACGCCTTCCCTCTGCTCGGCCTTCTTCTCTTTGTACTTCCGCTCCCGTTCTTTTGATTGACGCAAAATGGCTTCAGCTTCCTCTCTCGAGAGGTCGCGCTTCTTCTGCTTTTCCTTTTGCCGCTGATCCTGTTTTTGATCCTGTTTCTGGTCCTGCTGCTGATCCTGTTTACCCTCTTTCTGATCGTCTCCGCCCTGCTGCTTTTCATTCTTGGGAAGAAGATCGGCGATCTCTTTCAGCAGTTTGAGCGCTTCCTCCTCCTTTGGCAATGCCCCGTCAGGGTTTTCCTCCCTCAGGCTTGCGGCCGCTTCTCTTGAAAGCTCGCCGATCACGGGAGCCAGTTCCTTCGCCTTGGCGCAGGCTTTCTTCAAGCTTTCGATCTGTTCCTCCATGTTTTTTGGAGGGTCTTCACCTCCCTGGGCCGGCGCGGGCTGGGCCGCCATGGTCTCGGCCTGTTGCGCGGCTTGGTCCGCCTTGAATGGAAAGACACCGGCCCAGCGCGTGACCCTCTCCTGGAATCCGCCCATATCGACGAGATCGGCTTCCCCGCGTTCGGCTGGAAGATTTTCGCTCTCCCCGTCCCGGTTCTCCACGAGGGGAACGGTCCGGTCGACGAGTCCGCTTTCCACATCGATCGACTTGCGCAGAATCTGTTCGAAAGGCGCCAGGGCGCCGTAGATCCTGTCGAGCGCTTCGAAGGCTTCCCACTGGGGATCGGAAGCGTCTTCGGGCGAGCCCCCTGCCAGGAGATCGGCGGCTTCGATCATTTTCTCCCCCGCCTCGTCGTTCCACCCGTGCAGAAGCTCGAGCGCCTGCTCCAGATTTTCATCCGCCTGGGGCGGTCCCTGCCCGGCCGGGGAAGCGGCCGGTTTCAAAGCCTCCGTGATCTTCTCCTTCAGGTAATCGATCTCTTCCCTCAGCTTCCGCTGGTCCGACTCGGCCACGCTGACCGCCTCGCGGCGGCGGGGCGAATCGGGCTCGTCGATGATCTCCTTGACGGCGCTCCGGATCTCAAGCTGAAGCCCCTGGATCATCTCGATGAAGCGGAGCACATCGAGCTCGTCCCTCTTTTTCTGTCTGTCCTTCTCTTCCCAGAGAGCTTTCATCTGCTTGATCCAGAGGCGGAGCGCTTCGAGGTTGTGGCGGGCCGAGGCGTGGCCGGGCTCCACCTCGAGGCAGTCGCGAAAGTGACGAATCGCGCTCTCCAGAAAGGCGAGGCCTTCCTCCCTCTGCTCGGGAGAGGCGTCCTCCGGGCGCTCGCCGAAGACGTCCCCGGCGCTCGCCGCATCGACCGTTCCCAGATTGTACCTGGCGGCGGCCGCGATCCCGCGATCCCGTGCGAGGGCGGCCCGGTTGTAAAAATCCCGGGCCTTCTCCCAATCGGCCCGGGCCTGGAAAGCGCAGCCCCTGTCAAAAGCGATGCCGGCATCGTCGGGAAGAAGGACGTCCGCTTCGGCGAAGGAGCGCCCGGCCCCTTCGAAGTCGCCGCTTTGAAAGAGCCTGATCCCCTCGGCCACCTTGTCCCCTCCGTCCGAACCGAAGCCGGCCGGGGTAAACAGAAAGAAACAGGCCAGAGTCGTAAACATGACAAACCGCATCATCTTCCTCGTTCCCGGTTCGGGGCGATCAATATGCCGATGAAGAGAAAAGCGAGACCGATCGAAAGGAAAAGCTGGAAGCGGTCCTTGTATCTCTTTCTCTTTTCCGATTCGATCTCGCTGCGTGCCAGCTCAGCCAGGTGGGTCTCGTAGACATCGCCCAGATCGTATGTGAGCGTTCGAGCCGGGATGTAGGCGCCCCCCGTGCAGAGCGCCATTTCCTGGAGAAGGGTCTCGTCCATCTTCGACCAGATCTCCTGTCCGTCATACTTGACATAGGTCAGCCTGCCGCTCGAATCGCGCACCGGAATGCGCGCTCCCTCCCCGGGATCGCCCAGCCCGACGGTAAAAATCTTGACCCCCCGATCGGCCGCCCCTTCGGCCGCTTCCTTGGGAAAAGAATCGTGGTCCTCGCCGTCGGTGATGAGAACGAGGACCTGGTCCCTCTCCCGGCTCTCCTTCATGGAAGAGAGGGCGAGCCGGACGGCATCGCCGATCTGGGTTCCGCCGCGCGGCGCGCACGAGGGATCGACCTCGTCGAGGGCTATTCGGAAGAAACCCTGGTCGGTGGTGAGCGGCACCTTGACCACCGGTTTTCCGGCGAAAACGATGAGACCGACCCGGTCCCCGGGAAGGCGCTTGAGAAGATCCTTCACGTCCGATTTGGCCCGCCCGAGACGGTTGGGCGCCACGTCCTCGGCCAGCATGGAGCGCGACACGTCGAGGAGGACAAAGAGGTCGACGCCGCGGCGCGAAACCTTCTCGAAGTACTCGCCGAAACGGGGCCTGGCCCCGGCCACGATGATGAGGCCGATTCCGAGCAGAAGCGCTCCGTTCTTGATCCAGGGGCGCGCTCCGCCCGGCGGCGGCAGAAGCCTTTCCACCATGCCGGCCTCGGCGAAACGGCGCGCCGCCGCCCTTTTCCTCCTGAACGCACGCACCAGGAAGAAACCCGCAACAGGCAGGATCCAGAGCAGATAGAGGATGTTCGGATCTTCCCATTTCATGGCAGTGAACGGAACCTCGTAGCCGACAACAGCAATTCCAGTACGATCAGACCGGCGCCGATGAACAGAAAGATTTGAAAATGCTCGCTGTACTCGGTGTAGAGCCGGCCTTCCGTCTCGGTTTTCTCCAGGGCGTCGATCTCCTTGTAAACGTCCTTGAGAGATTCGGTATTCTTGGCGTTGAAATACTTTCCACCCGTTTTCGACGCGATCTCCCTGAGAAGATCCTCGTCGAGGCGAACGGGACTGGGCACATAGACGATGTCGCCGTACCGGTCCACCCTCGGAAAGGGAGCCATGCCCGTCGAGCCCACGCCGATCGTGTAGACCTTGACGCCGAAACTGACTGCGGCGGCGACAGCATCCATGGGCTCGATCACGCCGGCATTGCTCTCCCCGTCGGAGAGGAGGATCAGGACCTTGCTCTTCGCCTCGGCCTTCTTCAGCCGCTCCACGCCGAGAGCCAGCGCGTCGCCGATCGCCGTGGCCATCTCTTCCTGAAGGAGAGCTTCGTTGAGGATGCGGCCGCGCGAATCATAAACGGGCTTCGGCACTTCCACGGAATCGAGGACCTGGAAGAGCACGCCGTGATCGAGCGTGAGCGGGCATTTGCCCACGGCATACCCCCCGAAAGAGACGAGGCCGATGAGATCGTCCGGCCTGCCGGGGAGATCTCGCGTGCCGGCCACGAAATCCCTGAAAACGGACTTGACCGCCGAAAGCCGATCGACGGGGCGCCCCTCTTCCTGGAAATCCATGGCCTGCATCGAACCGGAGCAGTCGCAGACCATCTCGATGGCGATGCCCTCCGTGCGGATACGGAACTCCTCCTGCCCCTGCTGGGGTCTCGCCAGGGAGACGATCACGCAGGCGACGCCGAGATAGCGGATCCAGGGCAGGGTTCTTCTGACACGCATGGCGAGCGTGACGGGCAGGGTCTTCATGATCTGAACGCTCGAGTAGAGCACGGCCGACCGCCGGGACCGGCGCACCTCGTAGATCACGATGAGCAGGGCCGGGACGGCAAGAAGGAGCCAGACAGGATCGTGAAAGCGGAACCCGTTCATGCCCCTCCTCCGATGCTCAGAAAATCCTTGGCGCTGTTGAAGCTCAGTTCGATCTCTTTCTTGCCGGGACGCATTGCCGCGAACTTGACCAGGTCGGCCGCCCCGAGAAAATTCTTCAGTTTTTCACGCTCGTTGATTTGAAAGACATCTCCCATCCCGGCCTCGCGCAGGAACTCCTCAGTGGTCTGCTCGTAGGCGCGGATCCCGCTCGTTCTCTCGATGAAGCGGCGGACCACACCGGTGAGCTCACGATAATAAACCTGGAACTCGTCGCGCTCGACATACCCGGCCTCGAGGAGCTTCTCGAGCTCGAGCCAGGCGAGCTCCCTCGGCGAGAGGGTGGGTTTCTCAGGACCGGCGACCCGGCGTCTTCTGATCACGAATAAAACGACCAAAAAAGCCAGAACCGCTGAAAGACCCGCACCTATCCAAAGCGGATCAATGGACTCAGGCGGAAGCTCTTTCGGCGGTTCGGGCGGCTTGAGATCGGCCAGAGAGGGAATGGCCTCGCCGAGCACGGACTGAACCGTGATCGTCAGGCCTTCTGTTTCGATCGTGTGCTCTTTCCCGTCCCCGTCCTTCCTGTTGTCCGTAAAATCGACCACAATGGGGTGGATCAGGTGTTCTCCCGTCCGCACCGGCTCGAGCTCGTAAATCCGGCGCATGATCCGTTTTTTCCCCCGTGTTTCGGGCAATGCATCGCGAAATCCCCTGATGAGGAAATCGCCGAGGGATTCGCCGAAAGGAGGCATGACCAGATCGATCCCCTCTTCCGACTCGATCGTCAATGTGAACGTTGGATTGTCGGAGAGGCGGGGCTCGCGAGGCGCGACCTCGACGGTCACCTTGACCGGCCCCCGCTCGGACAGGGTGAACGCCTTATCGCAGGCGCCTTCAGCAGACGCGGTCTCTTCCCGCTCGCTGCAGGAGAGAACGAGCATGGCCCCAAGGCCGACCGCCAGCATCAACCTCATTCGTTTCAAGGCGTTTCCGGCTCCTCTTCAATGATCTTCACGTCGTAGCGCGCCATGAGATCGCCCATCAGCCGCTCGACGAGCTCTTTTTGTTTCTGCGAAAGATAATCGGCGGTCACGCGCTCTTTCACTTCCTCGAGCTCGGGAACCCGGTCTTCTTCCGGATCCCTGTACTCTTCCCTGTGCGCGTTGAAATAAGCCTCCACGTCGACGAAGGTGGACGCGATCGAGCCCAGCTCCTGCTCGAGAAAGAGAGAGGCCAGAAGCTCCTGCTCCGTCATGGACAACAGATCGAGGAACTCGCCGCTCTTGTCGAGACCGAGCTCGCGCGCCCTCCGGCTCATCAGCTCGGTGCGCAGGAACTCACCGAACATCTGCTGCCGGATTTTCGGATCGGCCATCTGCTCCATGATCGCTTCCCGGGCGCCGCCGCCTTGGAGAGCCGCCCGGGAGCCCATCATTCTTTCCACGCGGAACCTGATCATCCTCTCCAGGTCGGCCTCGGCGAACGATTCGCCGGCAAACGTGGCGAGAACGGGCGACGGCTCGTCCCCCCCTCCGTCCGGCATCGTTCTCCTGGCGAGCTCGCGGCTCACCTCGCCGTAGAAACCGAGGTTCCGCAGGCACTCCACCATCTTGGGGCCGATCCGCTTTTTGAGCTCCCCGCCGCAGCCCGGATCGCGCTCCGTCCGGACAAAGGCGACGGCGGCCCTTCCGAATTCGCGCGCTTTGAAACAGAGGTTGCCCGAGCGGTAGAAAACGCGTGCGCGCTCGGAGCCGGGCTCCAGGGTTCCGGCATACTCTTCCCACAGCCCGGCCGCCTCGAGGGAAAGCCCCCTCTCCTCGAGATCGAGTGCCGCGGCGCGGAGCTCTTCCCCGCCGCCCGCGGCAAGGGGGGCCGTCACCGCAGAAGGGCGAAAGATAAAAAGAGCAAGCAACGCCGCCTGGAGAAGGAGGACGAGGATCAAAAGCCCCCGTCCGGCTGCGGCCGGTTTTTTGGCGAGTCGCCCCGGCGGCTTTCCCAGATCGAGCTGCGGGCGGTCGTCATCGCTCATCGTCTTTCCTCCCTGTTTTACCGGAACCGCTTCTCGCGCATGCGGAAGAAGCGGCGGAGATTCTTGAGATAATCCTCGCTCGTGTTGATACAGAGCTCGTCCATGCCGATCTTCTTGAACCCTTCGGACAGCCCATCGCTCCTCTCGCGGGAACGCGATTCGAAGAGGGCGCGCACCCGCGGATGGTGGGCGTCCACGTCGACGACCTCGCCCGTCTCGGCGTCGCGCAGGCGGATGAATCCCACGTCGGGAATGGCGAGCTCGCGCGGATCGGAGATGTTGACGGCGATCAGGTCGTGGCGGCGGTTGGTGACGGCCATCGTCTTGCCGGCTGCGGCCCCGATGAAATCGCTGATGAGAAAAACGACGGAGCGCTTCTTCTGCACGCTGTTCAGAAACTCGAGCGCCCCGTCGAGGTTCGTGTCGCGCGGCACGGGCTTGGCCGAAACGAGCTCGCGGATGAAGCGGAGCACGTTCCCCTTCCCCTTGTGGGGCGGAAAGTACCGGATCACTTCGTCGCAGAAGAGGATGAGGCCCACCTTGTCGTTGTTCTTCAGCGCCGAGAACATGAGCATGGCCGCCACCTCGATGACGAGCTCGAGCTTGGAGCGGTCCACCGACCCGAAGGCCCCCGAGGCCGAGACATCGACGAGGAAGATCACGGTGAGCTCGCGCTCTTCGGAGAACTGTTTGATATAGGGAACGCCCGTGCGGGCCGTCACGTTCCAGTCGATGTTGCGCACGTCGTCGCCGGGCTGGTACTCGCGCACCTCGTCGAACTCCATCCCCCGGCCCCGGAACACGGACTGGTACTGGCCGGCGAACATGTCGTTCACCATCCGGCTGGCCACGATCTGGATCAGCTGGACCTTCTTCAGGATTTCGGCGACGCTCTGCTCCGGCATGACAGCTCTCCCGCTTCCTTACGGAACAGGAACCTCCCCGAGAATGCGTCCGACCACGTCCTCGCTGGTCGTCTGCTCGGCCTCGGCTTCGTAGGTGAGGATGATCCGGTGCCGCATCACGTCGCGGGCGATGTCCTTCACGTCCTGTGGTGTGACGTAGCCGCGGCCCTGGAGAAAGGCGACGGCGCGCGCGCCCTGGCAGAGATAGATCGACGCCCTCGGCGAAGCGCCGAAGTCGATGAGGGGCTCGAGGTCCTTCATGCCGAACTTTACCGGATCGCGCGTGGCGAGGACGAGGTTCAGGATGTATTCCTTCACCTGGTCGTCGATGTAGACGAGGCCGACCGTTTCGCGCATGGAGAAGATATCCTCCGGCGCCAGCACGGCGTTGACCTTTCCCGGCGTCCCTTCCAGGGCGAGGTCCATGACCTTTCTTTCCTCCTCGGGAGTGGGATAACCGATCACGACCTTCAGCATGAAACGGTCCACCTGCGCCTCGGGAAGGGGGTAGGTTCCTTCCTGCTCGATCGGGTTCTGCGTCGCCAGAACGAGAAAGAGCCTGTCGAGAGGAAAGGTCTCTTCGCCGATCGTGACCTGCCTCTCCTGCATCGCTTCGAGGAGCGCGGACTGCACCTTCGAGGGAGCGCGGTTGATCTCGTCGGCCAGGATGAAGTTGGAAAAAACCGGCCCCTTCCGTGTTTTAAACGTTCCTTCTGTGGGTAAATAGATCAGCGTCCCCACCAGGTCGGCGGGAAGGAGGTCGGGCGTGAACTGGATCCTCTGGAAACCCGTCGAAATCGCCTGCGCCAGGGTTTTGATCGCCGTCGTCTTGGCCAGGCCGGGAACACCTTCGAGGAGGATGTGGCCGTCGCACAAGAGCCCGACGAGAAGACGCGACACCATCTCCTCCTGCCCCACGATCACCTTTCCCATCTCTGAACGAAGGTTGTGCACGAGATCCGCTTTTTCAGCCACCCGGTCTTTAATCTGCTGGACATCGACCTGCATTGAATTCTCTCCTTATCCGCAACGACAAGCCGGCGAGCCGGCTTCGAATTTTGAGCCATTTTTTGGAACGTATACGCTGGTTCGTTTTCTCTGTTGGATTTTATGCTTCCGGTGAAGTGCCTCAGCAACGCGTCCAAATCAATCGGGCGACTATAAAATATAAGGGCAGGGGGACACAATACGTAATCACCCGTAGCCGCCCCTCTTCTTTTTCACCGCAAGAGCATAGGGGTAGTTTGGAATCCTACCCGGGCCCCGGAAGGGCCCTCTTTATTTACGGAAAAAACCCTCGATCACGGGTGATTACGTATTGTGTCCCCCCTGCCGCGCGTGGCGCTGTTGATCAGATTGACGGCCACGATGCAGGCCGCCAGAAAGAAAACCGGGCAGATCCCGCTGAGATAGAGCCTCTGTTCCATTGCCATTTCATCCAGACCGAGCCCGAGAGCTTCCTTTTCCGCTTCATTCCTGAAAGAGGTGAAAACGGTCGCGGCAACGGAAAGGCCGAAAGCGATACCCGATGTCCGCATAAGGGCGGCGAGCCCCGACGCGGTTCCCACGTTCTCCCTCGGCACGGAAGAGAGCAAGCCGTTCGAATTGGGTGAGGCGAACAGGCCCATCCCCACACCGACCAGGCCGAGACCGCGAACAGCTTCCCAGGTCCCCGACTGGGCATCGAGCCGGGCCAGAAAAAGAAGCCCGCCTCCCACGAGAACGAGCCCCGCAGTGGCCGGGATTCTCGTTCCGATGAGATCCGATATCCATCCCCCCAGGGGGGCGACGAGAATCATGGCGGCCGGCATGGCCATCATGGCGAGGCCCACTTTTTCGGGATCGAGTCCCCTTACGTTCTGCAGGTAAAAGGGTGTGAGAATGATGACGGGAGCGATAGCAAAGAATGCCAGGAACGCTGCAGCGCACGACTGGGAGAAATAACGGCTCTTGAAGAGCGCGAGCTTCAGGATCGGAGAAGGTGTCTTGTGTTCGTTCAGCAAAAAGAGAGAGAGCAGAAGAGGCGAAACAGCGAGAAGGACGAGGACTTTAGAATCGCTCCATCCCTCGGCCTCGCCGAGATCGAGACCGATGAATAGCGAGGTCAATCCGGCCACGAGAAGGAGAGCGCCCGTCCAATCGAACCTCACGCTCTTCGTCGATTCAACCCTGTCTGAAAAGACCCGCAGGCAGTAGAGAATGGCCGCAACCCCGATCGGTATGTTGACATAAAAGATCGACCGCCATCCGAGCCACCCGATCAGCAGGCCGCCTATGGGCGGACCGCTCGCCAGCCCCACGGAGACCACTGTTCCCGACATGCCGAGCGCCCGTCCCCGTTGGTGCGGCGGGAAAGCACGCGCAACGAGACCCATGTTGGAGCTCATCAGGGTCGCCGAACCGATCCCCTGAAACACGCGCGATGCGATCAGCATTTCGATGGAATTCGAGAGCGCACAGAGTACTGATCCGGCGGTGAAGAGCGCGAAGCCGGCTGTAAAAACCTTTTTCTCGCCCAGCACGTCGAGGAGACGCCCCCCGATGAGGAGCAGAGCGGTGCTGGTCAGAAGGTAGGCCTGCACGACCCAGGCCACGACCTTGACGTCGGCTCCGAACTCGCTGCCGAGCGTGGGAAGGGCGACATTGACGATGGAAGAATCGAGCGTCGCCATGAAAACGGCGATGGCCGACACACCGAAGTAGAACCACTTTTTCGTGTAATCGGGCTCCGCGCTCACTCTTTTTCGGCCTATTCGGATCCGGCCTGTTCAGGCCCCTTCAAAAGTGAGAAAAAATCGCTCCCCGTGGAGATGACAAGGTTCACGTCTCCCTTGAGAGCGTCCTTGTAGGACTCGAGCTTCTTGAGATACGCGTAGAACTCGGGATCGGCGCCGAAGGATTCGGCATAGATCCTCGTGGCCTCGGCGTCGGCCTTACCGCGGACCTCCTCGGCCCGCTTGTAAGCTTCCGACGAGATGGTGCGCAGCTCTTTTTCCCGCCGGCCGTCGATCTTGGCTTTCTCGCCGAGCCCCTCGGAACGGTAGAACTCGGCCATGCGCTGCCTCTCGGAGATCATCCTCTCGTAGATCTTCCTGCGCACCGTTTCGAGGTAGTTGATGCGCCTGAGGCGGACGTCGACGAGCTTGATGCCGAGCTCCGCCAGCTGGCCCGCGCACCTCTCCTTGATCATGAGGCCGATCTTGTGGCGGCCGTCTTCGATACGGAACTCTGCTAAGTTCTTGTCGCCGATGAGCGAAAAATCCTCCTCCTCGGCGAATTCCCTGTTCGTCGTCCGCACCGCTTCGATCAGTTTTCGGGACGAGATGATGGCGCGCGTCGCCCCGTCGACGATGTCGTCGATGCGTGTCTGGGCGCCCATCTCGTCGTGAACGGATTTGTAGAACTTGAGCGGATCCTCGATCCACCACCTCGCTGTGGAGTCGACCCAGATGAACTTCTTGTCGGATGTGGGGATCTGCTCGGGATCCCCGTCCCACTCGATCAGCCTCTTCTCGAAGCGGTGGACCTCCTGGATGAACGGGGTCTTGAACCGAAGACCCGGTTCGGAGATGGGATCGCCCACCGGCTTTCCCCACTGGGTGATGATGACCTGCTCCCTTTCATCCACCGTGTAGGCGGCATTGGCAAAGAGAAAAACACCGAGAACGACAAGGATAATGATCAGTATGGAGAAACCTTTCATCATCGCACCTCCTTTCCTTCGAGATCGAGGAGCGGCAGGATCGACTCCAGCTCGCTGTCGATGATGGTCTTTTTTCGGATTTCGGGAAGAACCTCGCTCATCGTCTCGAGGTAGAGGCGCCAGCGCGTGATCTCCTTGGCTTTATTGTACTCGGTCAAAATGTTGTTGAAGCGGGCCACATCGCCGAACGCCCTGTTGATGCGCTCCGTTGCATACCCCTCGGCTTCGCTGACCATCTTCTCCGCGTCTCCGCGCGCCCTGGGAATCGCCTTGTTGTAGGCCTGCTCGGCCTGGTTGATCGTTCTCTTCATTTCCTGCTGGGCGTCGTTCACCTCGTTGAACGACGCCTTGACCTCGTCGGGCGGGTTGACGTCCTGGAGGATCACCTGGGTGATGTTGATTCCGGCCGCGAAGGAATCGAGCGTCTCCTGCAGCATCTGCTGCACCCCCACGTTGATCTCGTGGCGGCCCGACGTGAGGACCTCGGTAACGCTCCGGTCGCCGACCACTTCGCGCATGATCGACTCCGACATGTCGCGGAGCGTTTTCTCCGGGTCGCGAATCCTGAAAAGGAAAGAGAAGGGATCCTTCACCGTGTACTGCACGCTCCATTCCACCTCGGCGCAGTTGAGGTCTCCCGTCAGCATGAGCGAGACCGCGGTGAGCTCCCTCGATTTCCTGGCGTAGCGCGTGCGGATGCCGGCCTTTTCCGTCAGGAAACCGAACTCCTGCTTGCGCACGAGAGAGACCGGCACCTTGGTCACCTTCTCGATTCCCCAGGGCCACTTGAAGTGGAGGCCGGGTTGTGTCGTCTTGGTGTATTTCCCGAAGGTCTGCACGATCCCGACTTCGTTCGCCTCGATCGAATAGTATGTGGAGCTGAGGAAGAGCAAAACAAGAACCACGAAGAGGATGGTGAATATCGTCTTCCATGGGACGTCGACGCGTTTCGGACCATTCGGTGTTTGTATCGTCATGCTTGACATATGGACTCCTCCCATCTGAATCGAACAGGATTTCAATAAAGGATGATACCGCCTCGAAAGATCGAGCGTAGTGTGCACGTTACCCAAAGAACGCCAAAGGACAAGCAAAAACTCGCTCCCTTTCAGCCCCGCCCGAAATCGACGGGCAGCAGCCCGAAATCGACGGGCAGCAGCCCGAAATCGACGGGCAGCAGCCCGAAATCGCGAAATATTTCCGGATAAACGGTGAATATTCCCGGTTGCGGGGCTGTTTCGATTATCCGAGATATCTCTCTTTTCTTTTTTTATTTAACACAGGACCACACGACATTGTTGAAAACTCTCGAAATGGTATTATGTGATCGACGATTTGATAAGAAAGGACGCCGCCATGAATACCATTCAAGGAAATCTTTCAGGGAAAGGCATCAAGATCGCTCTCGTGGTGAGCCGGTTCAACGAGTTCATCTCCTCCCATCTCCTGGAAGGAGCCGTTGACTGCCTGAGCCGTCACGAAGTCGGAGAGAAGGACATCACGGTCGTTCGCGTGCCCGGCTCTTTCGAAATCCCTCTCGTGGCGAAAAAAATCGCCACGGTCGGAAAGCACGATGCCGTTGTCTGTCTCGGCGCCGTGATCCGCGGAGAGACGCCCCACTTCGATTTCGTCGCTTCCGAGGTGTCAAAGGGAGTGGCACAGGCAGGGCTGGAATCGGGTGTTCCCATCATTTTCGGAGTCCTGACCTGCGACTCGGTGGAACAAGCGGTCGACAGGGCCGGGAGCAAGTCCGGAAACAAGGGATTCCAGGCCGCTCAAGCCGCCATCGAAATGGTTGATCTGTTCAAACAGCTATCCCGGAAAAAATAATGACCCGGAAAGAGCCCGCCGTGGAAAAACCGAAAAACAGCAATGCCCCGGATACTGGGATTCGTAAACGAACCAAAGCGCGGGAGCTTTCACTCCAGTATCTTTATATGTTCGACATTCGCGGGGAGGACATCACGGAAGGGGAAAAAATCTTCTTCGACGAGCAGACCGACGACGAAGAGATCATCCTGTTCGCCCAGAGTCTCGTCCAGGGGGTTCAGTCCAACCGCGGCGAGATCGACTCCGCCATCGAAGAAGCGGCTCAGAATTGGGAGCTGGGCCGGATCGCCACGGTCGATCGCAACATCCTGCGGCAGGCGATCTACGAGATCCTGCACAGGGACGACATCCCCCCCAAGGTCTCCATCAACGAAGCGATCGAACTGGGGAAGAAGTTCTCGACAGCCAATTCGGGCGGTTTCATCAACGGCATCCTCGACCGGATCAAGCGCGACAACGAGCTATAAGAGATCTTCGAGATCTTCATCCACAAGGGATCGAATCGCTTCCTCGATCCAGTCCGGATCGATCCTGCCCCTCACCTCCAGTCTCTCGATTTCAAATTGTCTGGGACCGTAAACCCAGAAAAAAACACGCCCCTTTTTGAGACCGTTGGCGGGAACGATTCTCTCTTCCGAACCGTTGAAGATATGGACGATTTCACCGGCAGTGCCCCGGAGAAGGAGTGTATATGCTTCGTTGCTTTTCACGGGTTTGAGATCGTCGACGACCTTCATGGAGGTGAATATGCCTTTCTTCGAGGGCTGGATTTCCAGATAAGCCAAGCCGCTGGAAGCGATGTACCCGCTTCTCTCGTCGAGACCGTAGCCGAAGAGGAGAGAGAAGCTCCCCTTCGGGTCATCGCCCTTTTTCAGCGAAATCCGGAAGCGGAGGCTCAGCTCGATCTCGCCGTCGAAGACCGGCTCGAAGGTGATGAATCCCATGCCGTGACAGGCGAGCAATCCATGGGACACACGGAAGGATTCGGGTACGATGGCGGGATCGACTTTGAACCTGTTTTTGAGGCGCTGAAGAAGGGGAGGCGGGGTCTGGTCGAAACTTTCCAGCTCGGCCGGGCCGTTAAATTCGTGGATAAAGAGTGATTGAGCCGCCCCCTCTTCGCATCCGCGATATCCCTTGAATCGATTGGAGAAGCGGTTTTCGAGGATGCAGCCTTCCAGAAGGCGACGCTTCACGATAGCCCTTCCCCTCGGTTCGAGCAGGCCGGGCAGGGGATTCTCTTTCATTCGAGGGAGAACACGGCGCAGAACGTCGATGCAATCTCCCGAATCCGGCCGTTTTTCACCGGCGAGAACGGACAGAAACAGGGCGCCGTCCCGGGCCGATCCGTAGAGCGGCGAGAGCCCTTTGAGCTTTTCTTTTTCTCCATCCATTCCCTTGATCGCCTTGATCTCCTTGGAGATCCCATTTTCATCTCCCCGGAAGAGACGGAAAAGCGAGTACCCGAAACGGTGCTCGTCGCTTTTCAGTTTCAGCACGCTCTTGCACATCATGAGGAAGGTCTTCAGGTCGAGAGCGGAGAGAGGGCAGCGGATCTCCATCGCCTCGCCCAGATCGTTGAGCTCGAATCCTTCGCATCCCGCCGGGAGCACGCCCGGCGACGTTTTTGTTTTTCTGGCCGTGCAGACCAGCCTGCCGTTCTCCACCCCTGTCAGTTCGACTTTGACCGGCCAGATGTCGATCTTGAACGAAACCCCGGCCGCTGCCAGCATCTCGAACAGGCCGGCTTCGAGGGCGGACGCTCTTTTAAGAAGAGCGATGTCGAGACTGAGCTCGTTTGTCAGAGGCCTGTCTCCGTCGATATCCAGGCGGTCCTTCAACAAGGCATAGGCGCCGCAACAGCCGAGCCTCTCAACGAGACAGATGAGCGCGGACCGGAATGCTTCCGGCGTCGTCCGCTCCGACCCGGCAAAAGCCGCGATCTCATCGAGATCGAGAAACGGGACGGACATGTCGGATTCGAACCGGACCGCGATTTCGTCCATGTCCGGAAAGGGTATCCCCATGATTTCTTTAATTTCGAATCCCTTCTCTTTTTCGCCCGACCTCTTTCCCCTCGGCGTCTTTCCTCCTGTCCCGCGCACATCATCCGTCCCGGCAACCCGGTTCAACCCGGTCTGGCCCTCTCCGACCCACTCTCTCCAGAGCGGCTCGATCTCGTCGAATCCCATGCCGAAAGCTTTCTGAAAAGCCTCGGCGGCAAAGGAGGCGGAAGGCCAGTCGCTCTTCTCGCCTTTTCCCGGAGGCTCTCTCTTCAGCTCCGCCAGATAAGCTCTGAGTCGTCCGGGATATTTTTCGATCAGAAAAACAACGAAGCTCCATGAAAGAGCGGCATCCATGTGATCGAACTCGCTCAGTTCGAGCCGGTTCAGCTCTTTCAGGCGGAGAACGGTCCGCTGGTATTTCGGCTGTTTCATGAAGCCGGGCCAGTTTTCCGAGCGGGCCCAGGCGGAAAGGCCGCTGAAAACACCGTAACCGAAAAGGCAGCTGTTCAGGCCGCTCCTGCAGTAGAGAATGTTGCCTCCCGCGAACCGGATCGCCATGTACGATCCAAAACCCTCGTGCAGCCACGGCGGCGCGAACTTGTAATTATAATTGTGGCAAGTGAGCAGAATATGTCCCACGAGGTGAAAGATGTGCTGCTTTGCCTGGCTGTATCCCATCCCCTTCCCCTCGGCGCAGCAAACGGCATAGGGCCAGGGTTCGATCCAGGAGAAACTCTGGGCATCCATCACGGATTTCGCAAACCGGGGATTGAGCTTATCCGGCCCGGCTTCTTCTTTGAACAGGGCGACATATTTTTTGAAAGTGCTCCTTTTCTTCAAGAGCACGATGCGGCCCTTTTCATTCCCCATCCACATCGGTTCTCCGGGATCGGCCCCGAAAAGGCGGCAGAACTCGTCGACCGCTTCGACCAGACCCGGCCCGATCTCGCGAACCACCTTTCCCTCGAAACACTCGGAGGCGATGATCCTAAAAATCTTGGTCTCATAAACCACAATGGATGACGAAAGGCGCGACGAGAGCTCGCGGCTTAAAGCCCTGTTCAGCGCAGCGCCGCCTCGTTCCCGGGGATATGCCGCAGAGCCGAAAAGAGACATGACCGTCAAGATGAAGAGGATCGTCAATCCCCCCTTCGCTGCCGTTCTCATGTTGTATCCCGCCATTGTTTTCACTTTTCCTTGGGGTATTTCACTGAACAATCCCCTGAACCTCCCGGCTCTCTTTATGAAAAATATATGAAGTAAAAGAGGTTTCTGTTACGGAATTACTACGTTTTTTTTCATACCCAGGCCCGGAATACGAACTCGATGTTGAAATCAGGGAACGAATCGATATCCTTCGCCCGAAGACCGACCGACATATGAAACGATACGGATCAGGAACGAGATGGTACTCAAAAAATTGTTCAGAGGCCTCGCCAGAACGAGGGAAAAGATAGCCGACCGGTTCAAACGCCTCTTCTCCACGGCCAGAGAACTGGACGACGATTTCATCGAAGAGCTGGAGGAAGTGCTCTACGCCACCGACATGGGCGCAACCGCTGTCCGCATTATCGAAGACGTGAGAGAGGCTTTCCGGAACCGCGAAGTCCAAAGCACCGGCGAGGTTTACGGCTTTCTCAAGGAGCGGCTCAGGGAAATCATGAAAGGAAAAGAGACGGGCCTCCCCGGGTTGGTTGAAAAACCGGCCGTCATTCTCGTTGTGGGCGTCAACGGCAGCGGAAAAACGACGTCCATCGCAAAGCTCGGATACCTTTATAAAAAAGAAGGCAAGAGCGTCATTTTCGGCGCCTGCGACACCTTCCGAGCCGCAGCGGTGGAGCAGCTCACTCTCTGGTCCGAAAGGATCGGCGTTCAGATCATCAAAAAGGAAACGGGCAGCGACCCGGCCGCCGTTGCATTCGATGCCGCCGACACGGCCATCCGTGAAGGCGCGGACATTCTCATCGTCGATACGGCGGGCCGGCTTCACACCGAAGCAAACCTGATGCAGGAGCTCGAAAAAATCAAGCGCGTCATCTCGAAAAAGATACCGGACGCGCCCCACGAAGTCCTTCTCGTGCTCGACGCCACGACCGGACAAAACGCCGTTCCCCAGGCACAGCGGTTCTCGGAAGCCGTTGACGTGACAGGCCTATTTCTTGCAAAGCTCGACGGCACGGCCAAGGGAGGCGCTGTTGTCGCCATCAGCGAGCAGGTCGACATCCCCGTCAAGTTCGTCGGCCTGGGCGAAACCTGCGAAGACGTGGAGCTCTTCGACGCAAACGCCTTTGTCGATGCGCTGCTCGAAGGGGGACAGAATACGCAGTAAACCATTACGGGTTGAGACAAAAGCCCGGTGTGAAGTTTGATCAACATTTTTTCTCCCCTGTTTCGGGTGGGGGGAGAAAAAATGATTAAGATATATTAGTGGGATGTTA
>CAZWHE010000019.1:6650-37535 GCA_964633825.1 uncultured Phycisphaerales bacterium | reverse complement strand
CCCGATTATATGAAAGAGATCGACCTGGCGGCCCGTGAGACCGCCCCCCGTGGGGACAGCTCATTTGAAACGGGTCTTTTTCGAGACACGACGATCCACTCCCTCGACGAGGTGCCTGCTGAGGTAAACGGAAAATGGTGGCAGGCGCACAAACACAACTTTGCTTTCAAGGGGAACAAGGTCTTCTTGAAAAGCAGAACCTGAAACTGAGTAATCGCTATGGTCATGCTCTGCTGTACCGGAATTCACTTGATCCCTGTTGCGAAAAGACTGTCCTGTTGACCGACACAAACAGCAGGAGATGCTAATTTTTCAATTTCCATGAAAAGCCGGCCGCTGAATGTCGTTCCTCCTTATTGAAGCGAAGCTCTTTTGATAAGAGCCGATTCCGTAATAAAGGAGGACCTTCCCATGCTGATGAAAAGGATGCGTGTTTCGATCTTTCAGGTGGTGCTCGCTGCAGCGATGGCGCTCACCGCCGCAGCAGCCACTATCTATGTCCCCGACGACCACGCCACGATCCAGGGCGCTATCGACGCCGCCTCGAACGGCGACACTGTCATTGTCAAACGGGGAACGTATTTCGAGAACATCAACTTCCAAGGCAAAGCGATCACGGTGAAGAGCAGCGACGGGCCTGAGGTCACCGTTATCGATGGATCTCAGGAGTGGAAAAGTGTTGTAACTTTTGAAAAATACGAAGGCAGGGACTCGATCCTTGACGGTTTCACGATTACTAATGGATGTGGGAATTATGTAGCACATTTGATGTGCGGTGGAGGGATTTGTTGTATAAGCACTTCTCCAACCATAATCAACAATATGATCAGGGGAAATTTAGGAAACCCTTGGTGGGTGTCTTGTGATTATGGCGGAGGGATTTATTGCGGTCATGAGACACCTTTGATTTCGAACAATATCATCTTTGACAATATCGCCCTTTTGTCAGGCGGGGGGATCTATTGTAATTGGAGCAATCCAATAATAAAAAATAACATACTTTTATCGAATTGGACATATGGTTCTGGAGGTGGGATAGGCAGTAATAGTAGGGGGAGGGGGATCGATTCTAGTGTTTCTATATTATCGAATAATATCATTCAAGGAAACCGTTCCGAGGGCAAAGGTGGAGGGATCTGGACAAATTCTAGCTGGATAATCACAAACAATACTATTCTGAATAACTCGGCTGATTGTTATGGTGGTGGAATATATGGCTATCCGGGAGAACTCACCATTTCCAACTCAATCATTTGGAATAACACTGCTCCTATTTCTCCCGAGATCCATAATAGCCCCAAAAGCATCACCTACTCCGACATCCGGGGTGGGTGGCCGGGCACGGGCAACATCGACGCCGACCCGCTCTTTGTCGATCCTTCTGTTGGCGACGTGCACCTGACATACAACTCCCCTTGCCGGGATGCGGGCGACAGCACCATCCCGGGGCTTCCCGACACCGACTTCGAGGGTGATCCCAGAATATCGGGCAGCGCCGTTGACATGGGCGCCGACGAGTTCCACACGCACCTCTACTACACGGACGGTTACCTGCCGGAGCGCCATATCGACATCAAGGTCGTGGGTTTGCCCGGCACGTCCGCTGTGACGCTCGCTCTCAGCAGCGATGTGCGCGACCCGCCCCTCGTCACTCCTTACGGTGATTTTTATCTCCAGCCTCCCTTGACGGCCAAGGTTCCTCTCGGTCCCATTCCGGCCGAAGGGGTCCTGGTCAGATCGGGGACTTATCCTGACAGCTGGGTTCCGGGGAGCAAGTATCACTTCCAGGCTTTGGTCGGTCCTGCAGCTCCGGGTTCCGAGCTGACGAACCTGATGACGCTGACCGTCTGGTTTCATCCGCCGCCCGTTGCCAGGCCGAAGTGGTGAAGCGGATCCGGGGTCCCGGCCCACGTGGGGCGGCATTACCGGACGGCGATGCCCGACCGGTCCCGCGTCTTTGCGTGCGCTTCGAGCAGGCGATCGGCCATGGGCTGGTAGAGAAGGCGAAAGAGGGTGTCCACGTACTGCCTGAGCGGCCTCGAGTCTTCTTCGGAGACGAAGTTCCAGAACCCGTAGATCTTGGAGAGCTTGATCAGCTCGGCCGCGTGGAGGTCCCAGGTGTAGCGCTCGAGAACGCGGTCGATGCCTCCGCGCGAGATCTTTTCCCAGAGCTCCTTGCAGCCGCTGCCCGAAACGAGGGGCAGGATCACGTCTTCCATTTCCCGGTGGTTGTTCGGATTGACATGGAAGCCGTTCGTCCCGTGGACGATCGTCTCGAGCGGGCCGCCGTAGCGCGTGGCGATCGTGGGAAGCCCCGTGATCATGGCCTCGATGACGGTGAGGCCGAAAGCCTCGAAGAGGGCGGGCTGGATAAAAACGCCTCCCCGGTCTGCCATGATCCTGTAGATCTCGCCCACGCGGGCCTTGTCCGTTTCCATCTCGAGCCACCGGATCGATTCGTCGAGGTGGTACTCTTCCACGAGGGAATACATCTTGTCGATCTGGTCCCTCTCCTCCTGGTCGGTCGATCTCTCCTTGTCGACGTGGCCGGCCACGACGATGAGGTTGCACGCTTCGCGCAGCTTTTCGCTCTTGCCGAAAGCCTCCACCAGGCCGGTGATGTTCTTGATGTGGTCGAGCCGCGCAATCGAGTAGATCGGTTTCTTGCCGGGATCCTTCAGGCCGAACCGGCTCTTCTCGTCGGAGTGGCCGAAGAAGATCGCGTCCATGAGGTCCCGGCCGAGAGCGGCGTCGCGCCTTCCCTTTTCGGTGAAGGGAAAGAAGAACTCCTGGTCCACGCCGGGGGGCACTATGTTGTAGCGGGGGTGGAACATGTTGGCCCCGCTCGTCACGCGGTAGAGGCCGGGCAGAGTGTAGAACCGGTACGACTCGTACTGCCCGATGGTGGATCCCGTGCCCGCGATCTCCTGGTAGGTGCTCGTCACCGTGATGTTGGCCGCGCCCATGGCGATGAGGTCGGCCGTGAACTGGAGCGAGAAGTGGTAGCGCTCCTCCATGTTCTTCCAGTTGAGGTCGCTGTAGAGGTACTTGGCCTTCTCGAGAGCGTGGGCGATGGTGCAGTAGGTGACGCCCAGGCTCCGGCTCATGAGAAAAGCCACGAGATTTCCGTCCGAGTAGTTGCCCACGATCAGGTCGGGCCGGCCGCTCATCTCGGCGAGGACTTCCTTCTCGGCGTCGCGCGCGAACTCCTCGAGGTAGGGCCAGATCTCGAAGCGCGAGATCCATCGGTCGGTCACGGCCTTGTTGTGCTTGCGGAAGGGAACCCTGAGGATCTTCGAGTGCTTCGTTCCGTGAACGTCCTCGATCCTGGCGCTGCATCGCGTTCCCTCAGCCTCGGGAATGAGGCGGGTCACGATGAGGATCCGGGGCTCGACGCGGAGGCCCGACTCCTCGATCTGGCGCGTGAGCTCGGCCTCGAGGGCTTTCACCTGGTTCAGGATGTAAACCACCTGCCCGCCCGTGTCGGGCCGGCCGAGAACGTCTTCCTGGGCGAACCAGCCGTGGGGGGTGATGACGGCGATTCTGTGGATCATGGGAACGCGCGAGAAGAACTCTCCCACCACTTCGTGGTCGGGGTGCTCGATGATCGAGTTGAGGAGCTCCATGGTGGAGCGGATCCTCTCCGCGTTGCGGCCCCAGCCCGGCTCGAAGCCGAGGTCGCCGAGCTCGGTCTCGAGCTCCTTGAGCGGGGTTTCGGGCGGCTTGACTTCGAGGAGCTCGATCGCGTCGCGGAGCTTCTTTTCGAGATCGCGGACCGAAGCGACCGAGGGATTCAGCATGAGCTGGGTCCCCTCGAGCTTGTGGACCTTCAAAAATTCGAGGAGCCGCGACAAAAACTCCTCCTCCTTGGTGAAGAGCTGGCTCGACAGGTACCTGAGAAAATAGTAGATCCCTTTTCCGATGGAGCGCGGGTCCTTGATCAGGGGGGAGCAGATGAAGGGATCCATGTCGATCTCGAGCCCGTTGCACTCCTCGCGGGCCCGGCCGAGCACGAGAGAGTCCCTCATTCTCAGGTAACTGTTGACCGGAATGTTCTCGAACCGGTCGGCCGAGCGCGGGACGCCGTAGATGGCGGTTTCGCCGATCCTGCGCCGGGTCACGAGGTAGGCGAAATCTTCATCGAAGACGAGCTCCTGGACGAGCTCGACGAGCTTGCGCAGGTCCGATCCGTTCCGGAAGGCGTCGTCCTTTCCCTGGCGGGAGCAGAAGGAGTGGAACGATTCGATGAGCTGGTCTCTGAGAAAAAAGGGATTCCCGTCAAGGCGGAACTCCTCGAGAAAAACCCTCAAATCCGCCTGCTCGTTGTTGTCGATGATCCTGTTCAAAAGATCCATCTCTTGTCCACACTCCCAGTCGGTTTATCGACACTATTTTGTTTCGACTGACGGCAAAAAGAGGAGGTGAGTCGTCCGGAAGGGTGCGCTGACCCAACGGATCAAAACACAATTGCTAACGGTTTCTTTCTCCGTGTCAAGAATGAAGAGAGAATTGAGCGCTCTTTCCGCGCCTTTGAACCGATACATATTTATCGATGAAAATTCCCCCCGGACCTGCTATACTACCTATTTAATATAAGCCGACAGCCATTATCAGCGAAGGGAGGATCGGCATGCCGATCTCTATGACAAGATCGATCTCGGTTTTCTTTGTCTTTGTGTTGATCGGATTGATCAGCGGGCAGGCCCTTGCCGGCGCCGGCGTTCCCTATTCGATCTCGCCCGACTGGATCTCGTCGGACCACGATTATGCCACGGGATGCGGCTTCGGCGATCTCGACAACGACGGCTGGCCCGACCTGGTGGTGGCCAACGGCAACGACATGCACCGCGAGCGCGTCATCGTCTATTACAACCAGGGAGACGGCACGTATCCGATCTCGCCCGACTGGGCGTCGGGCGACGTGGATTATCACGGCCACCTCTCGATCGGGGACGTGAACGGCGACGGATGGCTCGACGTGGCGGTCTCGGTCTATCTCGGACCGGGCGGTTTTTCCGATGACGGATATGCAAAGCTCTACCTCAACAACGGCTCGGGAACACTGGCGAGCCTTCCCTCCTGGCAGTCGCAGGACGACTTCTTCACTTTTTCGCTCGCCCTGGGCGACGCCGACGGCGACGGCGACCTCGACCTGGCCGTGGCAACGGGCGAGGCCTATGCCAATCCTCCCGACAAGAACCGGATCTACTTCAACAACAACGGCGCCCTCGATCCTCTTCCCGGATGGTATTCGAGCGAATCCGACCACAGCATGGACGTGGCCTGGGGCGACATGGACGGCGACGGCGCCCTCGATCTCGTCTTCTGCAATGTCGAGAGCCCGTTGCGCATTTATTACAGCGCGGGAGGATCGATCCAGACCGCGGCCGGGTGGTCGGCGGCGTCGCCCCTGTCGCCCGACGGCAACACCGTCTCGCTCGGCGACGTCAACGGCGACGGAGATCTCGACATCGTTTTTTCGGACAACAGCCAGCTCGGCGGCACCGGCGCCTTCATCGCCTACATGAGCGACGGGCTCGGCGGCCTGGGCGCCAATCCGGCCTGGCAGTCCGAGTATGTGGGCTATGTCTCCGGCGTTGTTCTCCTCGATGTCGAGCAGGACGGCGACATGGACGTTGTGGGGGGATCGTGGTGGGGCGAGGTCCGCGTCTACCTGAACAACGGCGGGAATCTCGATACGGCGGCCGGTTTCGTTTCCAATACGGTGAGCGTTGTCGAGGCTCTTCCCTTGAGCGACGCCGACCTGCTCGGCTTGAAACCGATTACGGGCGAGACGAAAAGCGGCGACGGCGGCCGGAAGGTCTTCTACTTCGACGAAAGGCCCGTCATGTCCGTGGAGAGCGTCGTTGTCGACGGCGCGCCGGTCGGGTCGTCGGGTTACTGCTTCGATCCCGAATCGGGCTGGCTGAGCCTGGCGGCCGCTCCCTCGAGCACGCTGTCGCTCGATTACACCACGACCTGTTCGACCGATTTCGCGGTGAGCAACTGGGACAGCGACAAGGGGAACTATCTCTTTTACCGGGAGGCAATGACCGTCACGGTCACGCCGCCGCAGAACACGAACATACCGCGCGGAACCAACCTCTCCGTGGACGAGGCTTTCGCCAACTTCACGAGCTTCTCGCCCAACGTCGACGTGTGGACCATATTCCGTCTCCCCTCGGGATCGGACCATACCTATTGGTCGGCTCAAGGGACCTTCCCGGCATGCCGCGTTTTCGAAATGTCGAGGGACATTTACATTCCCCTCGCCGCTCCTCTGGGAACGTACGAGTTCACAGATATCATGAACAGCCAGGGAAATGAGATCGACCGGGACGGTTTCCCCTTTCAGGTGACGATCTGAGGCGGTTTATTTGAGATTGTTGTCCAGGTGTGAGTGGAAGACCTCGCACTTGCGGCACATCTTCATCTTCTTTTCCCAGTTATCCTGAATTTTCCCGCGGCAAATCGTCCCGTTGATGAACCAGCAGAGGTCTTCGCACTGGTATTCCCAGGTGGGACATTTTTCCTTCCTCTCCACGGGGCATTTCAACTGCACCCAGCAGGGTTTGCCCTTCTTCTTCGGCTTTCTTATGGTCGCCAGGAATAAGAGCTGCCGTTCGATGTAAACGGGGATTTTCCTCCATCCCTGCTCGAAGCTCTGAACAGCCTTGAGAGACGTTCCCAGGAGATGGGAGAGCTCTTTTTGGGTTTTTCCCAAAGCGCGGCGGATTTTAATGAATTCTTTGGTGTTCATTCAAGACCTCTGAGCGTTCCGGCCTTCACTTGGCATCAGAATAACTTACCGTCTCATTCGTTGAATAAAAAAAGTTAAAAAAGCTTTTCAAGAATACCACATCGTGGTATATACACCTAAGGAATAACCTAATCCATCAAATGAAAGGAGAATCAAACATGCACAATATAAAACCATTCTTTCTCGTCCTGTTGATCTTGTGCGCCGGGTTCTGTCTCACCGATAGAGCCGCGGCTCAGGTTCTCAGGATCGATGCGTGCGGCTATCCGACGGTCTGCGTCAAGCTCACGCCCAGCTCCGGCTCATCCGGTACCATCTCCCAGGACTGCTGGGGTCTGCCCGTTTTGGAGGACGGATGGACGGAAAAGGTGGGTTGCATGGGGCCGTTGCGCGATCTGCTCGAGTACGAAAGCTACAGCTTTCCCGTGAGCCTCGAACAGGAGATCGTTTTCGTCGAAAAGGTCAAGCTCGTTCCCGCGCTCGGCATGTCGCTCACACCGTATATGATCGTGGAAGATATCTTCATCCTGCCCTGCAGACCCGCGAGCGCAACGAACCCGAGGGGCGAGGATTTCAAGACGACGGCGCCTCCTCCCATGGTCTTCCTCGATGACGTGACCTTTCCGCCGATCTTCGTGTCCGAACAGGAGGGGCCGACGGAGTATCTCTGCGCCGTTATTGTCCCCTTGAATGATATCGTAAATTTCTTCGGTCCTACTTTGCCCGTCGGGCTCGACTGGTTCGCCATTGCCGATCTCGATGCGCTGGGTGATTTCTACGGCCAGCCCCCGAGTCCCGACACGGACGGCAACGGCTGCCCCGACAGCTGCATCGAGCTCACCGTTCCCGGATATTTCGTCTCGCGAACAGGGATCGATGAGAAGGGAGCCGGCCTCGTCAATTACCTGCTCAACCACGCTGCCCTTGGAACGTCGTGGGTCGAGGTTTTCGAGCCCCAGCCTTCGAGCCTCATCCCGCCGCTGCTGCCCGGCATGTCAACCGGCGAGAGTCACAACACCCGGCCGTGGTGTTTTACTTTAGATCCTTAAGTTTAGTGCCCTCTTAAATGCGGACATGGCGTTCGCTGCCTTTCCGTTCTTCTTTCTGGCTTGGGAGGAACGGAAGGGCTTTTTTTTTAGATAGACAGGAGCGGCCGGCCGCGCGATGACACTCGGCCCCTTCCCTCGGGAAGGGGCCTTTCTTGTTGTTCTCGTGCCGTAATCCTATTAACCTTTTCGTTAATCCATGGAGGCGCCAATGAAGCCATGTCTCATCGTCCTGTCTGTCTGTTTATTCGCGGCAATGTCTCCCACACGAGCTCCGGAAGACAATCCCCGGACTCCCATCGCGACCCTGGCTCTCCGTCTCCTCGATGAGAACGGTCTCACGAGCGAGTACGAAGGCATGGTCGACGAGTTCAAGAAGGAAAACCGCGGTTACAACCCGCCCGGCCGGCTCGAGCGCGTCTCCCGAATTCTCGATGATCCCCTCCTCCTGGAGCCGATTACGATCGCCCTGCGCGACGGGCTCGAGCACAAGGTCGTGAAGGGGGGGCTCGACGACGCGCCCGGCCTCCTGGCTCTGGCGGCCGACGCGATCGACTTTGAGACAACGGCCCCGGCGACACGGGCCTTCGAAGCGACCGGGTTTCCCCAGGACCATATCGTTTTCATCGAGGAGGTTCTCGACGCGGCCGCCCTGCTCCGCTCGGAAGCGCTCTCCGAATTGACCGACGTGGAGACCGAGCGGGCCTATGACGCCGTGCCCGTCATCATCGACAAGTTCATCGAGCACATCTACCTCGGCGTCAATGCCACGGACGAGCAGATCAAGTCGTATCGGGACGGCCTCAAGGCTCTCATGAAGGTCGACCTCGGCCGGATGACCGAGGCCGCCATGATCCTCTGCTCTCTCGTGCGAAAAGATTATGTCAGGCAGATCCGCAAGGATCTGGCGCGCTACCGGGAAAAGACTCCGGCCGAAGCGAAAAAGGCGGGCTTCTCGGGCGACATCATCGCTTATCGCGAGACGCGGCACGGTCCCGTCGTGATCGGGGGCCGGAGAGCGACCCATTACAACGGCAGGGCCGCCTTCATTCTCGCCCACGGCGGGAACGACACTTATTCTTATGCCGCAGCGACCCTTGACGGAAAGAGGGGGCTCTCCATGGTTGTCGATGTAGCCGGCAAGGACGAATACATCACCGAGGAGCACGGGAGCCTGGCCGCGGCCCGGCTTGGCGTGTCGCTCCTCTTCGACCTCTCCGGGAACGATCGATACAAGGGGACGCGCCGGGTCCAGGGTTTCGGTGGGGGCGGGGTTGCCCTCCTCTGGGACGAGCGCGGCAAGGACGCCTACACCTCCGAGGAGAACGCACAGGGGAGCGCCTTCTTTGGTTTGGGCCTGCTCGTCGACCGGGAGGAGGACGACGCCTACGCCTCGTGGCTGCACGCCCAGGGGTTCGGCCTGACGAAAGGCCTGGGCGCCCTGCTCGACGGGTGCGGCAACGACACATACACGGCCACGGGTCATTACCCCTGCACCTACGGCCAGGAAGGCGTCTTTCACGCCTCGTCCCAGGGGCACGGAACCGGGCTGAGACGCTACAAGAACGCGGCCGCGCCCCTATACGGCGGCGGCATCGGCCTCCTCTGCGACGCGGCCGGCGACGACAGATACGACGCCGGCAACTTCAGCCAGGGATGCGGCTACTTCTTCGGCTACGGCATCCTGGCCGACCGCTCGGGCGACGACTGGATCAGGGGGAGCCGCTACACGCAGGGAACGGGCGCCCACCAGGCGATGGGCATCGTGATCAACGACGAGGGAGACGACGAGTACATTTCCTCCGTGGCCGCCAACCAGGCCGGCACGTGGGACGTGACGGCCGGCATGTTCCTCGACTTCGAAGGAAACGACTCGTACAAGTCGGACGGGCTCGCCCAGGCCGGCACGGCCCAGACCGCTTTCGCCCTCCTCTATGACGGCGGGGGGAGCGACAAGTACTTCGCCAACGGCAATGATTGCCAGGGGTCGACCGGGTCTTACGAGTACCACGACATCCAGAGCTTCTCCTTCTTTCTCGATCTGGGCGGGGGGAAGGACAAATACAACCGTCCCAAGCGCAAGGACAACACGATCTTTCTCGAGAAGTGGTACGGCATCTTCGCCGACTTCAGGCAGAAGACGATCAAGAAGGTGCTGAAAACGAAGAAGGGTTCGCTCGAAGGGGAGTGGGGTCAGCGCGGGAAGAACTGAGGCATCTCGATCGGCGACGACCTGGGCAGGTAAGTGATCGAGCGCTTTTCTCCTTTCTCGACGATCGTCAGCTTCACCGGCCTGTCGGCATCGCCGAGATGAACGCTCCAGCCCGCGAGCTTCTGTCCGTTCCGCAGGCCGGCTTCGTAGGCGCTGGAGCCTTTCCTGACATTGGTGACGACGCGCGTTTCTCGGGATCCTTCGAAATCGAATCCCATGTCGAAGGCGTAAACAGGGACGCGCCGCATTTCGAGGAGATCGCAGAAAGTGCCGGACTCGAAAGCGACGGCGTCTCCGTCGACGGCGATGCCGCGGATCTTTCGAGCGAACGCCGCGGACGTGAACTCCTCGATCAGGTCGAAGACCAGCTCGCTGCTCGGGTTCTCTCCATCGGCATCGGTGCGGCGGACCAGCTCTCTCATCAGGTCGTCGAGACACAGATTTCCCTTCGAAACGGTCCGGATTTCGTGATCCGTGAGAACGGCGATCATGTCCCCGCGCAGGTACGGGAGCGATGAAATCGACCGGTCCAGCATTTTCGAGCGGACATAAACTTCGTTGGGCGTCTCCCTGTAGGGGCTGGTCGTGTACTTCCTGATCCTGCTGTTGAGATGGTCCGCGTACTCGTCCAGTGAGAAGAGGCCGAGACGGAGGAGGATCCGCCGTTCGTAAAAGACGGTGAAGCCTTCCGAAAACCAGTGCATGGCGTCGTCTTCGGGACCGGGATGGTTCCAGTTGTGAAAATACTCGTGGGCGATCAGGGTCTCGATCGGTTCCAGTCCCGTCCGGGCCTTGCCGGCGTAACCCCGAGGCGGCAGGAAGAGAATGAAAGAATCGGTCAGGCAGGTGCCGCCGCTCGATGACGCGTCGGGTTCCTTGTAGGGATAGGGAACGAGACAGACCGTGTAGGGAGGGTGGTCGAAGTCGTTGAAAAAGGAACGCTCGAAGGCCATGATCCGAACGACCCTGTCGCTGAACGCCGCGTCGCTGAACCGCCACTCATCACCGGCCACCGCGACGTGCAGAGGCGCTCCGCCCACACGGCGCGTTGTGATGCGGAGCTTTCCGGCGATGAAGAAGGAATGGCGGAGAGCGTCCAGGGGCCTGTGAACGCGGTATCGTTCCCGGTCCCGGCTGAACGATGAAACAACGCGCCATCCCGGCTCGGCGAATCCTTTCCACCTGATCTCGGTGTTGCACCTCTCTCTTCCGAGGAGATGCTCGGGAAAGACGAGGCCCGTGTGGCCGATGATCTGGATGTAATCATCGGTCACGACCGGCAGGTACCGGTGCCGTTCCCGGCCGTGCGATCGGGCGGGGAGCAGGGAGTAAGCCAGGCGCAGCACCTCTCCGGGCGCATGCTCGACCCTCCATTTGTTGGGCTCTGTTCTTTCTGCGGAAAGCACCCGGCCCCCTTGTCCCCGGACGCCGAGATCGCGGATCTCATCGGGACAGTTGTCCGAGCCGCCCCAGCATCTGTCGATCGTGAAAAGGGTGGCGCCGTCCAAAGAGCCGGCCGCGGTCACGGCGACCCTGAGAGAGAGCGAAGGCCGGACAATCCTTTCCAGGGTATAGGCGAGGTCAACGCCTTCCGGGAGTGTCCCCGGTTCGACCGGAGCCGGAACCGCGCAGCTCACTGCGGGAACGAGCAAGACGAAAAGGCATCGCAATCGCAGGCGGTTCATAGTTGCAATTCGCATCGAATCGAAAGCAATGGTCTTCTCCGCCGCAGGCCGTCACTCGAGATTCAGGATGTACTTTCTGAATTCCTGATCCAGTTCCACGAGGTCCAGTTCTCCGAAGACCTCGTCCATGGCCGCTCCGGCCGGGATGTTCCGCTGAAATGTCCGGAACAGTTTATCGAAGAGCAGGGCATTCTCCTCCCCGCCGCGGCGCAGGAAGTGAATGAAAGCCCAGCCCTGGGCGTAGCTGGTGCGGCGGTTTTGGTAGAAGCCGGCATAGTCCTGGTAGAGAAAGCTCCTCAGCGGCATCAGCCGGGGCCGCGGCCGGCCCCTGTCGAGAAGCTCATCGATCGTGATGCCGATACCGCGCTTTCCCGAGCCCGATCTGCTGAAGCACGCTTCCTTCAACAGCTTCAGGTGGAGCGGATCGATTTGGCCCTCCCTCCACCTGCCGTGCTTTGTCTCGGCCAGTTCGTAGTACTCGGCGAGACCCTCGTTGAACCAGGCGGGCGGATCGTCCATCAAACGGTCGAGATACTGGTGGAAACCCTCGTGGCGGATCGTGCGCATGAAGAATTCATTGGAAGCGCTCAGCCAGATCAGGAGCTGCTTCAGGGACGGGATGTAAAGACCGGCCGTGTCTTCGTGAGGGGATCGATCGAGGTCTTGGCAGTAGGCCCGGAAACCGCTTTTGCCCGAAAAGAGATAGACAGTGAATTTCCGGCCGTCCCTGTCGTCGATCTCGTGCAGGGTGCGCGTGTAGGCCGCGTACGATTCTTCGAGGACCTTCCTCGCCTTCAGGCAGATCTCCTTGTTGAAATCGGATCGGATTCGATAGTGTTTCGATTCCACCTCGAAAGGCTTGTTCCAGTTTGGCCCCCGGATCGCCTTGATGAGAGTGGAATCGATCTTTTTCAGTTCAGCGGACCGGAATCCCCGGATCAAGGCGTCGTCGATCACTTTACGGGCTTCCTCGTATCTCTGCGCATGAAGAAGGAGGCGGGCCAGGTTCAGGGAGATATCCTCATCCGCGGCCGGGAAGTCTTCGAGGATTCCGAAGAACGCGGCGATGGCGTTTTCCTTCTGCCTCAGCCGGATGAACAGCTCGGCTTGGAGTATGCGGGCGCTGAAGAAGCCGGGATCGAGATCGCACACAACGGTGCAGTGGGGGAGTGATTTTTCGTACTCCTTTTTGCCGTAGTAGAGACGGGCGGCCAGGTACGCCCGGGCCTCGGGAGTCATACTTTCTTCGGGCACGGTTTTCAGGTAGGCGATGCCGTCGTCGAAGGCCCCCTTGTTGTGCCAGTCGACCACCTTTTTCACGTGAGGAACCTGGTCGAGCCGGTAGGGACCGGGGAGCCGTTCCGAGTCATTCCTTTTGTTCGAGGCGGGAGCCGTGATCACGGGAGTGTCGACGAGCAGCCAGTCGGGGAGATAATCCTGCGGCCGGAAGGATTTCTCGAACTCGGCGTATTTCTTCTGGGAATCGGCGTCGAGAAGGTTTTGCGGCCACCCGGGCTCGATCTTGCCTTTGAGGGTTAGCGCGCTGAAATGAGTCCGGTTGATCCCCACGCGCCAGTTCGGGCTTCTATCGATCTTCACACTGAAGAGGCGCTTCGAATTGGCCAGGACGGTGATCCGGTCCGATCTCACCTTAACGGCGAGAGAGTTGGGCTTTCCGTATTCCACGGAAGAGTCGTCTTTTTCTGCGATCGTCTTCCACGTGCGGAACAATCCCCCGGCCGGATCGAAACGCTTGATGGCGGGTGTGAAAAAGGAACGCTTGGCTTTCTTCGGTTTCTTCCGGCCGAAATCGATGCTGTATGTCTCGCCCGTCGTGGTCTGTATAAAGACGAGAGGACGTTCCAGGGTCTGGCTCCTTTCCCGAGGGGAGGCGGGAGCGATGCTTGTCTCGATCTCGATCGAGCATTGCTCCTTGAACAGAGCGGGGTGGAAATCGGGCTCGTATTTCGCCAGGGGCGAGTCCCGGTCCCTGTGGGCGTTGAAGTCGGCCAATTCGTCGGAGAGATACTTCATGTGAAACTGGCCGCTGTCGAAGCTGTAGGAGACGCACTTTCCCGATGTGAGCGCGTCGAACCTCTTGAAGTCCCGCCTGTCCCGGCCCATCCAGAAGACGCTCTCCTTCACGCATTCGACGATGTCGAAGCGCTTGATCCGGGCATAGTCTTTTCTCTTGTGTTCTTCCAGCAGGGAGAAGAGCTCTTCGAGGGCGAGCTTCCACCTCCCTTTCGACTTGAGCTCGTAGACCCGATCCAGCCCTTCCATGAACCGCTCTTTCGAGGGCTTCACCTCTTTCGAGGGCTTCACCTCGTCGGAAGCGGTCAGGGCCGGGGCCGGCAGGGTCAGGCAGATGGCAAGACAGGGCGGAACGAGAGATCGCAAACAGGAACGGTATCGCTTCATTATTCCGGGGTCCGGAGATCTGGGTTGATCATAAATTCCCATGGTCCGGCGCGACGGTCAAGCTTCATTCATGGGGAAAAGTGTGCGGCTTCGCACGAAAAGCGTTCGAATCGGATCAGCGGGCCTGGAGGGAGCGGCCGTTTGCGTTACAGATTGAATGAAAGGGACTAATAAGTACTGCGTGGCGCCTGAATCCGGATTTTCACCGGTTGGCATGCTGTTTGTTTATCTCCATGAATGCAAACCGGATTCTGTTTCACACTCTCACTTGAAGGAGGCCTGAATATGCGAACCCTTATCTGTCTGTCACTCATTCTCTCTTTTCAGGTTATCGGTCACTCCAAGATCATTCATGTTCCCGGCGATTACGATGCGATTCAGGACGCCGTCGACGCGGCCGTTGACGGCGACATGATCCTGGTTGCGCCCGGGACCTACCCGGAGAACATCGACTTCAAGGGGAAGGGGATCGCCGTCAGGAGCGATGTGGACGGAAACCCGTTGACATACGATATCTCGCCCGAGACAACGATCATCGACGGATCGGCGGCGGCCAGCGTCGTGCTTTTTTGGGGGGGCGAGGGACCGGACTCGGTGATCGAAGGATTCCTGCTCACCAACGGCGCCGGCACGGACGACAACGGCTTCGTGTACGGAGGCGGGATTTACTGCAAGAGCTCGTCACCGACGATCAGAGCCAATCTGGTGAGCGGAAACCAGGCGCGCTTCGGCGGCGGGATCTCGTGCAGAGATCATGCCGCGCCCGTTATAGAGGGCAACAGGATCGCCGAAAACGTGGCCCAGGAGAACGACGGCTACGGAGGCGGAATCTCGATACAGTACGACTCCTCTCCGGTCCTTGTGAACAATGTCATCGAGGAGAACGACGCCTACACTTTCGGCGGCGGGATCTACTGCGCGGGGAGCACTCCCCTGATCACGGGCAACGTCATTGTGGGGAACGAAACCACGGCGACGAGCTGGAGCTTCGGCGGCGGGATCTTTTTTGACGGCGACGGACAGACCGTCGAGCTGATAAACAACACGATTGCTCTCAATTGGGCCAGGCGGGGCGGCGGTGTTTTCAGCTGGTACGGCACGTCAATCGTCGCTGTCAACACGATATTCTGGAGCAACGAGGCCGAGGTCGGAGCGGAGGTCTTTCTCGACGATCACATCGCCACCCTGCCCAGCAGTCTCACAATCGCTTATTCCGACGTGGAGGGGGGGCAGGCGTCGATCCAGGTCGAGCCGTTGTGCACGCTCGTCTGGGACGACGGCAGCATGATCGATGAGAACCCTCTCTTCAACGATACCGACGGCAGCGATTTCCACCTGACCCGGTTCTCGCCCTGCATCAACAGAGGTTCGAACACATGGGGGGGACCGGGCGATCTCGACGGGGATCCCAGGCCCTTCATGGGGACCAGCGACATGGGAGCGGACGAATTCACCGGAATCCACCTGCTCGTTGCCGACAGGTTCACCCTCGTCGAGGCGGCTGGCGGCAGAATCCACTTCGCTCTTCACGGAGGTTTCGGCAACTCGGGCCGTTCATACGCCCTGCTCGGCTCCCTTTCGGGAACGGCTCCGGGCACGCCTTTGCCGGGCAATGTGGTGACCCTGCCCCTCAACATCGACGAGTTCACCGTCATCGTGAAAACCTATCTGAATTCGCCGACCTTCCTGGGCTTTGCGGGAAAACTGAGTCCATTCGGCAACGGCGCGGCCCGTCTCGACACGATGGGGCCTGTTCCGGGATTGGCCGGCCGGACGATGAGCTTCGCCTATCTGCTGGACACTCCGCCCTGGGGTTTCGCTTCCAACCCGATCAACATCGAGGTCGTTCCATAACCGGGTTGAGAGCCCGATTGAAAATTCCGGCGGCAGCGTCATAATCGTTTTTTGGGTTTAACGCTTCCTTCGCTGTCGGAGCCGGTTCGCAGATGGAGACCTCGCCGCTTTCCAAAAGCCCCGAAAGGATGGGGAAGCGGTCTGCGCCCAACGGCCCTTCCCCGGCCGCGGGCCGGGAGGCGGAGGCTTTTCTTCATCAGAGCGTCACCCTCTTGAAAGGAGTGGGGCCGGCTCGTGCCGAGTCGCTGGCCAAAGCCGGGATCTGCACGTTCGGGGATCTCCTCCTTCTCCACCCGCGGCGATACCGCGATCGAATGGCGCCCGGCAGGGTCGAAGACCTGGCGGAAAGATCGGTCGGGGCGGCGCGCGGGAGGGTGAAGAAGAGCGTTGTCTCGGGGCGGGGACGCCGGCGGAATCTTCGCGTGCTCGTCGAGGAATGCAGCGGCGATTCCGATAAGACCGGCGTCGATCCGGCTGTGGAGCTTGTCCTCTTCGGGCGGGGTTATCTGAAAGGCTCCTTCAAGCGCGGCCGGATCGTCTCTTTCCAGGGCCGGGTCACCTCCGACAAGGGGCGGCTCCAGGTCCTGTCTCCCGACTTTCATCTCGACGGGGACGCGGGTCCCGGCTTTCCGGGTCTCCTGCCGGTCTACTCCCTTCCCGATGGAATCTTTCCCAGGATGCTGGGAGCCTGGGTGGATCACATCCTCGACGGGATGCCCCTGTCCGGAGACTGGCGCGAGAGATCGGGTCTTCCCGAAAGGGATCTCATGCCCTTGGCCGAGGCCCTGTGGAAAGCCCACCGCCCCGCGGCGCGCGGCGAGGCCGAGGCGGCGCGCCGCCGCATCGCCTACGAAGAGTTCTTCGCCATCCAGCTCGACCTGGCCCGGGAGCGCCGGAAGCGAAAGGAGCGCGGCGCCGCAGCGGCCGGGCTTCCGCCCTCCCTCGACGAGACCTATCGAAGCGCCCTTCCTTTCGAGCTTACGGCTGCGCAGCAGAGGTCGGTCGGCGAAATCAGGGCGGATCTCGAATCAGGAGAACCGATGCACCGCCTCCTCCAGGGCGACGTGGGTTCGGGCAAAACAGCGGTCGCTCTCTACCCTCTCCTCGCCGCCGCGCTCGGCGGGGGCCAGGGAGCGTTCATGGCGCCCACCGAGGTCTTGGCCGAACAGCACGCGGCCGTTCTCACCCGTCTCCTCGAACCGCTTGACATGAAGCCCTTCTTTCTCCGCGCCGGCATGAAGGGCCGCGAGATCGAAGAGATTTTGAGCAGGCGGTCCACACGGATCGTCGTGGGCACTCACGCTCTCATCCAGAAGCGCGTTCTCTTCAAGGACCTCAAGGTGTGCGTCATCGACGAGCAGCACAAATTCGGCGTGCGGCAGCGCTGGCGCCTCAGGGAGAAAGGGCTCGATCCCCATATCCTCGTCATGACGGCCACGCCCATTCCGCGGACGCTCGCCCTCACCCTTTACGGCGAGCTCGACATCTCCGTGCTCGACTCCCTGCCGCCCGGACGGAGGCCGATCGAGACGAAAGCCGCCGTCTCCCTCGAAGATCCGGGTCTGCGGGCCAGGATCGAGAGCGACCTCTCCGGCGGGGGGCGTGTCTTTGTCGTCTGTCCGTTGATCAACGAGTCGGAAAAGCTCGATCTCGAGGCCGCCGTCAGGGTTCATGCCGGGCTGGAGAAGGAGTACGGCGGGACTTTCGGCGTGGCGCTCCTTCACGGCGCCATGGACAGGGAGAGAAAGGCGGATGCCCTTCGCGACTTCCGGTCGGGCCGAAAGCCGCTCCTCGTGACCACCGTTGTCGTCGAGGTCGGCGTGGACGTTCCCGAAGCGAGCACGGTGGTGATCATGGATGCCTGGCGGTTCGGTCTCTCCCAGCTTCACCAGATCCGGGGCCGCGTGGGCCGGGGAGGGCGTGCGTCGCGGTGTTATCTTGCGGGCGAGCCGGCAACGGATGCGGGGCGGAAGAGAATCGACATCATTCTCGGCGAGAGGAACGGTTTCCGCATCGCCGAGGAAGACCTGAAGATGCGCGGGCCGGGCGAGGTGACCGGCCTGCGGCAGCACGGGCTTCCGCCCCTTCGCGCCGGCGACTGGGTGGCCGACGTGGATCTCGTGGCCGCCGCCCGGGAAGATGCGCGCGCCTGTATCGATCGGGGTCCAGGGGAATGCCGATCCCTGTTTGCGATTTCGGCCGCCAAGCCGGCGATTTCGGCCGCCAGGCCGGCGACTTCGGCCGCCAGGCCGGCGGCTTCGTCCGGGTTTCGACCCTGGATCGGGTAAGGGGACACAATGAATATTGTATCCCCCCGCATATTGTGTCTCCCCGCCTCTCTCTATAGAATGAGATTTTCGCGCAGCTGCATTTCATGCTCCGGCAATTTCATTGCTCCGGCAATTTGGAGCGAGAACGATGATCGACTGGGGAAGAACGAAGAACCGAATCGTGATCCTGCTGGTCCTGCTGGCCGGAGGGGTTTCTTTCGCCCAGGAAGAGCAGCCGGTCCGGAAAAAGGACCCTCTCCTTCTCGCTCCGGGCGATCTGGTCGACCACTGCCGGGTCGAGCTCCTCTTCTGGCCGGACCCGAGAGGCGAGAGAGCGGTCCGGCTCATCTTTTCCCGGGGCAATGAGACGATCCCTTATCTCGAGAAGCTGCTCGAAGAAAACAACTATAGGATCAAACCCGCCGTCGTCCATTTGCTGAGCCGCTTCGGCCATGATGCCGTCTGGGAGCCTGCCAGGGCTCTCATCAACCATCCCGGCCTCAAGCCGAAGGTCAAACTGATTCTCGATTCTCTTCATCGTCTCAGACCGGATGAGACTCTCCTTCTCTGTACGAGGCTTTTCTCGGCCAAGGCGCGCTACCTGAGAAACGTTTCGTTCAACTTTTTGATGACAAAGGATATTTCATCCCTGAAGGAAGAGCTCGAAGGCTTGATCGGTTCTCCTGAAGGGGATGTTCGGCGCCACGCTTTTCTCCTTCTCGAAAAGTCGAACATCCCGGCGGCGGAAATGAATTCCATCGCCCTGAGGCTGGTGGGAGACGAGAACGCCCGTCTCGCCAATCAGGTGAGGCTCTATCTCTCCAGACAGGACTCGGACAAGGTCTCCCGGGAGCTGCAAAAACTCGTCCGAAGCGAGAACGAGCGCGTTTTCGCCTTTGCCGTTCTGACGCTTGTGACCGCCGAGCTTAAAATAGCGGGGGAATTCGTTCCGCTCGAGCTCGCCGGGAGGCTCGACGGTTATCTCTTGACCCGCGATCCCCTCCTCAAGGTTGCGTCCGCATCGGGGTTGGCGTGCATCTACCTCCGCCGGAGCGCCGCCGAGGACTGGGATTATCTCAGGGCGTGCGTTGTGCCGGCCTATATGGAGGTTTTCCTCGCCGGCCGGTACTGCAGTGATTTTTCCTGTCTTCTCGAAATCTCGGCGGCGTGCCTGCAAAAAATAACGGGCGCCCCCTTTGGAAGCGACCTGACTTTCTGGAAGACGTGGTGGAGCGAGCACGGCGAGGAATTCGTCGGGCGCAAGGACCTCTTCATCTTGAGTGAAGAGGACCTGGCGCGTGTAGTGATCGACTTCGAAAAAAGAGGAGGCTCGACGGGCATCCGTTTCCGGCTGGCCGGGGACGTGCTGATCGGGGATCCCGGTTTTGAGCGCACCCCTTTAACCTGCTTTGTCACCTCGGCACGGCTCCGCGATCTCCTGGACGGTTTGTATCTCGGCGGTTTCTTCAGTGCCGCCGATCCCGCTGCGGCTTCGGTCGGCAAGACCGCGGCTTCGGACGGCCGGACCGTTCTTGTCAAGGTGACGGCCGGCGGGAAGATCCGCCGCGTCGAGTATCGCGAAAGAAATACCCGATTCGAGAGGATCGAACAGGCTCTTCTCGCTGCTCACAGCGAAAACGCCTGGCAGCACCTCTTCAGCGGCGGCGACTTCGGATCCTGGTATCTGGAGAACCGTATCTGGTGGAGGGATATGGCCAACCGGACGAAGCAGACGGAGCGCTTCCTCTCGGGATTGATCGAGTCGTTCAACCTGCTTTCGGAAGAGACAATCCTGGCATGCTACGATTGGCTTTGCGAACGCCGCGACCTGGGTGAATCCCTCGACGCCGAGGAGTGGCGCAGGCTCGTCTCCCGGGTGAGAAACCGCAAAAGCGCCGATCTCCTTGTCAGAGGAATGATCGACCTCGTCATCGTCTCGGAATCGAACGAGCTTTTCGATCCTCTGACGACCTATCTGTTCGCCGTCTATGGCGAGGAGTCCTATCCTCTTCTCGGAATGGTCGTCCTGGGAATGAACCGGGTCGCCGATTCCGCCGGAGACGGCAGATGGTATCTGCGCGCCGGAGCCGCTTGTGTTCTGGGCGGCAGGGGGCCGGGCGATTTCCATCTGGTCAGAAAGCTTCTCGATGACGAAAGCGATGCGGTGCGCATCGAAATGCTCCGTTCCCTGGCTCAAGCAGGCACATCCGAAAACCGTGCGGTCCTGTGGGACGTCATCGACCGGGGCGCTCCCGCAAGGATCCGCGAGCTCATGGTCGCCCTCGACGGGATCAAGGAACCCTGGGTTTTCGAAATCCTGGCGGCCGGAAGCGGGAAGGAATCGATCGACGTCCGGCTCGCGGCGGTCGATGCCCTCGCCCTCTATCCGGGGAAGGAAGCCGAAGACCTCGTCTTCGCATCCTTCGAATCATTCAGCCGGGATTCGGATGAGTGGCGTCGAGCCGTTGACCGGCTCGCCGAGAGGGGAGGAAGCACATCCCGGAACGTTCTGCTCCGTCTCTTCCGCGGCAACTCTTCGAGGGACGCGATCCGTTTTCTCGCTCTCTCGCTCGCCCGGCTCGGAGAGACGGGCGTCGTCCCCGTTCTCTTGAGAATGCTGGAAGGAGACGAGGATTCCGTCAATGAAATCCGGGGCGCGCTCTCCCTTTTGATGGTGCGTGATTTCCCGAAAGAAGTGTGGCGCTACGGCGTGCTCTGGGACAAATACCCGGGCCGGGGCCAGGCTTTTTTTCTCGCCGAGGCTCTCGGAATGGACGGGTCGGCTCTGTCGACGGGGATGGACAAGCCCTTCGAGGGGATTCCCATTCGGGCTTTGGAGGATGCGCTGATCGACGAGCGCTGGATGGTGAGACTCGCCGCGCTGAGGATTCTCGAAGACGGATACGGCGAGTTTTTCGGCGACGCGAACCGCGACTCCACCATGATGGAGTGGAACCGCATCCGGGAGAAAATCCGCTCCCTGCGGGAATCGAGGGACCTCCGATAATCGGGGTGAGAACTCCCTTCGTTTCGTGATATTATTCCAACCATCGAGCGGTTAAGACGTTTACCCTTTATGGCCTGACCATGGGAGCTCGTCCAATGACAGAAAAGCGAGAATTCAAGGCCGAGAGCCGCTTTCTCCGCGATGTGAGAGAGTGTGTGAGCGCCGTCATCGTGGGACAGGAAACCCTTGTGGAACGCCTCCTCCTCGGCGTTCTCTGCGGCGGCCACGTTCTTCTCGAAGGGGTGCCGGGCCTGGCGAAGAGCCTGGCCGTTCAGACGGTGGCGCGCTCTTTCGACGCCGGCTTTCGCCGCATCCAGTTTACGCCCGACCTCCTCCCGGCCGATCTGACCGGGACGCGCGTCTTCGACGGGGAGACGGGCGGTTTTTCCGTGAAGCGCGGCCCCGTCTTCGCCAACATCATCCTTGCCGACGAGATCAACCGGGCGCCGGCCAAGGTCCAGAGCGCGCTTCTCGAGGCGATGCAGGAGAGGCAGGTGACGATCGGCGAGGAGACCTTTCCTCTGCCCGAGCCCTTTCTCGTCTTTGCAACCCAGAATCCCATCGAACAGGAAGGGACCTATCCCCTTCCCGAAGCTCAGGCGGATCGTTTCTTTCTCAAGGTGAAGATTCCCTACCCCGCCCGGGAAGAGGAGCTCGAGATCGTGGAGCGCATGGCGCGCACCCGGCCCGAGCTCAACGTGGAGCCTATTGCTTCCAGGGACGACATCTTCCGGGCGCGCGAGGCGCTCGAAAAGGTATACGTCGATCAGAAGATCAGAAACTATGCCGTCGATCTGGTCTTTGCCACCCGGGACCCGGGCGCGGCCGGAATGTCCGATCTTTCTCCCCTCATCGAGTACGGCGCATCTCCGCGCGCTTCGATCGGGCTCGTGCTGGCGTCGAAAGCGACGGCATTTATCGACGGTCGCGACTACGTCACTCCCCGGGATGTCAAGGCCGTCGGCCCGGACGTGCTCCGGCACAGAATCATCCTCTCTTACGAGGCAGAGGCGGAAGGGGTCGAGACGGGAGACGTGGTGGCGCGCGTCTTCGAGAACATCGAGGTTCCCTGACAGATGGCTGATTCTTCAGAGCTTCTCAGGCTGGTCCGCGGGATCACGATCAGGACGCGGAAGCTCGTGAACGAGCTGACGGCTGGATCCTATCGCTCCGCATTCCGCGGAAGGGGCATGGAATTCCACAAGGTGCGCGAGTACGTGGAGGGCGACGACCTGCGCGACGTGGACTGGAACGTGACGGCGCGCACGGGGACCCCCTTCGTGAAGAGGTTCCGCGAGGAGCGGGAGAGGACGGTCTACTTTCTCGTCGACGTGAGCGCGTCAACGCGCTTCGGGTCCGGTGTCCGGAGAAAAGCCCGGCTTGCGGCCGAGTTTTGCGCCGTCCTCGCTCTTGCGGCGGCCGGGAGCCAGGACCGGGTCGGCCTGATCGCTTTCTCCGATCGCATCGAGCATCACGTGCCGCCGCGCAGGGGGAGCCGCCACGCCATGCGCGTTGTGCGCGACATTCTTTCTCTCAGCACCGAAGACCGTGCAACCGATATCAGCGCCGCCCTCGACCGGCTCGCGAAGGCGAAAACCAAGCGGGCCGTGGTCTTTCTCGTCTCCGATTTCCAAGATGCGGGATTCGACAAGCCTCTTTCCGCTGCGGCCCGGCGCCACGATCTTGTGGCTGTTCGCGTTGTTGATCCGAGAGAGAAGAGGCTCGAAAAGAGCGGTCTCATCCGCCTCCGCGATCCCGAGACGGGGCGGGTCGTTACGGCCGACTTCGCTTCAGCCGGTCTGCGGGAAAGGTTCGAGGAGAGGGCGCGATTGCGCGGCGACGAGATCGGCGGGCTCTGCGCGCGATGCAACGCCGGATTTCTCGAGATCAGCACGGACGAACCGTTCGCGGCCCCGCTGAGAGCGTTTCTCGAAATGCGCGGGAGGGGGTTCGGCAAGTAATGCTTCGGCAAGTAATGCTTCGGCAAGTAATGCTTCGGCAAGTAATGCTCCGGCAAATGAGGCTGATCAAGGGATCCGGCGGCCTGCTCTTTTGCGGGATATCGAGCCCGGCTGCTCCGGCTCCGGGGGGCCTGGCGGAACCTCCTCTTCTCATGGAATTGCCGGGCTCGGCTCATTACTGGGCTCTGATTCTGTCCGGTCTTTTGCTCATCGCTGTCGTGCTGGTGCGGTTTCGCTTGAAGACAAGAACGGGGCCGGCCGAATCGGACCCTGCCGTTGACCCCGGGCTCGAGGCGATGAGCGGCCTGGCCGCGCTCGGGGAGAAAATCCCTGACAGCCGGGATAAGGAAGACGTCTTTCACGTTTCTCTGTCGCGCATTCTGCGGCAATATATTTCGAGACGATACGAGGGGTGCGCCCTCGATATGACGACAGAGGAGATCCTCTGTTCGCTCGCGGCGGCGGGACTTTTTCCGGCTCGATGCTCTGAGCTGGAAAGTCTTCTCCACGGGTGCGACCGGATCAAGTTCGGGGCGCGTTTCCGGGGCGCCGGGGCGGCGCGCGATCTCCTTCATAAAGCCCGGGGATTCGTTGAGGAGACGGCGCAATGATCTCTTTTCACGACCCCGGATTTCTCGTGCTGCTCGTTCTCCCGCTGATCCGGCTGCTTTGGAGCCGGGCGGCGCGATCGCGGGACACCGTCGAGTTTCCGGCCGTCGACGCCGTGGATGAAGCCGGAACAACGTGGCGTGTGAAAACGCTTTGGGTTCCGGGTTTTTTGGGCGCCGCCGGGATCGCTCTCTGCATCCTGGCTCTCGCCCGGCCCGCGCTGGTCCGGGCCCGAGTTCCGGTTCTGTCCGAAGGGATCGATCTCGTTGTTGTCGTCGATCGCTCGTCGAGCATGGGCGAAGCCGCGGCATCGGACGGCCGGTCCGCTCTCGAGATCGTGATCGGAATCGCGCGGGATTTCATCGCGGCGCGGCGAAACGACAGGGTGGGCCTTGTTGCATTTGCGCGCTATCCGGAGACGATCTGTCCTTTGACGCTCGACAGGAGCGCTCTTGTGGAAAGGCTCGGAGGGATCGCTGCCGCAGAACGGGGCGGCGACGAGGACGGAACCGCTCTCGGCGCCGGTCTCGCCGAAGCCGCGGCGCTTCTCGAGAAGAGCCGGGCCGAAAGCAAGGTTGTCCTTCTCTTTACGGATGGCCGCGAAAACCGTTTCGTCATCGAGCCCCTCGCCGCGGCGCGGCTCCTGGAAGGAATCGGGGCAAGGGCCCATACGGTGGCTATTGATTTCGACGACGTTCGCCGCTCGGGCGAAGAGAAGCTCGACACTTCGCTTCACCTCCGGATCGCCGAAATCACGGGGGGGCGGTCTTTTGGGATTTCATCGGCCCGCGATCTCGGCGAGGCGATGAGTCTCCTCGATGAAATGGAGAAGACGCCTGTCGAGGGGAGGAGCTTTCCTCTTTATGAAGACGTTTTTCGTTGTCTTCTTTTTCCGGGCGCTCTCGTTCTCCTGGCGGGGTTCGTTCTCGGCGGGACGGTTTACAGGAGGCTGCCGTGATCTTCTCTGAACAGGCCTATTTTTGGGGTCTCCTGGCCGGACCGTTCGCGCTGCTGATCGGTTGGCGGGGGATCAGATGTTCGGCCGTTGGCCTGGCCCGGTTCTCGGCCATGGCAAGGTATCGGGCCGGCCGTTCCTGGCTCGCTCTTCTTACGGAAGCAGGCGCGCTCTGTCTGATTTTCTTCGCGCTCGCCGGTCCCGAGCTGCCCGCAGATTCTTCGAAAAACAAGGGGGAGCGGCCCGATGTCATTGTCCTTCTCGACGTGTCCGCCAGCATGGGGGCGGAGGATGTGCCGCCGAGCCGCGCGGCCAGGGCGAGGAGGGAGATCAAGGATCTCGTCGGCCGCATGCCGGACGGCCGCATCGGTCTGGTCCGGTTCGCCGGGGAAGCTTCCCTCGCGTGCCCCCTGGCGGGCGACCATGATCTATTCCTGCAGGCACTGGACAGGGAAGGAATCCTCCTCGGCGGGGGAACGTCTCTCGGCGCCGGCCTCCTCGCTGCTCTCGATGGTTTCGGAAGCGCTTTCGAAGAAACAGCAAAAGAAAACCGTTCCATCGTTGTCGTCACCGACGGCGAAGAGAGGGGGAATATCTCTCTTTTCGACAGCGCCGTCGCCCAAGCCCGGAAGCGCAAAATCCCTCTCTTCGGCCTCCTTGTGGGAACACCGGACGGGGCCGGGATCCCGCTGCCCCGGGGGCGGGGATACATGAAGGACAAGGACGGGATAGAAGTGACGACCTACGGAAGAGCCGATCTTCTCGAAAGGGCCGCTGATGCAACGGGCGGGATCTGCACCGGCGTGGCGAGCGCCCCTTTTCCGATGGACCACATCTTTCAGAAGGGCGTCATCCCGGCCGGCGGCGCGGGGGGATCGCTCTTTTCCGCGGGCGATGACCGTTCTCTATTTCAGGTCTTTCTACTGGCGGCTCTTTTCCTTTATTTCGGAGGAGCGTTTATTTCCCTGGCCGGCCTCTTCGTTCCGAAAAAGGGTGCGCCTGCCATGCCGCTCTTTCTGGTCGTGCTGCCCGTTCTTTTTCTCGGCTCCTGCGGCGAGGGTGCGGCGCTTGAAACCGCCCGTGAAGGAAACAGGCTTTTCCTGGGCGGAGACTTTCGGGGAGCGCGCCGCGCCTACGAGGAGAGCTGCGGGCGCTTGTCCAGCCCCGGCCCTGTTCTCGTGAACCTGGGGCTGGCCCTTTACAAGCTGGGAGAGTACGATTCCGCGCTGGCGCGGTTCCGCCGTGCAATGGAAACAGGAGAATCGGGCCCGACCGGAACAGCCCGCTTCGGATCGGGCCTCTGCCTTTACAAGCTGGCCGAGAGTCTCGCAGGGTCGGGGGAGAGGGCTCTCGTCGAAGCCGCTCTCGAGCACGCCAGGGGTGCGGCCGGCTTTTTTGAAGCATGCCGCAGGGACTCCTTTTACCCCGCACAAGCCGCGGCGAACAAGCTGCTTGCCCTCGAGCTGGCTCGCGAGATCGAAAATAAGCTGGAAGAGCGATCGGCGAGAACGGATAAAGGACATGCCGCTGCCGATGAAAGGAGCGGGGAGGCCGGACGGGTCGACGGATCGGAGGAGGAAAGAGGAACGCCCGCTTCGGGTGAGACCCGGCCGGGATGGGGTGAGGATCCGGGACCGCTCACTCCCGAAGGCATGACGAGGCTTTTTGCCCTTCTCGATGACCTCAGAAAGGCGCGGAGGGAGAAGGAAAAAACTGCGGACCGAAAACCGAGCGAGATCGACTGGTGACATCTTTTTTCTCACATCTCCTCTTTTTGTTTATCCCTTTGGGAAGCCCTCTTTCCGGGGAAGATGAATTCAGGGTATCGGCCCATCTCGATCGGGAGACGACCCGGATCGGAGAAAGCGTTGTTCTCTTCGTCGAAGCGGCCGGAGCCGGCTTTGCGGACTGTGAAGTGACGCGCTTTCCCACGATAAAAAGCCTTTTCATTGAAGAGCTCGGAGCCCGCACTTCTGCCGGGCAGAACGGGGGGCGTCCGGACCTCGGTCTCGTTTCGCAGTTTCGATACCGACTCTATCCTCTGAAAACGGGTGTTTTCACCATCCCGCCTGTTGAGGTGACGGCCGGCGGGGAAAAAAAAGAGCTCACAAAGCCCGTCCGCCTCTTCGTGGAAAAGGGTTTAACCGAACCCTCCGGGTTCGCCGAATCCTCCGGGTTCGCCGCGACCGTGCCGGGAAAGACCTTTTATGTCCATCAGCCCGTTGTTTTTTCCATTGCGGTTCGGATTTCGGAAAGGGAATCGAAGGAAAGCCCGATTGGGCGGGACCTGCGTTTCTCTCTTCCCTGGCTCGATCCCGGCCCCTCTTTTCTCATTATGGATGCACCTCCTCTTTCCGCGGAATCGGCCCGGTGCGACCTGAGAGTCCTTGAGCTCGGCCGGGACGTCTCTTTCGCATTGAGCGCCTCCGGCAAGGACCCGCTTTATCGGGCGACAAAGAAGTTTGCATATCTTCCTCTCGAACCGGGCTCCTTCGAGTTCGATCCCGCTTTTGTCGCTTCCGGTTCGGCCTACACTCTTTCGCCTCCGCTCGGGTTCGAGGTTCGGCCTCTGCCCGAAGAGGGCAGGCCGTCGTCGTTCACCAACGGCGTGGGCTCCTATCAGGCCGCATTCGAAGCAGAGCCGCGCCGGTGCCGGGTCGGGGATTCTGTTTTTCTCCGGTTCTCGATTCAAGGTGAAGGCAACATCGAGTTTCTCGAAATGCCCGGTTTTGTCGAGCTCAACGGCTCGTTCCGCGTCTTCGGGAAGAGGGACAGCCGTGAAAAAGGGGTGAGACACCGCCTTTTCGAGATCTCGCCCCGGAGCGTTGCGGTCAAAGAGATTCCGGCGCTCGAGTTCGCCTGGTTCGATCCCGGGACCGGCCGGTACACGAAGGCATTGTGGGGACCGACTCCGATCGAGGTGCTGCCCGGAGAAGGAGGGTCGGCGGGCGAAGCAGGCCGCGAGCTCGAGGACGACATTCTGCCCGTCATCGATGAGATGCCCGGAAAAGGAGGGGCGATCGCCCTCTTTCTCCGGATCGTTCCGGCTGCTTCTTTCATCGGCTTTCTGGCGGCCGGGTTAATAAAACTGCGGCGAAATCAACTCGCCGCCCTTTCGGCCTCTGTCAGGGGGAAGCGGGCTTATTCCGTCTTCGAAAAGAGCTTGAGCTCTCTCGGTCCGGATGAAAAGGGAGATTCATTGATCGTGTCCCATCTTCTGGCGCGCTACCTCTCGGACAGGCTCTGCCTGCCAGGGAAAGAGGTTCTGACGGGTGACGTGCGGGGGATTCTCCTGTCCTGCGGCGTGGCCGAAAAGCCGGCCGAAGAGATCGGTCTCTTCTTCCGAGATCTGGAGAAAAGACGCTTCGGCTCACCGGGTCCCGAATCCGCGGCGGATCTCGACGTCACGGCTCTCCGCCTGGCCGAGAGACTGTCGGACAGCCTGGAGAGGAAGGAACCGTAATGATGACAGGGCTTTTCGTGTTACTCACATCAGCGGTTCTGAGCGGCGCCCCGATCGAAGATGACGGCGACCTGTTCCGCGAGGGGATCAGGCTCTACAGGGAGGCTCGCTACGAGGAAGCGCTCGGCGCATTCAAAGCCTCCGGCAAAGCAGGAGGAGATGAGGGTATCGTCGCATGCAACATGGGCAATTGCCTCTTCCGGATGAAAAAGTACAGCGAAGCTCTGCACTCTTATCTCGTTGCCGAGAAGAGGCGCCCCCGCGACGGGTCGGTCGCCGAAAACATCCGCGTCACCTTAACCCGCATCGGCACCCCCGTCCCCGGAGGAGAAGGGTTCGTCGGGTTCGTCCGCAAGGCCACGGGATTCCTGACCGCAGGAGAATACCTCGGCATCGCTTCCGTCCTGCTGACCCTCTTCTTTTGTTTTGGCGCGTTCTGTTTCGGTTCCGGAAAGCGCCTGATCGGGAAGGGGATGGTTCTCCTCGTTGTTCCGGCCGTTCTTCTGGCGGGCCTGTCGGGATTCGTCAGGCACGGCCCGCGCGGCTGGATCGGCGTTGTTGTTCAGGAGGCCGCTCTGGTCCGCACCGAACCGGCCGTGGGCAGTGAGACCCGCTTCTCCCTGAGGGAGGGCGAAGTCGTGTCGATCGTCCGGGAGCGAAACAACTGGTACGAGATCGAGGACAGCGAGGGCCACAGGGCCTGGGCCCGGAGCGCGGCGGTTCGAAAGGTGCGGTGAGAGAGGGGACACACACGCGGGAACCCGCTGCGGATTACTGCGTGTTGTGTCCCCCTTCTCTACGTATTCAAGCTGGCGCTCATGGTGAGAAGGAACTCGGCATTGGATTTGGTTTTCTTCATGCGCTCGATGAGAAGCTCCATGGCATCCATGGGATTCATTTCGTTGAGAACCTTGCGCAGGATCCAGACGTATTTCAGCTCTTCCGGATCGAGAATGAGCTCTTCCTTGCGGGTGCCGGAGCGGTTGATGTCGATGGCGGGCCAGACGCGCTTGTCGGCGAGCCGCCGGTCGAGATGAAGCTCCATGTTCCCCGTGCCCTTGAACTCCTCGAAGATCACCTCGTCCATGCGGGAGCCCGTCTCGATCAGAGCCGTGGAGAGAATGGTGAGCGACCCGCCCTCTTCGATGTTGCGCGCCGCGCCGAAAAAGCGTTTCGGCTTCTGGAGGGCCGACGCATCCACGCCGCCCGACAGGATCCGTCCGCTGTGGGGGGCTTCGGTGTTGTAGGCACGGCCGAGGCGCGTAATCGAATCGAGAAGAATCACAACGTCGTCCCCGTACTCGACCATGCGCTTGGCCTTGTTGATGACCATCTCGGCGACCTGAATGTGGCGGCTGGCCGGTTCGTCGAAGGTCGACGAGATCACCTCGCCGTGCACGGAGCGTTCCATGTCGGTCACTTCTTCGGGGCGCTCGTCGATGAGGAGAACGATCAGTCTCACTTCGGGATGGTTCCTGTACAGGCTGTTGGCGATTTTCTGGAGGAGGATCGTTTTGCCCGTGCGGGGCGGAGCCACGATGAGCCCGCGCTGCCCCTTGCCGATGGGCGTGATCAGGTCCATGATGCGGCTCGAGATCTCCTGGGGGTCCTCGACCTCCATGATGAAACGCTCGTCGGGGTAGAGGGGGGTGAGGTCGTCGAAGTTGACGATGTCGTTGAGCTTGTCGGGATCTTCGTGATTGATGGCCTCCACCCTGAGCAGGGCGAAGTACTTTTCGTTTTCCTTGGGCTGTCTGATCTGCCCGGAAATGCAGAGCCCGGTTTTGGCCCCGAAACGCCGAATCTGGGAGGGTGAGATGTAAATATCATCCGGCGAAGGGAGGTAATTGTAATCAGGGGAGCGGAGGAAACCGAAGCCGTCGGGAAGCACTTCGAGGACGCCCTCGCCGAACATGATCCCGTCCTTGTTGACCCTCTCTTTCAGAATTTTGAAGATCAGGTCCTGTTTCTTCAGCCCCGTGTACTCCTGGACCCCTTCCTCCTTGGCGGTTTCGACGAGCTCGGCGATCGTCATTTTCTGGAGAGCTGTAATGTGCAGCTCCCCCTTCTTGATGTTTTCGTACTTGTCCTTGGGAGGCGACTTCCTCCTCGGCCTGCCGGCGGTTTGCCCGTTTTCCTCTTCCTGATCTGAAAGATCCCCGTTCTCGACCTCTCCCCTTTCTTCCGCCGAAGCATCCGCAGTCTCTCCGTTTTTTCTCTTCGACGTTTTCTTGCTCGACTTCGCCTTTTTTGCAGTGGCCATCTTTGGTCAGCTCCTTAGGACTAAAATGAGTGATTATTTTTTCAGGGAAGCGAAAAACACTTCCACACGTTTCCTGAGATCTTTCATGCCGCCCGAATTGTCGATAACAATGTGGGCCGCTGATTCTTTTTCCGTGAGCGGAGTCTGGAATGATTCCCTCTTTTCCAGTTCCTCTGAGTCCCAATCCTCCCTTGTTGTCATCCTTTCAATGCGTTGATCTTTCGGGGTTTGAACCATGACCAGGGTGTCGCACATTTTTGCAAACTCCGACTCGAGGAGAAGGGGAGCATCGATGACGATGATTTCGTTGTCTGCAACGCCGACTTCGTTGTCTGCAACGCCGACTTCGTTGTCTGCAACGCCGACTTCGTTGTCTGCA
>CAZWHE010000019.1:0-6550 GCA_964633825.1 uncultured Phycisphaerales bacterium | reverse complement strand
ACGCCGACTTCGTTGTCTTCAACGCGGAGAAACCGGTCGAGCTCCCGGCGCATCCTCGCTGCGATCTCGGGGTGAATAATGGCATTGAGCCGGCAGCGTTCTTCTTCGCTTGAAAAAACGATGCGCGCCAGGTTCCGGCGATCCACCTCCCCGGTTGACATAAAAACCTTGTTACCGAAAGCGGATCTGATTTTCGATTGAATGCCGGCATCGCACAGGCATTCGCCCGTGATCCTGTCGGCGTCAACGACATGGGCGCCCAACTCTCCGAGGATTCGGGCAACGGAAGTCTTTCCGCTTCCTATGCCTCCGAGTAAACCGATTACATGAATTCTTCGAGTCACCTGCTGAAAAGTGTTATCAATGGTTAAATGATTATGAAGAACCGGGATTTCTGTGGATACTTTCGGGACACGGCCTCGCGAAAGGGCCGCTCTATTTTTCGCAGAATTCTTATCCAGGAGATTTCAGAAGAAGTATTTCAGATTCGCTTTGTCAGTGTGAAAAGTCCGCCGGAAGAGTGGGTGAAAAGGAACTCAATGCTTTTTTAAAAGGGCTTGGGAAAATCGTCCCTAAGGAACTGAACTCCGCTTTCAAGCGTAAGTTACGTTACTCATGCTAAGAAGGGCTGCTCCGGCTGTCAAGCAATTTTGGAATTTTCTTGAACCTCCCACACCCTCGATTTAGAATTCCGCGTTTTCGGTAACTCTGTGTTTGGGTTATCGTTAGATCGTCCTGCTCTCACATTTCCCATGGCTGTTTTCGGATAAGCTGTGGATTGGAAGGGGCCGGAGTCTTTTATTATATACTTATTCTTTTTCGTTTTCGTTGCCCCTTGACTGAGTACAACTATATATCAGACAATCACCTTACAATTTCCGCTCTCGAGAATTCATTGACAGGAGCTGAGGAGAAAGTGATGAGAAGAAACCAGTCCGGCGCCGCCCAAGTCAGCATGATGTGGGTTATTTTCCTGATCGTTCTCGTGCTGAGTCTTTCCGGTTTTACCTATATTGCCTGGCGTGATAAGGCTGACAAGGAGAATGAACGGCTGACAGCCATAAGAGAGCGGGACAAGGCGAACACAAAAGCCGAGGAAGACAGGGGAAAGGTCATCAATATCAGCGAGGTTGTCGGTTTCCGTGATGAGGCCGTCGTCGGTTCCACTTCCGATATCGAAGCCATCAAGGAAAAGATCGATTTCATGATGGGAAGATTTCCCGACCATGTGGGCTCCACCGTCAATAACGTGGAAAAAGTGATCGACAGCATTGTGGACGCCTGCAACAGGATGAAAAGGGAGCTGGACGAGAAGAACGCCACTCTGGAAACCGAGATCAGAACGCGCCGCGAAGCTCAGGGGAATCTCCAGAATATCGAACAGCAGAAAAACATGCGCATTCAAGAGCTCGAAGGGATGGTGAACGACGAACAGCAAAGAGCCGCCACCCAGAAAGAGGAGGACAACCAGCGCGTCGCCAACCTTCAGAACCAGCTCGATGAACTGAGCAGCAGAATTCGCGAGGTCGAAGCCCAAGCGGAATCGGACAAAGTGATCGCACAAAAAGAGATCAGCACTCTTCAGGCCAGGATCTCGGCGCTTGGTAAGAAACTCGAGGTGTTCAAAGAGCCCGACCTTCCCGACGGAACCGTTATCTGCCCCTTGGGAAGTGCCAGCGATGAAGATATGCTGGCCTACATCAAGAGCGGTCTTGTTTACATCGATATCGGCGGACGCAACGGTCTGAGGCGGGGGACGAAGTTCGATGTCTTCCGCAAGGGCAAAGGCGGCGAGCTCATTCTCAAGGGCCGGATCGAGGTCAGAGCCGTGGACAAGGACACGGCTACGTGCGGTATCGTCTCGCAGATCGACAACATGGATCCGATCCTTCCCGGCGACGTCGTCGTCAATCCTCTCTATGCAAAAAACATGGACAGGACGTTTGTCCTGCTCGGTCGGTTCCCGGCTTCCATGAACAAGGGATTCATCACCGACAGGCTTGTCGCTCTCGGTTACACCGTGGATAAAACGATTTCCCCCAGCACCGATTTCCTCGTGCTGGGCGACAAGGAGGAGGGGGAGTTCGCCCAGAACCTGACCGACACGGATGAGTACAAGCTTGCCGATAAACTGGGCGTGCAGATCGTCAGAATTGACGACATTCTCGATTTCATTCGCTTCTGATAGAACGCGGACCTTGCAGATGCAAAAAAGGGCTCTCACCGGCGTGAGAGCCTTTTTCTTTCAAGCGTGTCCGCCCACCCGGCCGGGCGAAAAGGGATTTTACCCGGAAGCCTTCCGGTGTATGCTGATGCCATGACGAAAAATGAGAAAACCGGGAAGGGCGGAAGATCTCCCAGGAAGGCTCGCATGACCTTTGCCGAGCACTTCGATGAACTGCGCACCCGCCTCATCGTCTGCGCGGTTTCGGTTGTCGTCTTTTTTATCATCTGCTACGTCTTCAGTGATCACCTCGTCGAGTTTCTTCTGAAACCGTACGAAGCATACCGCCAGGACCTTATCGAGAGGGGAGAGCCGGACCCGGGGCCGCTCATGTTCATCGGCCTGCCCGAAGGATTTGTCTTTTATCTCAAGACGAGCTTTCTGGCCGCCATCTTCCTCAGCGTGCCCGTGATCCTCGTTCAGATGTGGAAATTCATCGGCGCCGGGCTCTATAAAAAAGAGCGGAAGAGCGTGATGCGCGTTATCCCCTATTCGCTCGCCCTCTTTCTGGCCGGTCTCGTTTTCGGGTATCTCGTCCTCTTTCCCATTGGGATGCGCTTTCTGCTCTCTTTTCCCAATCCCGAGATTCTCCAGGCCAGCATCACGGTGAGCAAGTACTTCGATATCTTCTTCGTCCTGATTCTCGTGATGGGGTTCATGTTCCAGGCGCCCCTGGTCATGTATGTCACAACGAGCATCGGCCTGACCACGCCCGAGCTCTTTTCGAGCAAGCGCCGCTATTTTCTCGTGGGGGCTTTCATCCTCGCCGCTTTCATGACGCCTCCCGACGCCATCACCCAGTGTCTCCTGGCCGGTCCGCTTGTCATTCTTTTCGAGGTAGGGATCCTGCTTTCGAAAAGGGTGAAAAGGATTTCCGACCAGGAAGAGGAAGCCCCTGTCTCGGAAAAAGCCGGTTGAACAATGAAAAGCAAGGAGAAAAAACCTCTGGCCGAGATCGTGGCCGTGGGAGAAGAGCTGCTCCGCGGCGATGTTGTTGACGCCAACTCGCCCGAGATCGAATCCCTTCTTCTCGAGGCCGGGGTCTCGACGCGACGCGTCACACTGGTCGGCGACGACGTGAATGATGTGGCCGCACTTCTCAACGAGGCATCGAAGCGCTCGGACATGGTCGTCGTGGCGGGCGGGCTCGGACCGACCGAGGACGATGTGACCCGAGAAGCGGCGGCTCGCGCCGCCGGGGTCGATCTCGAAGAAGACCCGGGAGCGCTCGAGTCGATCGCGGCCTGGTTCGGGAAGACGGGGAGGCCGATGAGGGAGGACAACAAGCGCCAGGCACTGCTTCCGCGGGGCGCCCGGATTCTGGCCAACGGCAAGGGAACAGCGCCGGGGTTCAGGATGCCTCTCGGGCGGGCGTGTCTTTTCGCCCTGCCCGGCGTTCCGGCCGAGATGCGGGCCATGATGAAGAAAAGCGTCATGCCCTCGCTTGGCGAGCTCTTTCCAACATGCCGAAGCATCGCCCGGCGCTCCATCCATCTCGCCGGGGTGCCCGAGTCATCGGCCAACAGCCGCATCCGGGAGCTGATGACCGGAAAGGATCCGCGCGTCGGGCTGACGGTTCGTGACACGGTCGTGACCGTGACGATCACGTCGTCGTCGAAGGACGCAGAAGCCCTTGTCGAAAAAGCGGCCCGGCGCGTGCGGGACGAGTTCGGGGACAGGGTTTTCGGGGAAGGCGGGGACACGACCCTACCATCGGCCGTTGCCCGAATCCTCATCGACCGCAGCATCTCGCTCGCCACGGCCGAGTCGTGCACCGGCGGCCTTGTGGGGGCGCTTCTCACGGGAGTTGCCGGCGTCTCGGCCGTCTACAAGGAAGGGATCACGGCCTACTCGGTCGAGGCCAAGATCAAAACGCTCGGCGTCGATGCCGCCGTCATCGAGAAGCACGGCCAGGTCAGCACCGAAACAGCGGCCGCCATGGCCGAAGGGGCTGCAAGGCGCGCCGCATGCCGCGCCGCGATCGGAATCACCGGGATCGCCGGCCCCGGCGGGGGAACAGAGGAAAAGCCGGTGGGCTTGGTCTGCATTGCTGCTCATTTCGACGGCACGACGGTTGTTCGCGAGCTCCGTTTCGCCGGTGACCGGGAGATGGTCCGGGTGCGATCGGCTCTCTCTTCTCTCGACCTCCTCCGGAGATTGATCCTCGGCGTGACGAGCAAGTGAAATGTCTTTCCTTCCGGGTAAAACATTGACCCGGCAGCATGTTCCCTGATATCTTTCCCGTCCGGCCTACCCGGTGGTGTAATTGGCAACACTTCAGGTTTTGGTCCTGACGTTCCAGGTTCGAGTCCTGGCCGGGTAGCCATGTTCATCTTCACCCTGAGCGGTTCCCGTCCTTTTCAAAAATCCCTCACGAATTTGCCCAATCGAAGAATCTCTTTTTCAACTCGCTTGCGATGCTGTAACTCCTGCATTTATAACGCTATAATCGGTGTAAAGGTGTAAAGGAAACCGCCCGGAAAAGCCGAAGAATTGATAAACAGCCTCGAAGGGCCGGTATCGGGTTTCCGGCCCGTCGAGGAGATTTCGTTTGCGCGTCATGGAGATATCGCCGTGAAATGCATCAAGTGCGGATCTGAAAACGAGTCGGGTCTATCGAAGTGCGCGTCCTGCGGGGCGGACCTTCCACAGAACAACAAGGTTGTGGCATCGCTCCTGTCCGGAATCGGTGACGGGATCACGGCCCTTTTCGGCGTGGAGCTCAAACGGGCCGACAGATCCCTGGAAGAACAGATCAACAAGACGCTTGCAGAGGAGCGGGAGAAGATCCAGCCTTCGAGGGAGGACATCGACTGGTTCAGCTGGGTGACGAAAGACAACAATCCGATTCACAGACTGACCAAGAGGGCCCAGAGATACGGATTCAGGGATATCCCGTTGATGGGGGCCCACATCGCCGCCTACGGCGAGCAGTTCGTCGAGGGAATCGTGCGGAACATGCGCGATTACTGGGATGTGGATATCAAGATCATCGGCCAGGAGAACAGGTTCAAAAAGGAGGTCCATCCGGGAGACCGCATACTCTGGCAGCTCACGGGCTTCAAGAACCTGGAGAAAGAGATCAGGCTCACCGTGGTCGGCAGCGTCAACGGCAATGTGAACATAGAGATCATATCGCGTCTCGGAAAGGAATACAGGCAGATGCCCCAGCTGGCGGGCCCCATCAGGGAGGCGTCCACCGAGTTCCTTCTCGAAGAGGACCACCTCGAGGCGTTCTACAGCTGTGTCTGCGGGGAGAACAGCGGCGATGTCCCGAACATGCTTCCGGCCGCCTATGTTCCCGCCACGCTTCTGTCGCTCCTGGAACAGAAGACGCAGACCATGGAGGGCATCAACTATATCATGAGCTTCGATTTCCTGAAAAAAGCCAAGATCGGAATGCTGCAGGTCGACATCTTTCCTCCGAGAAAACCGAAGTCGAGGCCCCGCATCGACGAGGAGACGGGAAAGCCCGCGATAAACGAAAAAACAGGGGAACCGATCGTGGATTACATATATAAATTCAGAACAATCGTGAGTCAGAACACGAAACCGGTCACCTATGGTGAGATCACATCGGCGACGCCGTTCGAGATCAAGTTCTGAGTCGAAGAAAAGTTCTGAAACCTATCCTGTCCGCGAGGCCGTCATGAAATCGACCCTCTTGTGCTCTATCCCGGCTGTTTTTTTATACTCCGTTCTGCTTTTCGGATGCAGCGAACCCGATCAAGCCCCATCGGCAAAGGGCTGCAATGTCCTTCTCGTGACCCTGGACACGGTCAGGGCCGATCGTATCGGATGCTACGGCTGCGAAACAGCACAGACGCCGGCCATGGACGCGCTCGCTCAAGAAGGGGTCCTGTTCGGCCAGGCCTTCACTTCCGTTCCGACCACGCTTCCATCGCACGTTTCGATCATGACGGGCCTCCACCCGCCCGAGCACGGCGTCAATGAGAACGACGTCAAGCTCCTCGACGACGGGATCACGACCCTGGCCGAGCTCTTCAGGGAGGAGGGATACGATACGGCCGCGTTTCTGGGTTCTGTTGTCCTCGACTCTGTTTTCGGTTTGGACCGGGGCTTTGATGCTTATCACGACGAGCTCTCGAAGGGCGGGACGGTCGAGAAAAACCCCAGAGAGCGACCGGCCGACCAGGTCGTTGATTCCGCCCTTTCTTGGTTGGATAAAAGGGGCGATTCCCCTTTTTTTTGCTGGGTTCACTTCTATGATCCCCATGCCCCATACAGACCGCCCGAGCCGTTCAAAGAGCGATTCCGGGAGAGACCCTACGACGGCGAGATCGCCTTTGTCGACAGCCAGGTCGC
>CAZWHE010000018.1:0-39596 GCA_964633825.1 uncultured Phycisphaerales bacterium | reverse complement strand
GTTCAGAAGAAGCGTCGCGATGGAAGACGCATTCTGCAGAGCGTTGCGGACTACCTTGGTCGGGTCGATGATGCCTGACTTCAACAGGTCCTCGTACTCGCCCTTCGCCGCGTTGAAGCCTTCGGACAACCCCTTGGCTCCCATAACTTTCTGCAAGACGATGGATCCGTCATAGCCCGCGTTCTGGGCAATGGTTTTGAGCGGGACTTTAATGGAGCGGCTTACGATATCAACACCGATCTTTTCATCCCCCTTGGCTTTTGTTCTGACGTTTTCCAGCACCTTGGAAGCCCTGATAAGAGCAACGCCTCCGCCGGGGAGTATCCCCTCTTCGACAGCGGCGCGCGTGGCATGCAGGGCGTCTTCGACGCGGGCTTTCTTCTCTTTCATCTCCGACTCGGTCGCTGCGCCCACGTTGATCTGGGCCACGCCGCCCGAAAGCTTGGCGAGCCTCTCCTGGAGCTTTTCGCGGTCATAGTCGCTGGTGGAACCCTCGATCTCGGCCTTGATCTGTGCGATGCGGCCCTGGATGTCTTTGCTCTTGCCGGCGCCTTCGATAATGGTGGTGTCGTCTTTGGTGATGATCACCTTTTTTGCACGGCCCAGGTCATCGAGTGTGAGGCTTTCGAGGTTGATGCCGAGCGCTTCCATCACGGCTGTGCCGCCCGTCAGAACGGCGATGTCTTCCATCATGGCATTCCGGCGGTCGCCGAAACCGGGGGCCTTGACCGCAGCGGCGGAAAAGACGCCGCGCAGTTTATTGACCACGAGCGTGGCGAGCGCTTCGCCTTCAACGTCCTCGGCGATGATGAGAAGGGGCTTGCCGGCTTGGGCCACTTTTTCGAGAAGGGGCACCATGTCCTTGATGTTGGAGAGCTTCTTCTCGAAAACGAGAACATAGGGATCGTCGAGGATACACCCCATCTTTTCGAGGCTGGTCACGAAGTGAGGGGAAAGATAGCCTTTGTCGAACTGCATTCCCTCAACCCACTCCACCGTCGTATCGAGGGACTTGCCTTCCTCGACGGTGATGACGCCGTCCTTTCCCACCCGTTCCATGGCGTCGGCGATGATTTCGCCGATAGAGGCGTCGTTGTTGGAAGCGACGGAGCCGACCTGGGAGATTTCTTTCTTTCCCTTGACGGGCGTGCTCATGCCGACGAGCTCGTCGACGATGGCGGCGGTGGCTTTCTCGACGCCGCGCTTCAGGCTGAGAGGATTGGCTCCGGCCGTGACATTTTTGAGCCCTTCTTCGTAAACGGCTTCGGCCAAAACCGTCGCCGTCGTCGTTCCGTCGCCTGCGATATCGGATGTCTTGGAGGCGACCTCCTTGACCATCTGGGCACCCATGTTTTCATAGGCTTCCTCGAGCTCGATCTCTTTCGCAACGGTCACACCGTCCTTGGTGATGGTGGGAGAACCGAAAGACTTTTGAAGGATCACGTTTCGGCCCCGCGGGCCGAGCGTCACCTTGACCGCCCGAGCGAGTTTGTTGACGCCGCGGCGTATCTTTTCCCTGGCGTCCTGGTCATAGGCTATCTTCTTAGCTGTCATCAATAACTCCTTCTTTCTCTAACTGATTTTGCCTTACGAAAAGGCCTTTTACTTTCACCGACTCACGGTCCGGCCCGGTCAAGCGACAACGGCCAGGATCTCGTCTTCCCTGACGAGAAGGAGCTCTTCGCCGTCGATCTTGATCTCCGTCCCGGCATACGAGGAGAAAAGAACCCGGTCCTCCTTCTTGACCTGGAACTCGAGTCTCTCGCCGTTTTCGAGCAGCTTTCCGTCCCCGATGGCGAGAACGATGCCTTCGCGCGGTTTCTCTTTGGCCGTTTCGGGAAGAACGATTCCGCCCTTGGTCACCTCTTCCGCTTCAACCCGCCGGATAAGGACGTGATCATTAAGTGGTTTGATTTTTCCTGACATGTTTCCTCCTGCAAGTGTTGTGCTCGTAAAATTTCTACTGGACAACTTTTTTACTTTCGATCGAGGAGTCGATCCGGCTTTTTACATAACGGTTCACTTCCCGCGGAAGTACCTGTCGATCAGCCGGTCCACCGACTCCCTCATTAACTCGATATGGATCGGTTTCGAGAGAAAGGACACCCCGCCGGCCGCGAGGGCTTTCATCATGATGTCGTCCGATGCATCGCCCGACATGAAGATACAAGGCAGAAATCCCATTTTGCTCGAAATCGATTCGAGGGCTTCGATGCCGGTCAATCCGGGCATATGGACATCCATCACCGAGAAGGAAACCCTTTCAACCACGGCGATTTCAACAGCCTCCGTTCCGGACCGCGCCGGACAAACCCTGAATCCCTGCGACAGGAAAAAGGCTGTTAAAGAATCACGAAGGACGTCATCGTCCTCGGCCAGCAGCAGGGACAATGTCTTTTTACTCGGTCTTTGTCGAAATCGGGCGTCCATTTTTCAGACCTGACAATCGGCCAATCAGAATGACATCGGAACATGCAAATTAACAAATGGAGTGCCAATGGCATTGCGACCTTATTTTTGGATAACTTGTTATAATAAAAGAGATAAAGACACACCTGATTCAATTTCCACCAAAAGAAGTGCCGTTTTGGCAGACCACCTCGTTCATTCGAAGCTCCAGGTGTCATTCTGACACCCTGGAAAAAAAAGGGGGTGGCACCACACAGGTGGCGCGATTAGAATCATGCGCGATTAGAATCGGTCGCTCATCACCATGAGAAATAAAACCGGGAGCTGAACGATGATTCAGAAAATCCTCACCGATAAGACCGTCATGAATTCTCTCTTCGACGAAGATCTGCAGAGCATAGACCCGGAAGCATCGAGCCTGATAGATCTGGAAGATGAGCGCCAGATCAGAAAGATCATACTCGTCGCATCGGAAAGCATCTGCCCTCTCGCCGTCCGCCAGGCTCTGGCGACCTCTTTTTCCAACCTCTATGCAGAGGGTTACCCCTCGACGCGCATGTCCCAATCGAAAGAAAGACCTCTCTTTGATTTCAGCCACCACCTCTCTTTCTTCAGGCGGTATTACGACAAACGCTATTACAAGGGATGCGACTTCATCAACTTTTCAGAAGCCCTGTGCAAACAGCGCGCCGCAGAGCTTTTTGCCACGGACCGCTTTGAAGGACCGGGGCCCAAAGTGCGGGCCTCCGAGATCTACGCCAATGTGCAACCCCTTTCAGGAGCGGCGGCAAACAACGCCGTCTACAACGCCTTTGTCAAGCCGGGCGAAACCGTCATGGGCCTCCACCTCTCGGCAGGCGGCCACCTGACCCACGGAAGCCCCGTCAACCGGTCGGGCATGAACTTCAACATCATTCCCTACGGCGTGAAAAAAGCCACGGGCCGGCTCGATTACGACCAGATCATCGACCTGGCAAAAGAGCACAGGCCCAGGATGATCATTGCCGGTTTTTCGGCCTACCCCTGGTCGATCGATTGGCACGCCCTCCGCGAAGCCGCGGACAGCGCCGGCGGCAACTGCATCCTGCTCGCCGATATCTCCCATCCCGCGGGCCTGGTGGTGGCCGGCGAATTCCCCAGCCCGGTCGGTCTTGCAGACGTGGTCATGACAACGACGCACAAGACCCTCTGCGGGCCGCGGGGCGCGCTGATTCTCTCCACCGACCCCGACATCGCCAAGAAGATCGACATGGGCGTCTTTCCAGGAGAACAAGGCGGCCCCCACATCCAGTCGATCCTGGCAAAAGCCGTTGCCTTTGGAATCGCGGCGACCGAAGACTTCCGGGAGCTGCAGCGCGGGATCAAAAAGAACGCCGCCTACCTGGCCGAAGCGCTCGTGAAGCGCGGCCTGAAGCTCGCATACAACGGAACGGATTCCCACCTCTTCCTCATCGACCTCAACACGCAGAGAGGGGAGCAGAATGCACCCCTCCGCGGCGAAGTTGCGTCGCGCATTCTCGATCTCTGCGACATTACCCTCAACAAGAACACCATCGCCGGCGACACCAACGCCGCCCACCCTTCGGGGATTCGCATCGGCGCGACGTGGATCACGCAGAGGGGCTTCAAAGAGGCCGAGCTCGACAGGCTGGCCCGTCTCATTCACAAGGTCCTGACCAACATCAAACCGTTCCACTATATCGGCTCCGGCCTGGAGCTGGGCCGCGGTAAAATCGACTTCGAAATCATGGAGGAAGTCAAGGCCGAGGTCCGTGCTCTCCTGAGGGGAACAACTCCGCCATACCCGGAAAAACATCCGGCTTACCCCTTTTATTCGATGAGAGGCAGCGCCTACGCCTCGGCCGTGGAATCTGAGATCACCAGAGCGGGCGCCCGGGCCGGCGGCATCGACGGCGTGACGGCCGCCTGTGCTTTCGGCGATGAAAAAGCCGAAACCGCGGCGCTCAAGTCGGGGTGCGGCCTCGTTGACTTCACCCAGGCGCCCGTACTCGAAGTCACCGGCGAACGGGCCGCCCACTTCCTCCAGAACGTCGCCACCTGCGATGTGGCGACCATGGAGCCCGGAACCGTCCGGAACGCTTTCATGCTCAACGCATCGGGCCGGGTGATCAGCGGCCTCTTGCTCTTCCGCGACGATCGCGACGCATCCGGATTCGATCGGTTCCTCATCTCGCTCCACACGCTTGACGGAAGGAGCGCGGTTTCCTGGCTCCGCGGGCTCTCCGACGGCTACATCACATTCGACACGGGCGACGTCTACAAAAAAGTGGACGGTCCCGTGGTCATCCGCGAGCTCCGGCGCGCCGTCGATGTGAAGGACCAAAGGGTGCGCCTCCTCCTGCTCGGACCGGGCGCCAAGGATGTGCTTTCCCAGGTCCTTCCCGAAGCCGGCGGCCTCGAAAACGGGCGATTCACCAGCGTGGACTGCGGCGGTACGACCCTCACTGTGGCCCGGAGCGAGCGCCTCTTCGGCACGGGAGGATACGAAATCCAGATGCACCCCCTCCAGGCGCCCGGCATGTGGTCGCACATCCTGAAAGAGGGGAAGAAAAAGGTCTGTGCCGTCGGGCTCGCCGCGCTGAAAAAGATCGCCGAAAACAGGGGTTTCGTCATCGGCGCCGACGGCGCGCCCGACGCCGCCGGTCTGGCCGAAGCAAACCCTTCCCTTTTTGATCTGAAAAAACCCTTCTTTATCGGACGCGGCGAGCTTCCGGCAAGCCGGCCGCTCAAAGAACACTCGTGGAAACGGGAAGAAGGACCGCTCAAAAAAACCCCCCTCAACTCCGTTCATCGAAGCCTGGCCAAAAAAGACTTCCTCATCCCCTTTGCGGGCTGGGAGATGCCGGTCTGGTACACGCGCGTCAGCGAAGAGCACAACGCCGTTCGGACCTCGGCCGGCCTCTTCGACGTGGCGCACATGGGCGTGATGGAGGTGGCCGGACCGGGAGCGACGCGCTTTCTCGATCTCTGCACCACCGGATATGTCATGCGGATGAAGACGGGCCAGGCCCTCTACTCATACATTCTCGATCCCGACGGGAAGGTCCTCGACGACGTGATGATCTACCGCCGCGGCCGCGATCGGTACCAGATCGTCTGCAATGCCGTGAACGCGGAAAAGAACCTGGCCTGGTTCGGGGCGGTCAATTCGGGAGAAATCCTGATCTCGCGCGAAAACCCGGGAGCCCGCATCGAGCGGCCCGTGAAGATCCGCGACCTGAAAGATCCTTCCAGCGGGGACGACCGCCGCATTGACCTGGCGCTACAGGGACCGGCCTCGCTCGAAACTCTTCTGAGCCTCGCCGAGGACATTGAGACCAAGCGAAAACTGCTTCGACAGCCCAGATCGTTCTTCGTCGAGATCGAGCTCGCCGGAGTGAACGTGATCGCATCGCGCACGGGGTACACGGGCGAAGAGATCGCCTACGAGCTCTACGTCCATCCCGACAACGCCGTTGCTCTCTGGGAAGCCGTCCTCGACGCCGGCGGACCTCTCGGCGTGGCGCCCGTCGGGCTCGGCGCCCGGGATTCCACGCGGTGCGAGGCCGGGCTTCCCCTCTACGGACACGAGCTTGCCGGAGACTACGACATCGACCCGATCGAAGCCGGGTACGGCTCGTTCGTCAAGTTTCACAAGCCTTTCTTCATCGGGCGTGAAGCCCTGCTGAAGCGCTGGATCGAGCCCAGGAAGAAGCAGATCGTCCGTTTCCGCGTCACCACCAAGATGCCGCGCACTGTGAAAAAGGGGGATGTCGTCGTGGACAGGGCTGGAAAATATATCGGCAACGTGACCTCCTGCGCCCTCGTGAAAGGCAAGCAGGTCGGCATGGCGCTCGTCGACTCGTCGAGCGCCCGGATCAACACGCGCGTCGCCGTCTTTCCCCTGCCTCCGGGCAAGGCGCCTCCCCCCGTGGCCATGGACGCCGTCGCGAGGGGCGACAAGCTCGTTGTGAGCGAACGGGCGAAAGTGATTTCACGGTTTCCCATGAGGTAAGGGAGTCGGATTTTTCGCCCCCGCTCTTGGAGCCGCAGAGGCTCCGCTCTTCTTCCAGGCGCGAAAGCCCGCGAGAAAGAAGAGGCCGAACAGGACGATGCATCCCCATCCCGCAAAAGCGCCCGTCTTTCCCTGGAAAGCGAGCACGGCCACGGCCGACCAGAACAGAAAGAGGGTCTGGAAAAAGAAATAAACGAGCGCGGCCCTGCGGCGGAAGAAAACGATCCCCACGATCCCCTGCAGGAGAGCCAAGCAGAGTAAAAAGGCGGCTGTTTTCAGGAGGATTTCCAAAACGCATCTCCCGAGGCCGGGTCTCGTTCTTCCGGCTGCGTTCTTTATTTATACCTCTTCCGCATCGACAGAGCAGGTAAGTTTTTTAAAAGCGAGGACGGACAAAAGCGAATGAATACACCCGGAAAGAGCCAGGCCGGCTGGAAAGAGAGGCTGAAAAGCGCGCGCTTCTACCTGATCTATGTCGACTCTGTTTCCGTTCTTCCGCTGGAAGACGCTCTCGCGCAGGCCCTGTCGGGAGGCGTAGACCTGGTCCAAATCCGCGAAAAAGAATCGCGCGCGAAGAGACTCGACCTGGTCCGGCGGGCTCTTTACGTTCTCGGCGGGACCGGCGTTCCCCTTGTGGTCAACGACGATGCAGCGGCCGCCATCGAGTGCGGCGCCCATGGTGTCCACCTCGGACCGGACGATAAGGCGCCCGCCGAGGCCCGGGCCATTTTAGAGGAGGACATGCTTCTCGGGATTTCGGCGCAAACCCTCGAAGACGCCTCTGCAGCACAGGCAGCCGGAGCCGACGCCATCGGCGTGGGCACCGTTTTTCCAACGGAGACCAAAAGGGGCAAGGCCCTCATCGGCCCGGAGGAGGCGGCGCGAATCTGTTCGGCCGTCCCGGTCCCGGCCTTCGCCGTCGGCGGGATCGACACAGACGGCGCCCGCAAGCTGGTTCGCCTGGGATGCCGCCGGATAGCGGTCTGTTCGGCCGTGCTTGCCGGCCGGGACGTGGAAAAGAGAGCGCGCGCGATCAGGGATGTCTTAGACTCGGATTAGACGGAGGAACTCCTCCTCCGTGAGGACCGTAGACCCCAGCTCCTTCGCTTTTTTCAGCTTGGATCCCGCTTTCTTTCCGGCCACGAGGATGTCGAGGTTCTTCGAGACGCTCGACAGGATCCGGCCCCCCTTCGCCTTGACCATGGCTTCGGCCTCTTTCCTGGGAATGGAGAGGGTCCCGGTGAAGAGAAAAGTTTTTCCCGCCAGCGCGCCTTCTCCGGCCGGCTTGAAGGCTTTGGGCGCCACACCGGCGGCGAGCATGGCGTTCAGGTTTTCCGATTCGGATTGATCGGCGAAAAAAGCGATCACACTCCCGGCCATGACCGCACCGATCTCCTTGATTCCTTCGAGCTCGTCCTTTTCGGCGGCGCGGACCTTGTCCAGGGTTTCGAAGTGGGCGGCGATCACCTCGGCGGCGTGCTCACCCACGTGCCGGATGCCGAGGGCGAAGAGAAAACGATTCAGGGGCATTTCTTTCGATTTTTCGAGGGCGTCAACAATATTTGCGGCCGACTTCTCACCCATCCGCTCGAGACCGGCCAGACGCTCCATATCGAGGCCGTAGAGATCGGCCAGGCGGGCCACGCATTTCTTTTCGACGAGCTGGTCGATCAGCTTGCCTCCGATCCCCTCCACATCGGCCGCCGTTCTTTGCACGAAGTGGTGTATCCGCGCTTTCAGCTGGTCCGGGCAGGTCCGGTTGGGACAGCGCACGGCCACTTCCTCCGGATCATCGACAACGTCCGTGCCGCAGACGGGACATCTGGCCGGCATGACAAAGGATTCCGCCTCAGGGGAACGAAAATCGGTGATCACCTTGACCAGATGGGGGATGACGTCTCCGGCCCGCTCGACAAGAACCGTGTCGCCCACGCGGACATCGAGGCGCTCGATCTCTTCCTGGTTGTGGAGCGTAGCGCGCGCGATCTCCACCCCGCCGACCTGCACCGGCTCGAGCACGGCCACTGGTGTCAGCGTGCCCGTGCGGCCCACCTGCACCTTGATATCGAGAAGCTTCGTCGTTTCCTGCCTCGCCGGGAATTTGAAGGCAATGGCCCACCGCGGCGACTTAGACCTCACACCGAGCCGGGTGCACAGATCGATCCGGTTGACCTTGATCACCGCGCCGTCCACTTCGAAAGGAATGGCTTCCCGCTCGCGCAGAAGCTTATCGTAGTGGGCGAGCGCTTCATCGAGATCCCCGGCCGCCATATAGTTGTTCAGCGTCTTGAGCCCCATGGCCGGAAGCACGCCGAGCATCTCTTCGTATTTCTCGAAAGCGATCCCGTCGACGGCTCCCAGGCCGTAAAAGTAAAGATCGAGGGGCCGCGACGCCGTGACCCGGGGATCGAGCTGCTTGAGAGAGCCGGCCGCCAGGTTGCGGGGATTGGCGAAGGGCTCTTCCCCCTGTTCTTTCCGTTCCCGGTTGAGGCGGCGGAACGCCTCCCGTTCGATGACAACCTCGCCCCGCACCTCGAGGAGCTTGGGGATGCCGCGGCCGGCGTCTTTCAGCATGAAAGGAAGCGATCGGATCGTGCGGATGCTGCGGGTCACGTCTTCACCCGTTTTCCCGTCGCCCCGCGTGGCGCCGCGGACGAGCACGCCCTCTTCGAAGATCACCTCCACGGCCAGCCCGTCCAGCTTCGGCTCGCAGGTGAAGTCGGATTCGAGAACGTCCGTATCGAGAAAGTTGAGGAGCCGTCCCTGCCAGTCGCGCACTTCGTCGACCGAGTAGGTGTTGCCCAGGCTCAGCATGGGAACGCGATGGGTCCAGGGCTCGATCCCTTCGAGCGGCCCGGCGCCCACCCTCTGCGACGGGGACGATTCATCCACCCACTCGGGGTGTTCTCCCTCCATCTCCAGCAGGCGCCGCATGAGGGCATCGTAAGCGGCGTCGGATATGACAGGATCATGAAGGACATAATACCGGCGGTCGTGCTCGATGATTTCGGCTTTCAGCCTTTCGTATTCGGCGCGTCCCGTTTCGTTTTGCCCTTCCGGCATGAAGTCCCTCCCTACATGGAAGCCATTTCCATTCTACACGATCAGCATGGCGTCGCCGTAAGAGTAAAAGCGGTATCCTTTTTCAACCGCATCTTCGTAGGCGGCCAGGATCATCTCACGCGAAGCAAAGGCCGAAACGAGCAGAAGGAGCGTCGACCGGGGCAGGTGGAAGTTGGTCACCAGCGCGTCCACGGCCTTGAATCGATAGGGAGGATAGATGTAAATCCCCGTCCATCCCGCTCCCGCCTCGATCGAGCCGTCGTCGCGGGCCACTGTCTCGAGAACACGGGCCGACGTCGTCCCCACGGCCACGATCCGGCCGCCCGATGAACGCGCCTCGTTGAGGGCCGAAGCGGTCTCGGCCGAAATCTCGTAGCGCTCTTCGTGCATGACGTGCCTGCGAATGTCCCCGTCCCGCACGGGCGCGAAGGTCCCGATCCCCACGTGGAGGGTCAGGCGGTGAATCCCGGCGCCGGCCGCTTCGACGCGATCGAGCAGGTCCTTGGTGAAATGAAGACCCGCCGTGGGCGCGGCCACGGCCCCGTCCTTCGACGCATATATGGTCTGGTAGCGCTCCCTGTCGAGCCGGTCCCGCGGGTCGGCGCCGCGCTCTCTCTCGATATAGTGCGGCAGGGGCATCCTACCCTTGCCGAAGAGGTCTTGCTCCTTTTCCACACCTTCGAAGAAAGCGCGCCACTCTCCTCCGCCGCAAAAGCACAAAAGGCTGACCCGGCCGCCCCGCACCAGTTCGAGCGTTTCACCCTCTTTCAGCCGGCCCGAAGGCTTGGCCAGGATCCGCCAGCAAACACCCAGGGGAAGATCCTGTCCGGGCCGCTTCGAAGGGATGCCGGCCGAGTCGGGCTCGAGAAGAAAAAGCTCCACTTTTCCGCCGGACAGGCGTTTTGCTTCGATCCGGGCCGGGATGACGCGCGTATCGTTCAAAACCACCGCATCGCCCGGCCGCAGCCAAGAGGGAAGATCGTCGAACCTGGCGTGATCGGCGCCCCCTTTCCCCCTATCCAGAACGAGAAGGCGCGAACGGGATCTCTGTTCAGCCGGAATCTGGGCGATCAGGCTCTTTGGGAGGTCGTATGTATAATCACTGAGGTTTTCCACGCTGGAAAAAGAAATAACACATGTGGGCCTCGATCGGCCAAAAATTTCGCAGAGACATTTATTTTTTGCTACCCCTTTGAATCCGGACAGATACGTAATTATCATTCACGATTGAATCCGGCAGCGTGGATCAACCAACGGACAGCGTAGCGGTGTTTTCATGGATACGTGGAAGATCATTGTCTTAACCTGCTACTTCTCGATCATGGCGGTTCTGTCCGTCTACGGAGTCCACAGGTACTTCCTTGTTTTTCTCTACTACCGCTACAAGAAGCACGTTCCCAAACCCAAGAAGAGGTTCGACGAGCTCCCCGGCATCGTGGTCCAGCTCCCGGTCTATAACGAAGCTCTCGTGGTCGAGCGCCTCATCGAGGCTGTTTGCAACTTCGACTATCCCCGCGAGCTTCTCGAGATTCAGGTTCTCGACGACTCGACCGACGAAACCCGCCGGATCGCCCAGGATGTGGTCGACAGGAAAAAGGCCGAGGGGTTCGACATCTGCCGCATTTACAGGATCGACCGGACCGGTTTCAAGGCGGGCGCCCTCGCCAACGGACTCACCCGGACGGACAAGGAGTACGTGGCTATCTTCGACGCCGATTTCGTGCCCAAACCGGGCATGATCCGCGAGATCGTCCACCACTTCACGGACAGCCGGATCGGCATGGTCCAGGTCCGCTGGGGACACATCAACCGAAGCTTCTCCCTGCTCACGCGGCTCCAATCGATCCTTCTCGACGGGCACTTCGTCATCGAGCACACGGCCCGCAATCGGTCGGGCCGGTTTTTCAACTTCAACGGAACGGCCGGGATCTGGCGGCGCTCGTGCATCGAAGACGCCGGCGGCTGGCATTACAACACCCTGACCGAAGACCTCGACCTGAGCTACCGGGCCCAGATCAAGGGATGGAAGTTCGTCTACCAGTTCCAGGAAGTGGCGCCAGCCGAGCTCCCCATCGAGATGCGGGCCTTCAAATCCCAGCAGCACCGCTGGGCCAAGGGATCGATCCAGACGGCGCGCAAGAACCTGATCGACATCTGGAAAAGCGGGATCCCGCTGAAGAACAAGCTCGAGGCCACGTTCCACCTGACGAGCAACGTGAACTACGTCCTCATGGTTCTCGTGGCGTTTCTCATGCTGCCCGCCTTTCTGATCCGAATGAACGATCCGAGCGCGGCGAGAAGCCTTCTCTTCGACCTCTCGATCTTCATGGCCGCCACAACTTCGGTGCTCTCCTTCTATCTCGCCTCACAGCGCGAGGCGTACAAGAACTGGAAGAGACAGATCCTCTACTTTCCCATACTCCTCTCTCTCGGGATCGGGCTCTCGGTCAACAACGCCCGCGCCGTGTTGGAAGCCATATTCGGCAAGGACGTCACCTTCATCCGCACCCCGAAGTACAACGTCACATCCGCCACAGGAAAAAAGACGCCCTTCAAGCGCTATACGACCAAAAAAGCCGCTTGGGTCGGACTCGAGCTCTTTCTCGGGATCTACTTCGTCTTCATCACCGGGATCGCGCTCAAGAACGGCCATTTCCTGACCGGCTTTTTCCTCAGCCTCTTTATGGTGGGCTTCCTCTGGGTGGGGTGCGCTTCTTTGTGGAGACCCGGCCGCCCGTCCACGGCCTAATCGGAGAGCCTTTCCAGATCCTCCGGCCTGTTCACGTTGTGGAAGCTCAATCCTTCCGGATCGGCCTCACGGCACTCTTCCTCTGAAAGACGGAGATGGGGCAGCGACTTGAGAGCCCTTTTCGGCGACCGCTCACCTTCTTCGAGAAGGGTTTTCAGCTCCTTCCACGACGCGGTCCGGTAAATGGCGACAAGAGGCTGAAGGGTGCCGGCCCACAGGGGGACCACGGCCGAAACCTCGGGATTGAAACGCCCCCTCAGGAGAGCGATCAGCTCCGGCCGGACGGAAGGAGAATCACAGGGCACGATAAAGGCATACCGAGTGCGGCAGGCCTGCAAGCCCGCCACGATCCCGCGCAGAGGCCCTGCCGGCATGGTCGTGTCGTCGAAAACGACCCGGTCGACGGGCCAGGAGTTCGTGTTCTGAGACGGCCGCGCGACAGCAACGATTTCCCGGGTCTTTCGGCGCACGTTATCGGCCGCGCGTGCGATCAGGGAACTCCCGCGCCAGAGGACGTTCGCCTTGTCGCTGCCGAACCGGGTCGATCGGCCTCCGGCCAGGATGACGGCCGTACACTCCTTCATTCTCCCTTCCCCTTGGGAATGGGGCGGGTGTCCGGTCTTTGCCCCGGCTTGTCCTGGTAGATCCATTCGTCGGGCTTGCCGCAGACCGTGGCGGGACGGTCTTTCTCTACAAAAGCAATGAACCGGTGGGTCTCGCCCGAATCGAGCTGCGACTCCCGCCGGAGGTAAACGCCTTCTTCCGAGGGATCCTTCAGCTTCGACATGTCTCCTTCGTCGAGGTAGACCATGATGCTTCCGGGCTCGATGGCGCACCGGCTTTTTTCTCCTTCGGGAGCAAGGGCCACGCCGTAGACGAAGCGGCCTTCCAGGGAATTCCCTTCAAGAGAATAAATCTCGGTCGCTCCCTCGATGCGGCCTGCTTTTGTCAATGCTTCCAGATCTTTGAGGGTGATGCGATATCGTACGGAGCTGTTCTTGATGCGAATCTTCATTTTTCTTCGATCTCCCGTCTCAGCGATTAGGTTGAGGCTGCCACGAACCCAATAAAACGTCTCGAGCCAGGAAGTGCAATCGAGCCATCCGGGTTTTTTTGTTTGACATGATCAAGAGTATCATTTCACATGATTTTTATAGGAATTGGTGCAGTCGTCTTTTTTAATCATTTATACAAGCCAGCGACAGTATCGGTTGCTTATTTTTTTCCCAAAATAGGTTAATTGGTTCCTGATTGCCATAATCAAGTCGCTGGGAGACACTGTTGACAAATTTCCATGGCCCCGAGTGCCGGGGCAGACTCGACAATGGGGAAACCGTTCTACTCCCCTGCCGCAGCTACTGGAAAAGCCTGATAAAATGCCAGGACGCCTGTCCCGTTCACACGGACTCCCGCGGTTATATCAGGGCCATCGCCTCTGGAAATGATGAACTGGCCTACCTGATCGCGCGGGGGCCGAACCCGCTCGCTTCCATCTGCGGCCGCGTCTGCGGGGCACCCTGCGAAACATCCTGCCGGCGGGGCGAACTCGACAGGCCGGTCGCCATCAGGGCTTTGAAGCGCTTCGTCTGCGAAAAATACGGGCCTGAAACACAACATGGGCAGGCGCTGATCGAGTTCTTGAAGGAAGCGGCCCGGAAACACTCGGACCGCCCCTGCGAGGGCAGGGACGAGCTCCTCCCACTCCTCCAATCCCTTCTCGATGAAAAAATCACTCCTGTCAAAGATAAATCAGTCGGCATCATCGGCAGCGGTCCCGCCGGTCTTGCCGCTGCTCACGATCTGGCCCTTCTCGGATTCTCGGTCACGATCTACGAACTCGAACCGGTCCTGGCCGGCATGCTGGCCGTGGGCATTCCCGAGTACCGCCTTCCCCGCGACCTGATCAGGGCCGAGGTCGAAGCAATCCTTGAGCTCGGCGTCGAGGCCGTCACAAACTGCGAAGTGGGCAAGGATGTGGAGTTCTCCGAGCTCCGCGAACGCCACGACGCGGTGATTGTCGCTGTGGGAGCCAAGCGATCGAGATCCCTGGACGATATCCCCGGCGTCGACGCGGAAGGCGTACTGGGCGGTATCGAATTTCTCAGAGATGTGGCCGTAGGAAAACCCATATCCCTGGGGAAGAGAGTCGTCGTCATCGGCGGCGGCAGCGTTGCCTACGACGTGGGGCGCACCGTGCTTCGCCAGACATCGCTCGACGCGGCCAGAACGGCCCTCCGCGAGATCGGGGTGGCCCGCGTTCATCTCTGCTCCCTCGAATCACTCGACGAAATGCCCGCCGAAGACGACGAGATCATCGAGGGGGATGAAGAAGGCATCGTCCGGATGAACAGCGTCGGACCCGCCGAAATCCTCATGGACGATGCGGGCAGGGTGAAGGGAATCGTTCTCCGCAAATGCACCCGGGTCTTTGACGAAAAAAAGCGCTTTTCACCCCTTTTCGACGATTCGGTCCAAGAGATGATCGAGTGCGACAATGTTCTTCTCGCCATCGGCCAGGCATTCGACATCTCATTCATCGATCCTGAAAAAGACGGATTAGAAACCATTGAAAAAGGTCTCATCGCTGTCGACGGAGCAACGGGAAAGACGAGCGCTCCCGACGTGTTCGTGGCCGGAGATCTCGCCCATGGACCCAAGCTTCTCATCGATGCCGTCGCCTCGGGAAAAGGCGTTGCGCGGGAAGTATACAAGAGCATCACGAACCGGACCATCACCTACGAGGAAGTGGAGCTCCACCTGGCGATTCCGGACTATTGCCGAGAATCCGGCTACGAAGCCCATACACGGCAGCCCGTTCCGGCAGCCCCCGTCGCCGAACGCATCTGTTCCCAGTCTACACCGGTGGAATGGGGATACGGAGAAAAGTCGGCGCGCCTCGAAGCGGGACGCTGCCTCGACTGCGGCGTTAATACGGTCTTCGACAGCGACAAGTGCATCCTCTGCGGAGGATGCGTCGACGTCTGTCCCGAGCTCTGCCTCAGGATCGTTTCGATAGACCGGCTCATCGGACAAGATCGCGAAACCCCGCCGGCTTCGACGGGATCATCGTCCCCTAACGCGGAAGAAGACGAGTTTCGTTCCTTCATGAAGACCCGTCTCGACGGAACCATTCCCGATCAAGCCTCGGCGATTCTCAAAGACGAAACGATATGCATCCGGTGCGGCCTCTGCGCGGAACGCTGCCCCACCGGTGCCATTACAATGGAACGCTTTCTCTTCAAGGAGACACCGAAATGTCAGACCGCCTAGCTCGAAACTGCGGACCGAATCATCAAGAGATTCAGCGCCGTGATTTTCTCGGCCTGGCCGGGCTATGGGCTTCAGGACTCGCTGTTCTGGGCTCAGTGATCGGCATGGCCAAGCTCACCAAACCGGCGGTGCTTCCTGAAGCCGGAAAACGATTCCGTATCGGTTCTCCCGAGGATTTTCCACCCGGCACGGAGCAGACGATCAAAGAGCAGAACGTTCTTGTCATATCCGATAAACGCGGAATCGCCGCCATATCCTTGGTCTGCACGCACCTAGGCTGCATCGTGACCAGGCTGGAAAACGGTTTTGCCTGCCCCTGCCATGGCTCGAAGTTCGGTCCGCAGGGTGACGTGCTCGCCGGTCCGGCCCCCAGAACGCTGCGCTGGTTTGCGATATCGACGGCCGTCAACGGCCTCCTTGTGGTCGACGCTAAACAGGAAGTTCCCCCCGGCACCTTTTACAAGGCTTAGCCGCCTTTTGGAAGGTTTCACAGCTTTTTGCAAGGTTTCGCCACCTTTTGCACGGCATATAGGAGAAGGAGATGAATAACACCGGCATCGAGGCGTTCGTAGAAAACCTCAAAAACCTTCCCCGGCACCTCAAGGATTCATTGTTCCGACACGGTTCGCCCGTCTCGGACCGGAGCCGCTCGCAAACCGTTTTCTCGAACCTGTTTCTCCACCTTCACCCCGTGCGCACCCATATCCGCACCCTGAGGTTCAGCGCCACCATGGCCATGGGAGTCGCGTCCCTGTCCCTCTTCGTCATCCTGACGGTCACCGGGATCCTGCTCATGATCTACTACAAGCCCGCAGTGGATCAGGCCTACGACAGCATCAAGGACATCCACTACGTCGTTCCCACGGGCCGCATCCTGCGAAACATCCACCGCTGGGCCGGGCACCTCATGGTGGTGACCGTTCTGCTCCATATCTGCCGCGTCTTTTACACGGCGAGCTACAAGAAGCCGCGCGAGTTCAACTGGTTGATGGGAATGGGTCTTTTCGTACTGACGCTGGCCCTTTCTTTCACGGGATATCTCCTTCCCTGGGACCAGCTGGCATTCTGGGCCGTGACGATCGGCGCCAATATCGCAGGGTCTCCCGGAGAGCTGACCGACGCCCTGGGCATCACCGCCTATTTCGACCCCGGGGGATTTACGAAGCAGCTCCTCCTGGGCGCCAGCGAAGTGGGGCAGGATGCGCTCCTTCGTTTTTACCTTCTCCACATTATTGTTTTGCCCCTGGTTCTGGCGGCAATCCTGGGAGTTCATTTCTGGCGGATCCGCAAGGACGGCGGGCTGGGCCGTCCCGGTGCGGCGGCGACCCCGGCCGGGAAAGGTGCGGCCCGCACGCCCACCCCCGTTTCCCCGGAAGACGAACCAACGAAATCGTACGGCCTCATGGCCGTTGTTCGTGGCAGGAAACCGGCAACGAACCTCGACCCCTCTGAAACAGTGTCGAGCTGGCCCCATCTCCTCCGCGCCGAACTCCTGGTTTTCATGATCACCCTGTTTCTCAGTGTCGTTCTCGGCATGGCTTTCGACGCGCCGCTCAAGGAACCGGCCAACCCCGCCATCCCCGAAAATCCGGCCAAGGCGCCATGGTATTTTCTCGGCGTTCAGGAATTGGTTTCTTACTCGGCTTTCATGGGCGGACTGCTGATTCCGCTGATAGCCATGATCGGGCTCGCCCTCATCCCTTATCTCGACAGGGAAAAAGAAGACGCCGGGGTTTATTTCAGCGGACGGCGCGGAAAGAAGGTGGTGTTGAAGAGCTTCTTTTTCGCGGCACTGGCCGCAGTGCTGGCCGTGGCTGTTCCGGTCCGTTTCGGATGGCTCAGGGAGTGGTTTCCAGACGTTCACCAGCTCGCTGTTATTTTCGTCAATCCGGCGTCTCTTCTCACCGTTGTTTACGCCCTCTGGTCTCTCTATATCCTGAAACGCGAGGGATCGACACGCATGGGGGCGATGGCGCTGTTTACATGTTTTCTTGTCGGCTTCGTGATCATGACGATCGTGGGGACCTATTTCCGCGGGCCGAACTGGGATTTCTACTGGAGCCATGCCGACTGGCCCGTTCACTGATAAAAGGTCGAGGAGCCGGCACTGACCGGCGGCAGAAAGAATACAACCAATCAGAAGGAACCTGAGAATGCAGCAAAGGAAAGAAGCCGAATCCGCTGAGAGGCGCAACAAGTGGACTCTGCTCCTGGTGAGCATTGCAACGCTTGCCGTACTCGCGATCGCCGCGCTCAAGGAGAACACTTATGCGGACTGGCGTGTTTTCCGCGAAAAGTACTCGGTGATCCTAAAAGAAATGGCGACCGACGATCGGGGAGAGCTCATCGCCGGCCGGTTCGAAACGAATATCCTCCAGAACTACCTCCCCGAGCTCGGAACGGTGGACCGCTGCATCACCTGCCACACCGGTATGGACGATCACCGGATGAAGGATCAGCCCGAGCCTTTCAAGACCCATCCCGGACGGTACCTCGAGATCCACGACCCGGCGCGGTTCGGGTGCACGGTCTGTCACCAGGGCCAAGGACGGGCAACGGAAACCGCCGACGCCCATGGGAACGTTCCTCACTGGGATTACCCCCTTCTCGAGACAAAATACATCAAGTCGACGTGTTCGAAGTGCCACTCCGAGGACGAGCTCTTTCCCCCAAAGGGCCTGCTCGTCCGGGCCGACAGCGGCAATGAGCCGGACCGGGCCGCCAAGCTGCTCACCGTAGGGCGCGAGCTGTTCAATGAGAAGGGATGTCTCGGCTGCCACGCCGTCAACGGCCGAGGCGGAACCCTCAGCCTGGACATTACCTTTGTCGGGGAAAAGACGACCCACGAGTTCGATTTCTCCCACATCGACAGGAAAGAACCGCGCAAGGTCTCCTACTGGTTGAAAAAGCATTACCTCGAGCCCGCCGAGGTTTCACCAGGAACCCTCATGCCCGATCCGATGCTCAATGACGAGGAAGCCGAAGCCCTGACCGCCTATACGCTTTCTCTCAGGCATCCCGCGGCCCCGTCCTATCGCAAGCGGCCTTTCACGGAACAGACCAAGGCTTCCTCCGGAAAAGAACTGTACGCCGCGTTCTGTTCATCCTGTCACGGCGACGACGGGAAGGAAATGGAGGTCCCCGGAATTTCCACCCCGGCCCTTAACAACATCGATTCCCTGGCTGTTGCCGACAATGATTATTACCGGCACATCATTTCGAGCGGCCGCAGCAATACAAAGATGACCTCTTGGAAAACCGGGTCGGGCAACCTGACCCGTGCCGAGATCGACAGGATCATCGACCACATCCGCGGATGGGAGCCATCGGGTGCGCGCGTGGGCGACGTGAATTCCGGCCGCGGGGATCCCCGAAGGGGGCGTGCTTACTACCGTGGGCTCTGCGCCGGTTGCCACGGCCGCAAAGGGGAAGGCGGGATCGGCAACATCCTCAACTCGATGACATTCCTGGCTGTTTCATCCGATCCGTTCCTGGCGGAAACGATCGTCCACGGCAGGCCCGGCACGGCCATGCCCTCCTGGAAGAACCTCCCGGCCCAGGGAATCAGCGACATCCTGGCCTTCATCAGGCAGTGGCAGCCCGGCGCGCCGTCCCTGGCCGAAGTGACGAACAGCCTGGAATCACACAACCCCCGTCAAAACACCCGGATCGGCCGGATACTTTTCCAGGCTAACTGTGCGGCCTGCCACGGCCGGAACGGAGAAGGCGGGATCGGAACGCGGCTCAACAGCCCGGACGTGCTCCGCGCCGTGGACGACGAGTTTTTCTACGAAACCATCACCAAAGGACGCCCCTCAACGGCCATGCCGGCCTGGCGCCATCTGTCGGCCGACGACGTGGGAGCGGTCATCACTTACCTCCGCTCGCTCCAGAAGGGGAAGCCCATCGACCCGGAGTCCCCGCCCCGCCTCGGCGATTACGCCGTGGGAGAAGTCTATTACAAAACCTCGTGCCTCCGGTGCCACGGAGCCGACGGACGGGGCGGCGTGGGCCCCCAGCTGGCCAACCCCGTTCTGCTCGGATCCGTTTCCGATGAGACACTCTTCCACTGGATCTCCCGGGGCCGCGCGGGGACGGCCATGAAAGGCTTCATCGGGGAGGAGCAGGGCCCCACGCGGCTCACGCCCGACCAGATATCGGACGTGATCGCTTACATCCGCCGTCTCGGCCTTCGCGAAGAGCGACCCATCCTCCGGACCGGGGTGGGCAATCCGGCGCTCGGCGCACAGCTCTTCAATGGAAGCTGCTCTTCCTGCCATGGAAAAGACGGAGAAGGCGCTTCGGGGCCGCAGCTCAACAATCCGACTTTCCTGCGTTCGGCGTCGGACGGGTTCCTGGCGGCCACCATCATCCTGGGCCGCACGGGAACGGCGATGCAGTCGATGGTTCACGGGCAGGAAGGACTGGGCCAGATCTCGCCCGAACAGATCCAGGACGTCATCGCCCACATGCGGCTCTGGGATTTCCCCGACACATGGCGCAAGCCTCGTCTCGTGGCGGAAATGAGCGAGCGCGCCATCGCGTCGGGCAGGGAGAAATTTTCGAGCTACTGCTCGGGGTGTCACGGGCCCGGCGGACGGGGGGCGCAGGAGGGTATACAGTACTTTGCGCCCTCGCTGAACAACCCGGAATTCCTGGAGGCGGCATCGGACGGCTTCCTTTTGGCCACCATCGCCCGGGGCCGCAGCCGGACCCCCATGCGTCCATTCGGAGTGGGAGCGGGCGGAATCGTTTCCATTCCCTCCGACCAGATCAACGACATCGTTTCGTTCATCAGAACCTGGCAAGAATAACAGGAATTACCCATAGATACTCAAGGAGAACGGATACCATGAAGAAGCCCCCAAAACCGATATTCGACCGCCGGAATTTTCTCAAGTGGTCTGCCGGCGTCACGGCAGCGGCAGGCACTTTTCCCCTCTTTCCGGGTGAATTCGCTCACGCCGATGCCTTGGCCGAGCAGAGCGTGGCCGGCGGGGCCAGGCGGACTCTTCAATCGGCCTGTCCCTACTGCGGCGTCGGCTGCGGCACGCTGATTTCGTGCGAGGGCGACCGGATCACGGGCATCGTACCGGACAAGCTCCACCCGACCAACAAGGGGATCCAGTGCATCAAGGGGCTCAATGCCCACGAGCCCGTCTACCGCGACCGCCTGACCCATGTCCTGGTGCGGAAGGACATGACCGACCCAGAAACGGGCCACGTTTCCGCCACCAAGGGAAGGTTCGACGACGACGTGTTCCATAAGGTCCCCTACGATGAGGCGGAAGAGCTCGTGGCCGAAAAGATGGCCGGCCTGGCCAGAAAGTACGGGGGCAACTGCATCGGCCTGAGCGGCTCGGGGCAGCTGACCATGGAAACACAATGGATCGAAAATCTCCTTCTCAAGGGCATCATCGGTTCCAATTCGATCGAAGCCAACGCCCGCATGTGCATGACCTCCGCCGTGACGGGCTACTTTCACTCCTATGGTTCGGACGCCCCCCCCACGAGTTACGAAGACATCGACGACTCCGACATGATCACCTTCTGGGGCCACAACCCCCGGGAAGCGCACCCCGTTCTCTTCTGGCGAGTTGGTGATCACAAAAAAGCCAAGGACATCCCCACCCTCGTTTCGGATCCGCGCCGCACGGGAACCGTGCAGGGCCTGGAAAATATCAATCCGCGAAACTCCTTTCACTTTGCAACCCTCAACGGTGATATTTCCTATCTCAACGCCGTTGCCCACGTGATCCTCAAAAAACACCCCGAAGCCGTGATGCCCGAGGAGTGGCTCGACAAGAACTCGACAGGGTGGCGCGAGTACGTCGAAGGTGTCAAGGAACGCTACTCGCCAAAACAGGTTATCAAGAGGCTCAGGCTGCTCGACCGCAACCGCGTCACCGTCGAACAGATCGAGGAGGTGGCCGCCCGCTGGGCGGAGGCGTCCGTCAAGGGGCGCAAGCGGGGCCGCGGCGGCGTGCTCACCTACTGGGGGATCGGGTACAATCAGATGCTCCACGGCCAGCACAACACGATCTCGATCATCAATCTCCACCTCTTGACCGGAAACGTGGGAAGAAGGGGATGCGGCACCCACTCCCAGACGGGCCAGCCCAACGCCATGAGCGAGCGTCTCATGGGCGGGCTCACCGGACGCCTCCCTTTCAACCAGCCCCTCAAGAACGAAAAATGGCGCGACTGGATCGCCGACTGCTGGCGCGTCCCGCGCGAGCGCTTGAAACAGACATCGGTGCTCAAGAACCCCATGGCTCTCGGCATGCTGGAAAGGGCCTGCGAAGGGGATCTCAAAGCGATGTTCTGGATGTACACGACGCACATCCATCTCCCCGACGTGAACACGCTGGTCCGTCCCGCGCTCACCAACATTTTCTGCGTTGTTCAGGATATCTACCGCCACGCGCCCAACGTTCTCTACGGCGACGTGATCTTCCCCGCCATCACCTGGGGCGAGTGGACGGGTGGCACTTATATCCAGTCGGAACGGCGCGTCTACATCTGCGACGGTGTCGCCGTGGGACGGAACGACAAGGGAGAGGTGATCACGGAAGCGAAGCCCGACCTCGACCTCGCCATCGACAAGTGCAAGTCGATAGCCAAGAAACTCGGCCTCGACGCCGACAAGATCATCCCTTACAAGAAAACGATCGAAAACGCCTACGGCCAGAAGTTCTACAATCCCGAGGACGTTTTCGAGGAAATCGTCAGGGCGTCGAAGGGCTCGGATTCGGACATCTCGGGGCTCCTCGAAGTGCGCGATCGGGACGGCATCGGCCTCTACGAACAGATCAGGCGGCTCCGCGGCGTTCAGTGGCCGGCCCCCAACTACGACATCGCCCGGAAGGGCGGGACGCCGCGGCGCTACATGCACCAGGAAAAGTGGAAAGATCAGCCCTATGCCAACTTCCGCCGGCCCGACGGAAAGGCGAAGTTCAAGCTCTGCGAGCAGGACTACGGTCCTGACAACGGCTACCTCAGACAAATCACGAATGAGTTCAAGAAGTACGGCGCCAAAGTCGGAGAAGGTCCCTGGCTCTACAAGGACCAGGATCTTCTCAAGAGGGCGCGAGACCTCGCCCTCGTCCCGGAGCTCCCCGACATCGACTTCTATGAAAACAGATCGAAAACCCTGGAAGACGCAAAAAAAGAGAACAAGTACCCCCTCTGGCTCGGCCTGGGAATCGTTTACGAACACTTCCACACGGCAAAAACGATCCGCGGCGCCACCACGCTGAAGCTGGTGCCGGAACAGTACGTCGAGGTGAACGAGGAAGACGCCAAGCGCTTCGACTTGGAAGACGGAGAACGCGTCCGGGTGGTCACCAGCCGCGGCTATTACGAAGCACGCATATCCGTGGGAACAACGTCCATCATGCGGCCGGCTCGGAACGAGGTTCCGCCGAGCTATATCTTCAGCCCCTGGAACCTTTCCGTGGCCGACAGCGCCGACCCGGAGATCAACCGGTGGCTGGTGAACGCCGTCGCTCACCGAGCCTGGGATCCGGTCTCGGGACAGTGCGACTACAAAAAGCTCGCGGCCAGGATCGAGCGCATCTGATTAATGGAAAAACCGTCTCATGGACCAACCCGATCTCTCTCTCAGCCGCCGTGACTTTCTCATGCGCTTCGCCGGGAGCATGCTCTCTGCAGCGGCGTGCGCCGGCGGCGGAGTCATGCTGGTCCGTGGAAATGAAGGGAGGCCCGTTCCCTGTCTTCGGCCTCCCGGAGCCCTTCCCGAAGACGAGTTTCTCGCGACGTGCATCCGGTGCGGCCGCTGCATCGATGCGTGCCCGAACCGCTGTATCGTCGGCTTTACATCGAAAACAGGAAAAGACCTGGCCATGAAGCCCGGCCGGGGGCAGCCCGGCACTCCCGTGATCTTCCCCAGGCGGCAGGCCTGTTTCCTCTGCAACGGGAGTCCGGGCAGCGAGCTGCTCTGCACCGCTTCCTGCCCGTCGGGCGCGCTCCGGCTCACGCGGAAAAACGCCGGCTCCATCCACCGCAACGTCAACATGGGAACAGCCGAGATCGACAAGAACCTCTGCTACTCTTTCAACAATGCCTCATGCGGCGCATGCGTCCGCGCCTGTCCTTTCGAGGGCTCCGCCCTCAAAGCCGGGCTCTGGGAAAAACCGATCATCGACGTGAATCACTGTGTCGGCTGCGGCTTGTGCGAAAGAGCCTGTATCCGCTATCCCCAGGCGATTCGCGTCCGGCCCCGCTCGGCCGGTTCTTCGCAAAGGAAAATTATCAGTGGGTCATGATGAATTATTGAGCCGCCGCGGTTTTTTCGGCCGCACGGCTGCAACAGCCGGACGCGCCGGAATGGCCGGAAGCCTGCTCGTCGGATTCCTGGCTCTCCGGGGAGGAAATACACCTCCGGCGGGCGCGCGGGGTCCCCTCGGCATTGTTCGCCCACCCGGTTCGGTCAGCGAAGAAATGTTTCCGTCCGCCTGCATCCGGTGCACGCGGTGTGCCGATTCGTGTGAAACCCAGTGCATCGACATGTTCGGTCCCGAGGCGGGCCGGCTCCAGGGAACTCCTTATATTCTTCCCCGGAAAAAGGGATGCAACCTCTGCCTGCTCTGCGGGAAGACCTGCCCGTCGGGCGCCATCAAGCCGCTCGAAAACAAAGAAGAGGCCAGGATCGGAACGGCCGAGGTGGACAAGAGGCTTTGCGTGTCGCACAACGGAACAGGTGTCTGCGGCGCCTGCCATACCATCTGTCCGCTCAAGAACAGGGCGATCACACAGGGCATGCACTTCGCACCCGAGATCGATCCCGATTCCTGCACGGGATGCGGCCTCTGCGAAGAGATCTGCATCGTCGACGACCCCCGGGCCGTCCGGGCCATCCGGATCAAAACGAACAGGACCTTGTCGGCTGAAGCCGAAGGGTCGGCTGAAGCCGGGGAGAAGGCTGTAGCCGGGGAGCCGGCATTATGAAACCGAAGATCCACAAGCTCCAGGTCACCCGGCGCTTCGTCCAGGTTTTCGCGGTGCTCTTTCTCCTTGCCGTTCCGGTCACGGCGCGCTACGTCAATTACCTGTCCGCACGCGAACTGGACAAGAAGATCGAAAAGTGGGAAGGAACCCTGCAGGGAAATACGCTGGCGGTCTTCGACGGCTTTTTCCGATCTCTCCCGGGCGGTGAAAAGCCGCGGGGCGACCGGATCGTACGCAACCGCAAGGAAGTGCTCGCCGACGCGCAAAAAATCCGCGGCGGAATGTGGTCTCTCGAAATCGCCGGTCTTTCCATGACCGACCCGCTGGCCGGAGCGGAAAACATCTGGGCAAGCCGCACGATCAAACGGATCCTGCTCGTCAGCCTGATCATCCCCCTCCTGCTGACAATCGTCCTGGGACGCGTTTTTTGCTCCTGGATCTGCCCCATGAACCTCCTCCTCGAACTGAGCGACAAGCTGAGAGGTCTCCTCCGTTTCCTCGAGCTGCCGCCGCACAACGTGAGATTCTCCCGGAGCACCAAGTATATCGCCCTGGCGGCCGGGCTCGTGATCACGCTCATCATGTCCCTTCCCGTTCTCGGCGCCATCCATCCGCCCGCCGTGATCGGCCGCGAGCTCCATGAGCTGGTCTCCGGGGTTTTCGACCGCGCCGAAGAGGGACGGTTCGGATTCCGGGCGGCCGGCCTGTCATGGATGAGCCTTCTCATCCTGGGCGTGGTGATCCTGGAGGTCTCCGTCTCGCGGCGGTGGTGGTGCCGCTATATCTGCCCCGGGGGCGCCCTTTACAACCTGCTCGGCGCGGCGCGGCTCGTTCGTGTGCGCCGGACAGCCGAAAAATGCACGGGCTGCGCGGCATGCACGGCATCCTGCCACATGGGTCTGGCCCCCATGTGCGACAGGACCGGCCTCGATTGCGACAACTGCGGCAGCTGCATATCCCACTGTGAAAGCGGAGCTCTCAATTATTCCTTCCCGGGAAAGAAGGGAGGGGACCCACCCCGAACAAAAGGCAAGACAGCGATGGTGGTTTTTATGTTTTTCACCATGGCGGCCGCTGCCTCGGCGCACCATATCCTGGGGATTCCTCACTACGCCTATAACGAACAATATCCCCAAACACCCATCCTGACATATCTCGTCAACGCGGGCCCCCACCAGATAAAAATGACGGGCTACCCCGGCATTCCCCGGCCGAACGAGTTTTGCTCTTACAACGTCTACATCCAGCGCCTGGACGACAAAAAACCCTTTGACGGACCCGTCACATTCAGTGTGATCCGGAACGAGCTGGTCGGCAAGGATCCCGTCATCTACGGGCCTGTCGAGGCACGGCTCGACCAGGCGGTTTATAAATTTTATCCCCGCTTCGGTTCCGAAGCGAATTACACGGTGAGAATCGATTACGAGGCGGAAGGCGCGCCCTGGACCATCGACCTTCCCGTTGTGGTGGGTCAGCCGGGCTCCCCCTGGACGGTGCTGATCTGTATCGGCGTCGGATTGATCGTCTTTCTTGTGGTGATCCGGGCGGTCCGAATCAAGAGGCAGCGGCACGGAAAGGCTTTGAAAAAGAGTGCCAAAATCCGGACAGGGGAAGAAATCCCCGAGACTATCGCAGAAGGAACCCAGCCGTGACGGCGCGCCCGGCTCTTCTCTTTCCATGGATCTGCGCTCTCATCGTGCTCGGTTTCGTTCTGTGGGGAGGTCCTCAGCCGGAGACAACCACCGCCCAAAACCCTCACCAGGACAGGAACATTGCCCTTTGTCCCCCCTGCGGCATGGAGGTGGATCCCGCAACAGCGGTGTCCGACAGGGATGCGAAGGGCGCTCCTTTCTACTTTTGCTGCGAAGGCTGCCTCAATTCCTGGAAAACGGGGATGGAGAACGAAAACCCGCCCCCCGAATCCACGGATTCCCCCGGTTTTTCCGCCTGTATCGATCCTGTGTGCAACATGGAGGTCGGTGAAAAAATCGAATCCCTCTTCGAAGGGGTGTCCTACTACTTCTGCACCGAACGATGCCGCGAGCTGTTCAACGAAAATCCGGAGCGTTTTCTTACCGAGACCTGTCTCGTCTGCAGGGCCGAAGACACCTTCACACCCGTCGAGGAAGAGAACGGCCGTGACGTGACCTGGCAGGGCAAGACCTATTCCTTCTGTTCAACCGAACACCGGGACGCCTTCCGTTCCGATCCGGCCGGTTATTTCATGCACACCATGTGGGGCATCCCCAACTGGCTCTATTACATGAGCATCGCGCTTGTTCTTTTCATCTCTTTCATCATCATCGAGCGGCGGGTCGGAAAAGGACCTTCACCCCGCTTCGATCTGTTCCGGTTCGACAAGCTCCGCCGCCTTCTGAAAAGCTCTCTCACACGCTTCCTGCTGCAGGCTCTGTTTGTCATCCTTTTTCTGCTCATCCTCGGAGCCGGTCTCTTCGGCAATCAAATGCCGTCAAAAAACATCGCCCCCCTTCTCACCTGGACGATCTGGTGGGGCGGGCTGATCTGGCTGGTTGCTTATGCCGGAAAGGCCTGGTGCTACGTCTGCCCCTGGGACGCCATATCCGACTGGGCCGAGGGGCTTCGTTTCTTCGGGAAAAAGAAAAAGGGGTTGAGCCTGAGGCTCAAGTGGCCCCGGTTCATGCGAAACATATGGCCGGCCACGATCCTATTTGTCGGCCTCACCTGGGTCGAGCTCGGGTTCCAGGTGACCATGATCCCGCGTGCAACGGCCTGGCTCGGGCTCGCCATGCTGGGCCTCACCTTTGTGAGCATCTTCCTCTTCGACCGCAAGTCCTTCTGCAGGTACGGCTGCCTGGTGGGGCGTATCAGCGGGCTATACGCCCTCTTTGCGCCCGTCGAGATGCGCGCCCGCGACAACGGCGCCTGCGCCTCGTGCGGCACCCGCTCCTGTTTCCGAGGCAACGAGGACGGCGAAGCCTGCCCCACATTCGAGTACCTGGGGACCATGGACCAGAACACCTACTGTACATCCTGCATGGAGTGCGCAAAGACCTGCGAGAAAGAGAACGTGACTTTCAGTCTCCGGCCCTGGGGAGCCGATCTCGCCCTTCACCGCCGCCCCCGCACGGACGAAGCCTACCTGGCTCTCATGATGCTCTCCCTGACAGGGTTTCACGGCCTCACGATGACGCCGGCCTGGAACGAGGTGGTCCAATGGATCGAGTCCGGACTCGGCCTGGGTGAAATCTTTTCCTTCTCCATCGGCATGGCGGGTGTCATGGTCGCGCCTGTCCTGCTTTACGCCCTGCTTGTGGCCCTTTCGCGCGCCGCCGCGCGCGAGGCGACCGTGGGCTACCGCGACTATTTCATCCGGTATGCATACGCCCTGCTCCCCATTGCGCTCTTCTACCATCTCGCTCACAACTCGGAACATCTTCTCATGGAAGGACAGAAGGTCGTTGCTCTCTTTTCCGACCCCTTCGGGATTGGGTGGAACCTTTTCGGAACAGCCGAATGGACCCTGGAGCCCTTGATCAACCTCCAGACGCTTTGGATTCTTCAGGTCTTTTTCGTCATGATCGGACATGTCTACAGCCTCTGGACCGCGCGTCGCTCTGCCGGCGCCCTGTTCCGCGATGATCGGGCGGCTTTCCGCAGCCAGGTCCCGATGCTGGCTGCCATGATTCTTTTCAGCATCATGAGCCTCTGGCTTCTCAAGCAGCCCATGGAGATGCGGACATCGGCGATGTAACCCGCGCCTGTTCCGGGGAAGGGTCCGCCGGCCTGCGGCGCTTTTCGGCAAAATCGGTTTATCGACCTCAACCCATCAAACCGGGCTATTAGAAAAGCATGTTCCGACTCTCAAAATCTTTTGCCCTTTGCTTACTGATCACGCTGCTCGCTTGCGAGGAAGTCATGACCCATACAACGAAACCCGAAGAAGACAAAAAACGCCTCAACAGGCTGGCTCTCGAAAAGAGCCCCTACCTCGTTCAGCACGCCTGCAACCCCGTGGACTGGTACCCCTGGGGAGAGGAGGCTTTCAAAAAAGCAAAGAGCGAAGACAAGCCGATCTTTCTCTCCATCGGATATTCGGCCTGCCACTGGTGCCACGTCATGGAGGAGGAATCATTCGAAGATCCCGAGACGGCGAGACTGATGAACGAGGCCTTCGTCTGCATCAAGGTCGACCGCGAGGAACGCCCCGACATCGATCACGTCTACATGACGGCCTGCCAGGTGATGACGGGAGGCGGGGGATGGCCCCTGACGATCATCATGACTCCCGACAAGAAGCCCTTCTTCGCCGCGACCTACATTCCCAAAGAGAGCGTCTTCGGCCGGATCGGCATGCTCGAGCTGATCCCGCGCGTCACCGAAGCCTGGGAGGAGCAGAGGGACGACCTGGTGAGATCGGCCGGCCGGATCGTCGATATTCTCGGGGAAGCGGGAAGGGGATCGGGCGGGACCGCGCCGGGACGGGAGGCGCTCGACAAGGCGTACGAAGAGCTGGCGTTGAGCTTCGATGAAAGGAACGGCGGTTTCGGCCCGGCCCCGAAGTTTCCCAGGCCCCACGCCGTTCTCTTCCTGCTCCGCTACTGGAAACGGACGGGCAGTGAAAAAGCCCTCGCCATGGCTGAAAAGACGCTCCAAGCCATGCGGCTGGGAGGGATTTACGACCACGTGGGATTCGGGTTTCACCGTTATGCCGTCGACGCGGAGTGGCTCACGCCCCACTTCGAAAAGATGCTCTACGACCAGGCGCTTCTCGCAATGGCTTACACCGAGGCATACCTGGCCGCGGGAAAAGACGAATACGCGAACACGGCCCGCGAGATCTTCTCCTATGTCCTTCGCGATATGACGGCTGCCGAAGGCGCCTTTTATTCGGCTGAAGACGCCGACAGCGAGGGAGAGGAAGGGAGATACTACCTCTGGACCATTGACGAGATCGAACAAGCCCTCGGCAGCGAAGAAGCGGAAGAGGCCGCTGCTCTTTTTAACGTGAAAAAAGAAGACAGCATCATTCATCTCGACAAGATGCCGGCCGGTGCGCGGGCCCGGAGCCTGGAAGATGCGAGACAAAAGCTCTTTGCTTTCAGAAACAAGCGGACCCGTCCCCGAAAGGACGACAAGATCCTGGCCGACTGGAACGGCCTCATGATCTCGGCGCTCGCCCGGGGGGCGCAGGCATTGGATGAGCCCGAGCTCGCCGAAGCCGCCCGCCGCGCGGCGGATTTCGTTCTGGAAAAGATGCGGTCTCCCGGCGGCCGCCTCATCCACAGCTTCCGGGACGGACGAACCGGTGAGTCCGCCTTTGCCGATGATTATGCCTTCCTGATCCAGGGCCTTCTCGACCTGTACGAAGCAACCTTCGACACACGCTGCCTCCGGGCGGCCCTCGATCTGAATCGTCATATGGACGAGCATTTCCGAGACATGGAAGAAGGCGGGTTCTTCATCACGGCCGATGATGGAGGGGAGCTTCCTGTCCGCCCCAAGGAGATAAGCGACGGCGCCGTGCCCTCGGCCAACTCGGTCGCCATGCTGAACATGCTCAGGCTGAGCCGCATGACGGGGAACGCCCGCTTCGAAGAGGCGGCGGACCGGATCGGCGGAGCCGGCTCCAGACTGATCGGCGCATCACCGGCGGCTCACTCGGCCTTTCTGGTTGCTCTCGATTTCGGAATCGGACCTTCCGTGGAAGTCGTCATCACGGGCGACATCAAAGCCGTTGACACGATATCGATGATCCGTGCCCTCAGAAGACGGTATCTGCCGAACAAGGTGGTTCTCTTCCGTCCCTCCGGTGAGAAACGGTCCGGCATCATGGACCTCGCACCTTTTACCGAAACCCTGTCTCCCCTCGACGGAAAAGCCACGGCCTATGTTTGCACGGATCACAAGTGCTCGCTCCCCGCAACAAGCACGGACGCCCTGCTGGAACTGCTCGACAGGGACCGTTGATGATATGACAAGCCCGAAACCCTCCTGATCCGGAGGATTCCGGGCCTGTCGCTGTCGTCTTTTTACTTCTTACTGTTTTGGAGCAGCCTGCGGATCTCGATCTTCCTTTCCAATGCTTTCTCGGCCTTCTTGAGAACCACGGTCAAGATACCGTTCTCGATATCAGCCTCGACACTCTCTGTGTCCACATCTTCGGGAAGGGTCAAGGAACGTGAGAATTCACCCACACAGTATTCGTGACAATGGACCTTGCCTTCTTCATCGGAAGGCTCCGATTTCTTCCTGCCCCTGAGAGTCAGTATCCTCTCCTTGACATTCAGCTCGAGGTTTTCGGGAGCCACGCCGGGAACCTCGAAGGTCAGAACCCATTGGTCGGATTTCTCATAGACGTTCACTGAAGGCGGCGTCCCACGGTTTTGAATGAAACCGTTCCGGTTTTCACCAAAAAACCTGTCGATTTCATTGCCCAAATCGTGAAGCCCCAGCCAGGGGTTCAATCTTCTGTTCCATCTGATGATCGACATTTTCTTTCTCCTTTCTCCGGCCGGGCCGGATGCTCTTTTTCAGGACCGGATGTTTTCCGGTTCAATATTATCTGATACATTCATATCCAAATTCCGTACCAAAACGACCATAATCCCGATTCGGGCATTATTCGTTTAATTTCAATGTGTTATAATAATAGTGCTGCGGCGTGACCGAGATGAGGCGCTCATTTTGACCATTGATCATGCCATTATGGCCCCTACCTGATGCCATATTGGCATTTTTTATCGCCAATAACCCAGGGTTCTGACAAGATGCTCGATGATCTTTTCTCGCGTTCTCCGAACCAAGCCGGCCACTTGGCAGGGCGTTCTCCCCACCTTTCCCGCGATCTCCTTGAAGGTCAATCCGGAAAAAACGTGGAGGCCCAAAGCCTCCTGTCCCGACGCGGGCGCCTGGGATAATCCCTGCAGGCAGATAAGGAGAAGCAAACAGCGGGCCTTCATAAGGCTTCCCATTTCCTCTTGAAGAAGGAGAACACGAAGAGGATCGCCGGCGCCTCCATCATCCGGCTCGGGCGCCGTTTCGATCGAACCGGGCCGCCGGGGCCGCGCCCTCATTGCCTTGCGAATACTGTTGCGGGTGACCGTCCTGACCCATCCCCGAAACGCCGGTTCGCCCCTGAAGCGAAAACCGGAGCAGGCCAAATACATTCTGACGAACACATCGGCCACAACCTCCTCGAAATCGATGCCGTAACTCCCGGTTCTGTATATCACGTACCGAGCCACCCAGGGAAAGGTCGCCCTATGGACTTTACGAAAAACCGCTTCACTCCGGGTTTGTCCGTAGCGCTCGAACAAGCGCCCCGGTTGATTCCCGAACCCAATCTTCTTCGCGGTTTTTTCAGGGTTCTGCAAGTCCGTACAATCTCCCGAAAGGGCAGCGCCCCCTTATCCTAAGGGACGGAACATCTCTTCGAGTGAACCCGAATCCTTCCTATCGCCGGTGTTTCCGGGGTATCAAAACATGACAGCCCGATTGCGGATATTACACGGCAGGCTTAAAAAAACCTTCATCGTCCATGATCTCGCGAGCAAGCCTCTTCCTCGCCCGGTAGAGCCGGATTTTGACATTACCCACGCCAACGCCCATACGCGATGCAATCCGGGTGAGGGGCCAGCTTTTTTTGTAACGCAGAGCCAGCACTTCGCGATAATGGGGAGGCAATTTCCTGATCCGCCGCCAAAGCAGCTCGATCTTCCGGCGCTCCAGTTGAATTTCTTCGTTCTAGATCATGATAATTTCGGGCGATTCCACACCCCTGCTCATTTTTCCCACCCGCTCCAGATTCCTCAGCATCTTCATGGATGTCGATCTTTTTCTGATCCAGTCTACCGTGGCGTGATAACCGATGCTGAAAAGCCAACTGCGCAGGCTCTTTTTCCGAATCAGCGTGTGGTAGGTTTCGTAAGCCCTCAAAAAAACCTCCTGGCAGAGGTCGTCCGTCGTGTGGTGATCTCCCCCGGTCAATCTGAGCAGAAAAGACCTGACGCCGGCCCGGTTTTCTTTGACCACGGTTTCAAAATTCAGCCTGTGTGACGGGGTAAGGCATGAAGCAGACCGTTGATTCATTATGTCTCTTCCTCTCCGGTCCGCCCTCCGTGCAAAAGACATAATCCTCTGGGCTCTGACTCATGTCCGATTTTGTGGAAAAAGAAAGAAATGGGATCAGAGGTTCCTGATCGAAGACATGATGATGTCACGAATTTCGTCGAGGGAGATGCTCCCCTTGGAGGCGGTAAAATCGAGCGGGGCTCCCAGATTGATCGATATTCGCGATGGAGAGATTGCCGTTGCTCCCTTGGGCAGGGCCTGTCCCGATCCCCGGATCCGGGCCGGTATCACGGGGACTCCCGATTTCCTCGCCAGGAAGGCGACCCCCTTGAATCCTTCGCCCACATCGCCCATTACCCGCCTTTCCCCTTCGGGAAAGATTCCGATGGGTCGGCCGGCCTTGAGAACCTCGATGGCCAGGCGGAGGCCTTCGCGATTCATGCCGTTGTTCTTGATGGGAATGCACCGCATGATATTCGAAAAGAGATTGAGATGAGGCGTGTAGTAAAAGAGAGTCGTCATCATGTAGTGAAGACGCCTCTTTCTCACTGCGATCTGGAGGATAACGGGATCGAGGTGAGACTCGTGATTCGCTGCAATGATGAACGGACCCTCGTCAGGGGGTGAAGGCCCGGACACGCTGAATCGGCAGAACAGGTTCAGATAGCCGCCGCATACAATCCTGCAGAACCGATAAAAGAAACGATTCCAGAATCCCTGGGGTTCGAGCGGGTGTGTGGTCAGACCTTCCGGAAGCACCTCTCACTCCCTGCGCCAATTATTTCAACAATCCTTTTGTCTCGATACGACCACAGTCGTGAATAACGGATGCGACTCCGTATTCTCGACGCACTCCTGTTATCGAGATCCAACGGCTCTTTCTTGAGGCGAGCACAGGGCATAATGCCGGAAATATTTGATGAATCGGAGTTAACCGCCGAGCTCGTTTGTTGCGTGCTGGGCCCACTGGGTTCCCGGCCATTCGCGCTTGATCCGCCTGTAAAGCGACTGCCACCTCTTGGCGGCATCTTTTTCGCCCAAGTGCTGGAAACATTTACCGGCCCAAAACATGGCCTCCGCCTGGGGCGATCCGACTTCTTCGTAATGAATGACAACACGGAGCAGGTCGAAAAGAGCTTTTTTGAACTCTCCCTTGTCTCCTTTGGTGTTTTTATTCATGACACAGTTGCCGCGGCTCAGGAACGCCCACGCCACGATCTCGTCGTCCGATTTGAAACGATTCTCGATGATCTCGTCAAAAAGAGCCGTGGCTTGGGAAAACTTTTTTTCCGACATGTAAACCCGGCCGATTCTGAGACGCGCCATGTTGGCGATGCTGGGATAGCTGTCCTTCGTCTCATCGTAGATGGATTGATAGGAGCTCAGGGCTTTCGACGAATTTTCCCTCTCCTGCATGTACGTCATCCAGTAGAGAGATTCGTATTTCCAATTATCGGGCAGGCCTTTTTCGGCCACTTTCTTCTGAAGAATAGCAAAAGTCTTCTTGGCCTTTTTGGTATCCCTCGTGTTCAGCAGGCACTTCCCTCTGTTCACGAGCGCCCGCGGATAGAGCCTGTGCGTGTTGAACTCATTGACGAAAGCAGTGAAAATCGAGATCGCCTTGGCCCAGTTTCCGGCTTTTTGGTAGCTCTCGCCGGCCCGGTACACGCAATGGGCCTGGAATATGATCTTATGGGATGATTTTTCAGCCGCGGCTTCGAAGAATTCCGCGGCATCGAAATAAGCCTTCTCTTCCAACGCCTTGACGGCTGATTTGTATTCGTTTCCCGTTGTCCTGTACTTGATAGATTTGACCCTCTCCGAATCGACATACTGGCTGGGAAGTCCCTGCTTCTTGTACTCGACCTTGAGGAGTCCTTCCTTCTCGATCTGGATTCTCAAAATCTTCTTGCCGTCCTTGAGCTCGATCGTATCGGCCTGAAGCCCGGAGGCAACGACAAGAAGCCCAATGACCGCCATCGACATGACCGCTGCGCGTTTCATCTCATCTCCTCGCCACAAACGGAATATATTTAATCTGCAACAACTCATATTTATATATTAATCGACCCATTGTAACCTGTCCCGGATTGGACAACAGAATGAATTATCACAACAGGAAGATTGAGAATTTACGAGCCTCCCGGGAGGATGTCAAGCCCCGGACCGGCCGATGACCGTATAACCGGCCCGCTCCAGGCGGGCGGCCAGGACGCCGTGACCCGGCCGTTTTTCGTCGTCCACGGTGGTCACCGCGACGCCGCAGGAGGGGCTGCCTTCTTTCAGGAAGGCCTTCCCGTCGCTGTTCGCGAGCCCGGCGATCTTGAGAACCTGTTCCGCCCCCGACAGGAACTGCGCCGTCAGATCCGTTCCGCTCCGCGTCAGGACGCGCGCTTTCCCGTCGAGCAGACCGTAGCCGTCTCCCCCCGTGAGGAAAGCGGGCTCACGGGGCGTGGCCAGCCCGCCGAGCTGTTCGGGACAGACGGGAATGATATTTCCCCGGCCGAGCTCGTCACAAAGAGCCTTGTCGAAACAATCGCCGCCGTCATAGCGGCAAGCAACACCGAGGAGACAGGCGCTGACAATCATGGTGCGGTCCTTCACGCAGATTCGGGTATGTTTGTTCGAACGGATAATCCAATTATTTGTCCTCCACGGAAGAGGAACCGCGGAGCGCAATGAGGAAGTTCTCGAATTCGAGGGGACAGAGCTTTTTGGCCGGCGCGAAATAGACAATGATTCCGGCCAGAACGGGGAGAACAACGCTCAGGCTTTTCCTGACAAGGTCGTCCCAGCCGGACGCTCCGGGTGACGCGGGCCACCAGGATCCCGCGAGCCCCACGGCCCCGTAAACGGCGGCGGCCATAAAAAGGGAAAGCAAACAGGACCGGAGCGCTGTTCCGATCAAGGCGGCGCCTTCCATCCGCCCGAGCCTGCGCTGGAGGAGCAGATAGAGGACGAAGGCCTGAACAACGGTCGTTATGGTCGTGGCAAAGGCCACGCCGGCTTCCTGGAGCGGGAAGACGAGAATGAAATCGAGAACGATGTTCACCGCAACGAGGAGGGCGCTCGTCACGAGGGGTTCTTTCAGCCTGTTCATGCTGAAGAAAGCCCTGTTCAACAGGATGACCGTCCCCAGGAACGGAAGCCCCGTCACGTAACCGATCAAAGCGAGCCCCGTGGCCCCCGTGTCGCTCGACGAGAAGGTTCCCCACTCGAAAAAGAGCGCCACGATCGGCTCGGCCAGGAAAACAAGCCCCACTACGGCCGGGATCGAGAGGAAGAGGTTGATCCGGAGAGCCGAGGAGAGATTCCGCTTGACCCCATCCCAGTCCCGGTTCGCCGAAAGCCCGGCCAGGAGCGGATAGATCGTCGTGGTCAGGGCGATGCTGATCAGGGCGAGCGGAAACTGCATCAACCTGTCGCCGAGAAAAAGATGGGTCACCCCCCCGTCGCCGGGAACGAAAGTCCGGGCCACGAACCGGTCCACAAGGATATTCACCTGGGTCGCCGAGAAGGCGAGCGCCATGGGGAACATCCTGGTCATGACCATTCGGAAGTCGGGATTCTTGAGGCTGAAACGGGGCCTGGGAAGCATGCCCTGCTTCTTCAGGGAAGGCACGTAGAGGACCAGCTGCATGACCGCCCCGAACATGATCGCTCCCGCCAGGAAAAAAGCCCTCTCCTTGAAGGCCCCGGGAAGGAGCAGCACCGACAGAAATCCCGCCGTGATCCAGACGAGGTTGAGGAAAACGGGCATGAAGGCCGGAATAGCAAAGAGGCCGAAGGAGTTGAGGATGCCCTGGAACTGGGCCAGGATGCAGGCCACGATCATGTACGGAATCAGAACCCGCCCCAGGGCCAGGGTCTCGTTCATGCTCAGCCGGTCGCCCTGGAAAAGGGGGAGCAGCCAGGCCTCGGGAATGACGAAGCTCGCGATAATGAGAAGGAGGGTGATCCCCACGAGAAAGAGGAGGAGCACGGTGATCAGGTTGTCCACGAGGGCGTGCACCCTCTCCCGGCTGCCGTCTCTCCTGACATGGGCGAAGACGGCGATGAATGCCGAGGCGAGCGCCCCGTCGCCGAGGAGCTTTCTGAACAGGTTGGGGATCGTCCAGGCCAGAATGAGAGCGTCCGTGTGAAAGGAGGAGAGGACCTTGATCGTGATGATGTCGCGCACCAGCCCGCACACGCGGGAGAGGGCGGTGAGACCCGACACGGTTCTGACCGATTTCAGGAATATCATTTTTGCCCGAATATCATTTCTGCTTGTCCCGATCCTTCAGGCGGCGGGCTCTCTTCCGCCTCCTGATCTCGCCCATGTCCTTTCCCGCGAGAGCCTTGTCGAGCACGACCCGGAGCGACGTGTTTTCGGGCTCGATCTCCGTGGCGAGGTGATACTCTCGAAGCCCCTCTTCCATCATGATGCGGTCCTCGCTTTCGCGCAGGACGCGGCCCAGCTCCAGATGAAAGTGCGGGTTCAGCGGGTTGATATCGATCGCCTTCCGGCAGGCGATCACGGCCTCTTCGTACATCTCCTTGACGGCATAGATGCGGCCCCGGTAGAGGTAGCAGTTCGGGTCGGTCGATCCCATCTCGAGCGCCGTCTCGATATCGCCCAGGGCCTCGTCGTACTCGCCGAACCGGAAGTGAATGCGGGCCGAAACGACATAGCCGCGCTTCCCCACGTCGGGGAGGCCGTAGAGGACATAATCCATGAACTCCCTCTCGATATTGTCGAGGGTCGAGAGGCCCATCTTCTTCTTGAAGAGCTTCAGGGCCTCGACGGGGCTGACGGTCGACATGTTCTTTCCGCGCCCGATTCGGAAAACCCTGCTCTTGAATCCCTGGTCCGCCACCAGCGCGTGGAGAAATCCCTTGAACTTCGACTTGTACTTGTCGTGACCCATGAGGTAGTGAATAAAACACCACGCCTCGGCGTAATGGAGAGATCCGAATTTCCCCTGCTGCGTGAGCAGCACCCGCTCCAGGGCGATGTACTTCCCCGTGTCCACGGCGCTGCGGAGCGCCACGAGCCTTCCTTCCTGGATCACGCCGACCTCGATGCCGCCGTCCCGGCCGATGACCGAGGCGCCGTAATATTCGGCCAGCCCCTCGTTGACCCAGATGGGAAAGATGAAGTCGGGGCGCATGAGCTGCACCATGAGGTGGGTGCCTTCATGAAAGAGAACGTCGAGGGTGTACCGGGGATCGGCCGCGTCGTTGTAAAGACGGATTTCCCCCGTGAAATAATTGAACACGCCCGATGAGCGGGGCGGCGCGTTCGAGCCCAGGTACTGGCTCCGGTCGCGGAAGATCTTGATGACCGGCTTGTTGTACTCGGCCCTGTTCCGGCTCGAGATCCTCCACTTCTTGACGAAGACGGAATAGAACCGTTCGAAGATGTCGCTGTACTCTTCGAGATTCCCTTCCGAAGAGTTGGTGATCAACGTGAAGTGGCGCTTCTCCTTTTGCCAGGCGTTGACCCACTCGAGATGACGGCGCGTCTCGGCGAGTCTCTCCGCCCTCTTCTTCCGGCGTTTCTCGAGAATGCTCTCGCACCGCTCCTTCGACATCCATCCCCCTTCGAAGAGGACGAATCCCTTGTCGAGCTGCTCCTTCTCGTAGTCGTTCCGCGGGACGTATTCCTCATCCGAATCGTAGAGAATCTCCTTCACCTGGTTCGGCAGGAGCCTGCAGGCGCCGTGCTCGAAAATGGCGAAGAGATCCTGGTCCCGCTCTTCCACGCGGCACCCCTCGATCACGCGGCCGTCGTAAAGAATCAGCTTGTCGGCATGAGCAATGGAGGAGGAAAGGAAAAAGACAAGCAGGAAGAGGGCGGGCCGAACAGGAGCTCGTCGAGCAGAGGCATAGGGCACGTCGCACGGCCGGGACAAAAACATTCGGCGCCACCAAACAAAGGAATCGATGGAATAAACGGGCCGACGCATTATAGTCACTGGGAACATCATGAACGAATACATCTTCCCGCTTCTCGTGCTCGGAGGGTTCGGCGCCGGGTTCATCAACACCCTGGCCGGCGGGGGCTCGATGCTGACCCTGCCCCTTCTCATCCTCCTCGGTCTCCCGGCCGATGTAGCGAACGGCACGAACCGCATCGCCGTCCTAGCGCAGAACGTCACGGCCGTTCTCGGGTTCCACTCGAAGGGCGTCCGTCCCTGGAAGTCGGGGGTTCGGCTCTTCGTCCCCACATGCCTCGGCGCTGCGGCCGGGGCCGGCATCGCCGTACAGATCGACCCGGATCTCCTGGAGACGATCTTCGGCGCCGTACTCTTTGTTCTCTGCGGCGCCGTCTTCCTCAAGCCGAACAGGCTCCTGAAAGGGCGGGACCGCGAGATCGCGCCGGGCGTCCTGTCGATCAAAACCTTTCTCTTCTTCTTCGGTGTCGGACTCTGGGGGGGCTTCGCCCAGGTGGGCGTGGGATTCCTCTTCCTCGGCGCGCTCGTGACCTGTTCCCGCCTCGACCTTGTTTATGCCAACGCGGTCAAGATCTTCGTGATCCTCATTTTCACCGTCTTTTCTTTCGTGATCTTTCTTCTCAGCGGGCAGGTCGAGATCGTGGCCGGCCTCGTTCTGGCCGTGGGTAACGCCTCCGGTGCATGGACGGCTTCGGTCATGTCGGTGAAGAAGGGTTCGGGATGGGTCCGGATCTTCCTGATCGTTGCGGCCCTGCTCGCCTCGCTGAAACTCCTCGGTGTCTTTGATTTCGCCTGGGATCTCTTGACGGGATGGTGATTTAACGACAATGATCACGCAGGGCATTCATTTGGAAGGGATTTCGATACTGGTTTTCACATAGTCTATTTTACTGCACCGTCGTCGCAACGATGTTCGTGACTTGTCCGATCTGCACGGCTTGGAGCCAGACGTTCAATCCCGGCGGGACGTTATTGGGTATCAAGGGGCTCCAGCTTATAGAACCATATCCGCCTGTTGTGCCCGATAATGCCAGAGCAGGATTTGCCAGATCAAGACTCACATACAAAGGAGGCACATAAGTGCTGCCCAAGCCGGTGAGACTGTATACCAACCATGTGTTTTTATTCG
>CAZWHE010000017.1:0-41332 GCA_964633825.1 uncultured Phycisphaerales bacterium | reverse complement strand
AAGCGCGTGAAATGTCCGGGTAAATAGCAGGGAGCGCGTTCATGGACAACGGTGCAAAGGAGAGCATGCCGGTCCTGACCCAGGTCAAGACGATGAGATGGAACTTCTGGATATGCAACATCATCGAGGCGTTCGAGCGCCTCGCCTTCTTCGGCGTGCGCGGCGTCGTGGGGCTCTATATTTTCGGGACGGAGTCCGTGCTGGGTCTGACGATGACCGAGAAAGGCATCATCTTTTTTGTCTGGGCCCTGCTCCAGTGCCTGATCCCCATGGTTTCGGGCGGGTACACCGAGAGCTACGGTTACAGGAAGAGCATGTTCGTTGCCTTCACCATCAACATTATCGGGTATATCACAATGGCGAACGCCTCCGGGTTCTGGACCATGCTTTTCGCCGCCTGCTGCGTCGGCATCGGGACGGCCATTTTCAAGCCGCCCGTGCAGGGGAGCGTGGCCAAGGCCCTCAACGAGGGAAACTCGGGCCTCGGGTTCGGCATCTTCTACTGGATGGTCAACGTGGGCGGCTTCTTCGGCCCGGTGATTGCCGCTTTCGTCCGCGGCAATGAGGAGAATCCGACCTGGGAATATGTCTTCTACGGCGCCGCTATCGTCACGGCCGTCAATTTTCTGCCCGCCATCTTTCTTTACCGGGAACCCGAGCTCGATCCCGAGGCGAAGGAAAAGAAACCGCTCGAGGTTTTCGCCGACACGCTGAAAGTGCTCTGGAACGACAAGCCGATGTTCCGTTTCCTCTTGGTTATTTCGGGTTTCTGGTTCATGTTCATGCAGCTCTGGGACCTGCTGCCCAACTTCATCGAGGAGTGGGTCGATACGCGGGATGTGGGCGCGCTGCTGCCGGGCCTTGATCCCGTTCTCTCCTGGATTCCGGGCATGTCCGAGGGATGGACCGATAAATTTCTCGAGAGCGACGGGGGGGCCAAGCCGGAGCTCCTCATCGACATCGACGCGTTCTCGATCCTTCTCTTCGTCATTCCACTGTCGTGGCTCTTCGGCAAGATGCGCATGATGACGTGCATGATCATCGGCATGTTCATCGCTCTTGCCGGGTTCGTCTGCTCCGGGCTGAGCATGAGCGGAATCCTGGTCGCCTGGATGATCTTCGTCTTCTCCATCGGCGAGATCCTGTGCAGCCCCAAGTTCACCGAGTATATCGGCATGACGGCGCCGCCGGACAAAAAAGCCATCTACCTCGGTTACTCCAACATCCCATTCGCCATCGGCTGGGCGCTGGGCAACCTCTTTTCCGGACCCCTTTACGACGAATTCTCTTCGAAAGTGAATCTCGGCAGGCTCTATCTCGTCGAAAAACTGAGCATGGCCGAGTCCTTCGTCATGGACTCGGTTTCACTCCCATCCAAGCTGGTGATGAACACCATGGCGGCCAGGGTGGGCGGGGCCTCGGTGGGCGACACCTCCGGGATCTTGACCGAAGCGGCCGGCAAGCTGAAAGGGATTGAGGAGCTTCGCGATTCCGGCGCCCTCGTGGAAGAAGAGGCCAAGGCCCGGATCGAGGAAGTGATCGATCAGACGGCCGAATCCCTCCAAGCCCTTTCACCCGGCACGGAGGTCGAGGAGGCCACGCGCATCCTCTGGGAGACTTACCACCCCTGGGTCATCTGGATCCTTCTCGGCGTGGTCGGCTTTGCCTCGCTTCTCTGGATGTGGACATCCTATATCCGCCTCCTCCGGAAAGAGAAAGAGATCGCCGTTTGAGCCGGTGAGGACAAAAACCGAGCGGCTCTCATAACCACCTGTTTTTAGGTTAGATACAACAAAGTGTGCGTTTCTGGATCGCGCTGTTAAGCGAATAAACATCCCATTCATACCCAAGAGTGCCTGTTACACCTCCTTCCCTTCATTGGTATAATAATATGTGAAGAAGTATTAAGGGTGCTCCCGATTTAAGCCGGAAGGAGAATTGTAGCATGAAGACAGTTGCTGTTTTGTTTGCCATTCTCACGCTTCCCGCGATCGCTCTCTCTGCCACTATTTATGTTCCCGATGACTACCCAACGATACAGAATGCCATCGATAAGGCGCGTCATGGAGACACGGTCATCGTCCGGCCGGGAACATATGTGGAGAATATCGATTTCATGGGTAAGATAATCGTTGTCAGGAGCGAACAGGGACCCGATGTGACCACGATCGACGGGAACCAGGAGGGAAGCGTGGTCACGTTTCAGAACGGTGAATGGGCGGACGCCGTGCTGATGGGCTTTGAAATAACGAATGGGTCCGGCTTATGGGGTTATGAAGGTGGTGGAATTTACTGCGAGAGCTCGTCGCCAACGATAAAAAACAACATTAACACAGTGAGAGATTACGGAGGAGGGATTTATTGTACCGTATCTTCGGCGACGATTGTCAACAATATGATTATAAACAATACGGCTAGAGACGGCGGCGCAATTTACAGCCGTTATTCCTCTCCGATGATATCCAATAACATCATCAAGGGAAATTCGGCGGTCTATTCGGGTGGTGGAATATATTGCTGGTTATCGTCTCCGAAGATCTCTGATAACATCATCATGGAAAATGACGGAATGTGGGGCGGCGGTATTGATTGCAATGATTGTTCCGGCATGATTGGAAACAATATTCTGGTTAGAAACAATGCTAGTAGTTATGACGGCGGTGGGATCGTTTGTATTTATTCTTCTACAGTGATTACTCGAAATATTATCGTCGATAATATAAGCCACAAAAAGGGAGGAGGAATATATCTTGGGCGGGACGACTGCACCCCTGTAATCTCGAACAACGTGATCTCCAGAAATATAGCCAATGGCAGCGGAGGCGGGATTTGCTGTTATGACGATTCTTCTCCAATCTTGAGCAACAATATTATTTCCGGAAACTCGGCAAAGCACTACGGCGGCGGGATCTACTGCCGCAAGTCATCTCAAACAATTACCAATAGTACAATAACGGATAACACGGCGACCGAGCGAGGGGGTGGAATCTTTTGTAACAATGACTGCTCAACAACCGTTGCGAACACGATATTCTGGAATAATGGTTCTCCGTCAGGGCCTGAAATCCAGATCCAGTCGACTTCGCATACATCGACATTCACGATCAGTTTCTCCGACGTTGATGGGGGGCAATCATCTGTCCTGGTCAAGCCCGGCTGCACACTGAACTGGGGTCCCGGCATGATCGATGCTGATCCGCTTTTTGTTGATCAGGCGAATGAGGACTATCACCTGACTTTCAATTCACCATGTATCAACCAAGGATTTGACCACGGCTATCTCCCGCTCAAGGATTTTGAAAGAGACCCTCGTGTTGCCGGCGGCATATCTGATATCGGCGCTGACGAGTATTACCACCATCTTTACCATGTGGGTGATATCGTCCCCGGTGGAAACATCGATATAAGGGTTATCGGGATGCCGGGTACATCGCCCGTGCGGCTCTTACTGGCAGCGAATGCTCAAAAGAATCATCAATGTACGCCCTACGGAAAACTGTATCTTGTTCAACCAATTTACGAGTTTGTTTTGGGTGGAATTCCCTCGAACGGGGTATTCAATCTTTCCGGTACGGTTCCATCCTGGTGGGTTCCGGGGAAAAAGCATTTCCTTCAAGCGATGATTGGCCCGCTCGGTGGTCCTGATACGGTCCTGACAAATCCGTATGTACTGAAGGTTGAGTAAAAGGAAACCCCCGGCGACCTCTCGAGCCCGGCTCCTTTTCCATGGCACACCGCAAATATATTTGATACATTCTCTTCAGCCTGATCAGCACGCTTACGGACATCTTTTTTATAACCGCCGCATCAAGGTTTCTGTCTATCGAAGTCGATCTGTCGAAGGAGGTTCCGCCATGAAACCGGCACTCGCTCTTGTTGTCATTCTGTTCGTGTCCACCTCTGCTTTCTCGGCCACGGTCTATGTTCCCGATGACTACCCGACGATCCAGGGTGCGATCAATGCGACGGCGAGCGGGGATACGGTCATCGTCCGGCCGGGAACCTTCGGGTCCATCGACTTTATCGGAAAAGCGATCACGATCCAAAGCGAGCAGGGCCCGGCGGTCACCATTCTCGACGGAAACCAGACAGTGAGTGTGGTGAAGTTCCGGAGCGGAGAGGGGGCGGATTCGAGGCTGGAAGGGTTTACCGTGGCGAACGGGTCGGCCAACAACGGCGGCGGCGTTTTCTGCAACAACAGCAGCCCCACGGTGGTCGACTGTACGATCACATGGAACAAGGCCGACAGCAACGCTTTCGCCGAAGGGGGCGGCGGTGTTTTTTGCGGCGGAACGAGCAGCCCGACGCTGACCGACTGCTCGATCACCTTAAACAAGGTCAAAGGCTTTTACTCGAGCGGCGGCGGTATCTGCTGCGACCAGGGGAGCGGCCCCACGCTGACAGGCTGCACGATCAGCGGGAACAGAAGCGACAACTGGGGCGGCGGCGTCTTCTGCTACGACAGCGACCTGACTCTGACCGATTGCGTGATCAAGAACAACACGGCCGATTTCATCTTCTCCGCCGACGGCGGAGGGATCTACTGCTCGTACGCCAGCCCGGAGCTGACCAATTGCACGATCAGCGATAACGAAGGCTACTGGGCAGGCGGCGGCGTCTACTGCTTCAAAAGCAGCCCGGCGTTGTCCCGCTGCACGATCAGCGGCAATGAAGCCAACCAGCACGCCGGCGGCGGCATCTACTGCGAAACGGAGTGCAACCCGGATCTGACCGATTGCTTGATTTCGAACAATCGCGCTTGGGGCGGCGGCGCCGTCTTCTGCGATGATAAAAGCAGCCCCGTGCTGACCCGCTGCACGTTCACGGGTAACTCGACCTACTTCGGCGGCGGCATCTACTGCTCCGACGGCAGCGAACCGGTGTTGATCGATTGCACGATCACGGGCAACGATTCCTGGTCCGGCGGGGGCGTCTACTGCTTCGATGCCAGCCCGACGCTCATTGGCTGCGCGATCACGAACAATACGGCCGCTGCCTCGGGTTACAACGCCAGAGGCGGCGCCGTCTACTTGTACAGAGACAGCTTTCCCGTGCTGACCAACTGCGCCATCACGGGGAACACGGCCGATGACGGAGGCGGTGTCTACTGCGACCGGGAAACCAATCCGACGCTGATCAACTGTACGATCGCGGGCAACACGGCTGTTAATAACGGCGCCGCGCTGGCCTGTGATTCTTATCATTCATCGAACCCGAGCGATGTAGCTATGACGAATTGCATCCTCTGGAACGGCCTCGATCAGGTCTGGAACAACGACGGATCGACGCTGGCCATAACTTACTGCGATGTCCAGGGCGGCTGGATCGGAACGGGCAACATCGATGCCGACCCAATGTTCGCCGACTCGAACAAAGGCGACTATCACATAACAGGAAGCTCCCCCTGCCGGGACATGGGCGACGACTCCGTTGTCATTGAATTGCACGATTTCGAAGGCGACCCCCGCATCGTCCGCGGGGTCGTGGACATCGGTGCGGACGAGTATTATTACCACCTCTACCACGTCGGCGACGTCGTTTCCGGCTCTCCCATCGAAGTGAAAGTGATCGGGTATCCCTACGCCCCTGTTACTCTCTACCTCGGTTCGGGCATTCAAGACCCGCCGCAGTCGACTCCGCACGGCGATTTCTGGCTGACCTGGCCGCTCCTGTGGCAGGGAAACATCGGCACAATACCCGGCGACGGGGTCTTGGTTCTGCCGGCGATGGTACCGTCGGGATGGTCAGCCGGCTCGGAGCATCCTCTCCAAGCTCTCGTCGGCCAGTGGGGCGGGATAAGCACGAAGCTCACGAACCTGATGACGCTCACCGTCGGGCAATAACTCCCTCACCGCGGCAGGGGCCGCGTTACGATGAACTGGAGGTAATCCATCTCGGGTCTTTCAGGTGGAATGGGGAAGTCGGCCGGGAGGCCGAGGACGGCTTCGGGTTTGACCACGCGCCCCCGCTTGCCGCCCATGCCGTCGGCGACCATGGCCAGGATCTCCTTCTTCGAGATCTCGCGAGTGTTGCACGAAATGGCGAGCCTTCCGCCCCGGTCGAGCACCTGGACAGCGGAAGCGATAAGGCGCGGCCAGTCGTGCTTCGCCTGGAAGAGCCCGCGCCGGCTCGTGGAGAAGGTAGGGGGATCGAGGATGACGAGGTCGAAGCGGAAGCCCTTCCTCCGCGCCAGGCCGAGATAGTCGAAGGCGTCGGCCTTCACGTGGCGGTGAGGAGCGATGTCGTTCGCAACGAAGTTGCGCTTCGACCAGTCGAGCACCCTCTTCGAGATGTCGACGCTCACCGTCTCCTTCGCTCCGGACAGAGCGGCCCGGACAGAGAAGGCTCCCGTGTATGAAAAGGTGTTGAGAACGCGCGCGCCTTTCATGAGCGGGGCCAGGTACTCCCGGTTCTCCCTCTGGTCGGGATAGACGCCCGGCCGCGCCCCCTCCCTGAGGCGGGCGAGGAGGACCATGCCGTTCTCGATCACGGGAAGCTCCTCGGGCGCTTCTTCGCCCAGGACCGGCTCGTCCTCGCCGGCCCGCCCGGCGTGGTGGCCGATCGTGGGGCTTCCCTTCTCGTAGATGCCGCGGAGATTCCACCTCTCCATGAGGGTGCGGTAGACATCGAGGCGGGCCTCTTTCCTTTTTTCCCGCGGCTCGATCGAAACGGCCCAGTCTCCGTACTTGTCGACAAAGACGCCGGGCACACCGTCCCCCTCTCCGTTGAGTATGCGGAAAACCGTGGCGGACAGGTCCGACCGAATCTTGAAGAGTGATTTTTTACCGCTTATTTTGCGTGCTCCCCTGCGACGCGCTCCGCTTCGTCCATGAGGCGGAGAAGGTTTCGGCCCAGCACCTTGCGGATCGTCTCTTCGCTGCGGCCGCGCTTCAGAAGCTCGAGGGTGATCCTGCCGACTCCGGAACAGTCTTCCACCCCTTGGCACATGAAGGGAACGCCGTCCCAATCCCCGCCCAGACCGACATGGTCGGGCCCGACGAGACCGATCACGTGGTCGATGTGATCGATCAGGGCGGAAAGGGGCGTGGGCTCGAGGAAGCGCTCCCTTTTCAGCCGGCCGAGGGCTTTTTCGAGCTCTACCGCGTCGTCTTTCAGGTTGCGGCGGAGCTCTTCTTCGCGCAGGGCGCGCTTCCGCTTGGCCTGTTTCGATTTCGCTTTGAAGTCGGGATCAATAAAGCCGGGAAAGAAAACGATCTGCACCACGCCGCCCTTTTTCGCCAGCGCGCGGATCATGTCGTCCGTGAGGTTGCGCGGGTGGTCGCACAGGGCCCGGCACCCCGAGTGGGAGGCCATGATCGGCGCGGTTGAGGTCTCGATCGTGTCGAAAAAGGTTTCGTCCGAAACATGGGAGATATCGACGATCATGCCGAGCCGGTTCATCTCGCCCACAACCTTCCGGCCGAAGTCGGAGAGGCCGCCCCGCCCCGGCCCGAGCGGTTTCCCGACTCCCGACGAGTCGGCCCAGTCGTGGTGGAAGCTGTGGGTGAGCGTCATGTAGCGCGCGCCGAGACGGTAATAGGTCCTGAGCGCGTTGAGATCGTTGTCGATGATGTGCCCGCCCTCCACGCCGATCAGTACGGCCAGCTTGTTGCCGGCGGCGATGCGGCGCACGTCGGCCGCGCTCCGGGCGAGCTCGAGGCGGCCGGGGTTGTTCTCCACGAGGGCGTGGATGCAGTCGAAGAGGCGGAGCGCTTTCTTGACCGCCGTCCTCGGTTCGTCCTGCTTTCCCATCCAGACGGCGAGAAAGACGGCGTCGAGCCCGCCCTCGCGAATGCGGGGATAATCCATGTGGCCCCGGTCGTGGCGCTCGAAGAAGTCCCATCCCCCTCTCGCGAGGCGCAGCGTCGTGTCGGAATGGGTGTCGATCACGACGGCGTCGGCGTGAATGCGGCGCGCTTTCGCTTCGATCGATTCCGCCGTCTTTTCGGGGGGCGCCGGGGCGCAGAATGCCGCGACGGACAGAACGATGAATAGCGCAACAAATCGGATCATGCCCATTTCATAGCGCTTTCACGGAATCAAGTCGAAGGAAAAAGACCGCTCACCGCCCGCCGGCCTTGAGAACCTTGAGATACCAGTCCGCTCCGAGGGGAACGTCGTTGGGGCTGAAGAAGGGGCTCCTCACCTTCTTGCCGTGATCGTAGAGGAGGTACTCGGCTTCGGCCGGGATCGGCCGGATCCCGTCGAGGAAGGAGTTGATCGGGATGATGCGGCGTGTGAGTCCCCGGCCGAAGAGGGGGAACTCGTACGAGTTCGGCCTGAGGCAGACAGCCAGGACGGCGTCGGGTCGAACAATCCTGTCGAGCTGTTCGAGAACACTCGAGTGCTTCGGCCGGTTGACGAAAAGCTGTGCGTACCTGTCGAGGGAGAGAACCGATTCGGAGGGCGGAAGGAGAGGGCGAACTTCGCGGAAGGCCACAGAGGTCAGGGCGGCCAGGCTTCCGGCAAGGACAACAACCGCGGCATAAGTGTTCCAGATCGGGCTCTTTCTTCTTTCCAGGTAGCGCCCGGCAAGGGGAGCGAGAAGGATTCCCATGAAAATAAAGTAGCGCCCTCTCCAGGGATCATAGGGCCCTGCAAAGGACTGGGCCAGGAAAAAGAACAATGCCGCTGCTGCCAGGATCCATCCCGATGACTGTTTCAGGATCCCCAGCAGAACGAGGAGGCCGATCGGCAGGACGAGGGCGAATCCCAAGATGCCCCACCAAGAATAATCTTCATGGCTTGCGGGCCCCTTCGTGAAAAAAAATGGGAGGCGGCCTTCCGACCATGTGGCAAGGTCGATGCCGGTCAGGGCCACTCCTTCTCTGGGAAGAAAGCGCAGAATCTCCTGAGCCTTGAGGCTGGCCGGTGTTGCCGGTACGCCGTCGAGGGCCAGGAACTTGAAACCGTAACGCAGCGCATTCCGGCCCCCTTCGCTCAAGATCTCATCCGCATCGCAACCCTCGAATGTGTGCTCGATCCGGACATCGGGTGGGGCCATGGGATGCCCGAAGAGCTGCACGTTTCTCACATACCCGGCGGGAAGCGTGAAGACGAGAAACCCCAGGGTCGCTCCGGCGACTTCGAGGAGGAAGCGCTTCTTCCGGGGAAGGGGCGCCCCCCCCTTCCAAAAAAGCGAGTAGACGGCGACGAGGGCGAGCGAGGGGAGGAGGAGGAGCGCCGAGGATTTCGTGCCGAGCGCGAGCCCGAAGCAGGTCCCGGCAAGAACGAGAAGGAGGCTGCGTCGTATCCTTCTGTAAAGGAGGAGGTAGTGGATCGAGGCCCCGGCGTAGACGGCGAGAAGAAGATCGTTCCGGGCGGTGGCCGCTTCCATGAGGCATGTCGTGAAAAGGCCGAATACAAGGGCTGCAAAGAAAGCCCCCCTTTTCGAGGTGCCCATGGTGCGTGCAATGCCGTACACGACAAGAAGGGCGATCCAGTACGAGCCGAATTGCACGAGCTGCGTCAGGTTTTCGCTTCCGGTAATGACGAATGTGTAGAGCAGAAGGGAAGTCCCGTTGATGGGGTGAACGACCTGGGCCCAGTAGTTGGCGCCATAGGGCTCGAAGCTTCCCTGCTGTAGAAAATAAGCGATCCGCGCCAGGTGATAGCTCATGCCGTCCCATGTGCCGGGCGCGCAAAAGAGAAGGAGGATAAAATTCCCCGCGCCGCAGACCGCCGCTGCCGACAGGAGAGCGACGAGGTTGAGCTTTTCCGTCCCGGCCGGCGTTTGGAAGACGGCCTGTCCATGGCCTCCGTCGGGCTGCGGACGTTTCGCTTTGCGGCGGGCCTCCCTGTTCTTGGCGCGGTGCCAGGTGACCACCGCGGCGGAGAGGAGGAAGAGAAAACTCATGAGGAGCCAGGTGTATGGGTTGTTCAGCTGCTCGAAGGCGGAGACGATGTAGGCGGAGAGAATGACCTGTCCCGTGCCGCAGACGAAGAAGAAGAGAAGGCCGCCCGAGCGCCCCCACCACCCGGCGGCGCGGACGAGCAGAGCCGCGGAGCCGATCAGGCAGAAGAGCGAGAGCAGACCTGCGGGCTCCATGAGGGTCTTAGCCTTTCCGGGGCTCCTACGGTGCGGGTGTTTCCGCCTTCGGCCTGCCCAGGACGGCCATCACGTACTGGAGGATGGGCGCGACGGACAAGAAACAGATCGCCGAGAGAGCCTTTGTGAAACCGTATTCATCGTGAATGTCGGCCAGCTGGACGATCGTCTGGCCGGCCACGAAGAAACAGAGCGTTCCCAGCCCGAGACGGCGGGTCCACGTTTTCGACAGGTAGTTGCCGAGCACGGTGACTGCGTATCCGAGCGCGGCCAGGATGCAGATGGAAGCGTTGAAATAGTGGAGTCCTTCGCTGCCCACGGGATACCCGAGGGAGCGCACGAAGTTGATGTAACCGCCTTCCTGCCACATGGCGAAGGCGCCTTTCAGAAAGAAGAGGACGGCCAGAAAGATTAGCAGGGTGTCGGCCACATGGCGGATCTTGTTCGCCCGGCGGCCCGGTTCGTTGAGGAAGATCTTCTCCACACAGGCGGAGCAGACAATGTCGGAATCATCCAGCTCGTTGCCGCAGAGAGGACAGTTCTTCATCGGATGGTCTCCGAAAAGGGGGTTTCTCTGAAAATTTGGGTCACAGGATACACCTTTTTCCGAAAGAGTTGTAATAAAACCCTCGCGGTCCTCATTTCATGTTGTTTCGGGAAAGCTTTTCCGCGTTTGAAAACCTGACGGGTCCGGAGGGTTCTGAAAGCAGCGACTTCGGGCCGGATGCGGAGCGGTGTTTTATCTTCACACCGCCAGTGTCTTGAGACGGATGCGCCTAACCCCCTTGTTCGGATGGTCCTCGACGTATGTCGTGAATCTGGAATTGCGCGGGCTTCATACCTAAATAATGAGTGCTGACTAGGTCCTTCCCTCGTGCAGAGCCCGATCGTTCCCCCCAGCGCATCTTCCGGCACGCCGGCCCGGCCTGGCGGCGCGGCTTCGGGCCCGGCCGGACCCGAATTTTATTCGCGCCGAATTTTATTCGCCCCGTCGCATCTTCGAAAGATTCCGGTGGTTGAAAAAAGCCAGGCACATGTCTTCCGTGGAAAAGCAGAGGTCGGGGCCGCCGCCCTCATCGAAGCGCGCCGTGGCGTACTCCGCCCAGAGAGCGGCCGCCGTGACCGCGCCCGCGCTCCGTCCCGCCTCGATGTCGATTCGCTGGTCGCCGATGTAGAGTGTGCGCGAGGGGTCGAGATCGAGCTCGCGAATGATCTTTTTCAGCCCGCCGGGATGGGGTTTCGGTTCGACGCAGTCTTCTTCCGTCGAGAGAGACTCCACGAAGCCGAGCACGCCGATTCGTTCGAGGGAGTAAACAGCCGATGACCGCATCTTGCCTGTAAAGATTCCGATCCGTTTTCCCAGCTCCCGCGCCGCGGCGACCGATTGAACGGCCCGGGCGTAGGGAGTTGCCAGCTCATCGAAAATCTCCGAGTAGCAGCGGCGGAACCGTTCGAGCCCGTCCGGAAAGAGGGAGGGTGGGAGAACGGCCTTCAGCGTGCCCGTTTCCGTGGTGCGCGCTTTGTCGATGAGCTCGCTGTCGCTGAATTCTCGTCCCAGAGTGCGGCCGAAGACTTTTTTGTAGATCCCGAGGTAGAAGCGCCAGGTGTCTACGAGAACGCCGTCGAGATCGAAAACGAATCCGTCGAAATCCTCGACCGACATTCTCGCGCCGGCCCTTGCATCGGTGTGTGCCGTCACTTCAGGGGCTTCCGCTCGGTGATGCTGAGTCTCATGCTCCACTGTTCGCAGTCATCGGAGGGACGGTCAAGGGTCAGGGAAGTGACTTTCAGGCAGGTCGTTCTGACTTCGAGAAGAAAGAGAAACTTGGCGATGTCCCGGCGGTGGAATTTCATTTTCCCCCTTTTTCCTCCCTTTCCTCCCGGCGTGATCTCCGTCGTGATGTCGATGTATCCACTGCGGATGTTTTTGTCTTCCTTCGGTTTGCTCTTTGACAGGTTGTGGCTGTCGATGCCGGCTTCTCTGCACCGTTCGTCCAGGTAGCTGTAAATATCGAGACCCCTCTTCAGGTCTTTCTCGATCTCCCCCTGTTTGAGCCGGATCTCGTAGCCGACCTTTCCCACCTCGGGCAGGTCCCTGAGGAAGCAATAATTCATATCCCGCTCCAGGGCGTTGAGATCGTGCGATTGGTAAAAATAAAACCCGATCGAGACGACGAGGAGAGCGCCGAACACGGCGATGCTGAACTTGGTCAGGTCTGTTCCGAACATCTCTATTTTTTCTCCTTGTTCTTGGCCAGGTCGAGGTTGATTTTCATGTTGGAGAACTTGAAATTTCCGTTTTCGACGGGGTTGAACTGAGGCGGATCGACCTTGGCGAATATGGGAACCGCCTCGAGCGCCCTGATCAGGTTGTCCAGATCGCCGCCCGAGCCCACCTCGCCGGTCATGGTGACGATCGGCTTGGAAACCTTGGTGTCGATGATGAGGCTGTCGAGCTTGAAAATCTCGATTTTCTCCTCGTTTTTATGAAGCGCGTCGAAGAGGGCGTGCCAGACGGGAAACGCCGAGGGCAGCTCCGGGATCGTGCCGCCCCGCCCCAGCACGTCCATCAGCTCCTTGTTCTTGGCATCGAGGGCGGCGCGGATACGCCTGACCGCCGTTATCGTTCCGGGCTCGAGGGACGCCACGATCCGTTCCGCTTCCCGGGGATCTTCGTCCTCGTAAGCCCCGCGCAGCTCTCCAATGGAATAGCCGTAGATATAGTTCATGTCGCTCTGCTTGCAGCGGCGCAGCTCGAAGAGCTCGAGGTTCATGAGAACGGTCAAGATCAGGAGAAAAAGAACAAGAGAGGCGAGGGGCACCTTGACCTGGTCGAACTTTTTCGTGTATTTCACGTCCTCCTGGCGGAGATCCACCCGTGTCGCGTTGTGTCCCGCCTGCTTGTAGGCCAGGCCGAGCGCGGTCCCGACCTCCCTGTTGACGGCTTCCACGTCCTCTTCCGGGAAAGAATGGCCGAGGCGCGAGAGAAAATCGAGCTCTTCGACCTCGGTGCCGAAGATCTTGGAAAGCGTGTCTTCCAGTCCGGGCATTCCGCACCCTTCTCCCGTCACATAGACGGTCTCGGGCGCATGGGCCATTTCGACGAAAGTGAGGCAGCGGCGGATTTCGCGGCTGAGCTTCCGGAAGAACTCTTTCCTGTGCTTGAGAACGAGATCGCTTATCGAAGCGGACGGCTCGGTCTCGGGCCCTTCTCTGGAGTCGGTTCCTTCCCCGGAGTCGGTTTTTTCCCCGAACGCGGAGGTGCTTATGGCGCTGTTGTCCGAAATGCCGAGGAGCCGGGCGGTGCTTTCCTGCGGACCGGCGTGTTCCTCGTCCAGGTCGTGCCGCAGGCCTGCCGTGATGTTGTCCATGCCGAGCGGGATCGAGCGGCTCGTGAGGAGATGCTCGTTGTCGATAACGAGGAAATCGACTGCATCCCGGCCGAAATTCATCACAACAAAGCATTTCTTTTCTTTCAGGATGCCCGTTCCCGAGAGGGCGTTGAAAAGAGAAAGAATGTCGAGGTCCACATAAAGGGGATCCACGTTGACTTCGTCGAGAAAAGCGAGGTGCTTTTGAAGAATATTTTTCCGTGCCGCGAGTACGATCAGGTTGCTCTTGTCGATCGTTTCCGATTTCTTGAAATGGCTGACAACGACATCGTCGATGTCGTGCTGGATATGGCCTTCCGCTTCGAACTTGATCACCTTGCGGATCTGGTCGTCTCCCTTGAAGGGGAGGGAGAGGTCGCGGGCAATGCAGAATGAAGAGTCGAGCGCCATGGCCGATGGATCGCGGGAAAACTTGTTCTTCGAGAGAACCTGCTTGAGGGCGTCGGTAGCCACCTTGCGGCTCGACGGGTCGTCCAGTATTTCGCCTTCTTTCCGGCTGGTGTTCAATATGTGGAACGCCGAGAGCTTCAGCTTTTTGGCTGATCCGTCCGCTTCGAGCAGCCGAATCTTGTGGTGTCCGAAATCAACACAGAGGTAACCCATGCCTCAATCCCCGTATCAGATGACAGCGAAAAAAATCCGCCTTTCTGTTCATCATACTCAGAGAGGCGGTTTGTTCCGCTTTAAAAATTTCCCCCTTCATTGAAAATCCCGGCCTGATTTTCATCGAGAAGGGTGCAAATCTTGTTCTTGGTCCTCTCGCGAACCAGGTGAATTTCCTGTGCAACGGGATCCCGGTGCCTGTCCATGATCCGCCGGATGGCCTCGTCCTCTTCGAAGAGAAGGTCGGCGATGCGGTTTCTCTGATCTTCCGAAAGGCCGAGGTCTCTGGACAGATTCTCCAGGTAGGTCGCGCCCGGCTCTTCATCCAATTCGGTTATATATCTTCCGGCCAGAATGCCGAGCAGAAAAAAACTAACCGAGAGTATCGCGATCCAGAGGAGAGCGGTTTTTTTATTCATTGTTCTTTCTCCCGATCTGAATGCCGGTTCTTTGCCGGACCTGATTTCCCGTTCTTTTGTTCGGCCAGACGCATGGCTTCTTTCAGTGTCGTTGTGCGAAACAGGATGTCGATTGTTTCTTCAGGTTTCCGCTGGGAAAAGAGATCTTCAAAGTGGATTTCCATTTTTCTGTCGCTGGCGGTGAGCGGGCGGAGGCCTCCAAAGAAAAAGCCGGCCGATACGGTGAGAAAGATGAGAGCGGCTACAGCGGCGCGTCGGAAAAGAAGAATCACGCCGGCGATTTCGGCCGTCCGGCCGGCGGCTTCGGTCTTGAGGGCGGCCAGGATTCTCGGCCGGAGGCTCGAAGGGGGCGCAGCGCTTGACGGCTTGAAACAAGCCTTGAGTTTCTTTGCCTGATCGAAAGAGCCCATGCACTCGCTGCATCGGGCGAGGTGCTTTTCGAGAACGCGGGCGCCGGCCTCGTCGAGCTCCCCGTCGAGTGAGCGATCGATGAATTTTTGATACTCGTCGCAATCCATCAGAGATATTTCTCCATTTTTTTCTTGAGACGCTCCCGAGCTCGAAAGAGGCGGGATTCCACCGTCCCTTTCGAACAATTGAGAACCTCGGATATTTCGATGTAGGAGAGCCCTTCGTATTCCCTCAAAACGAGAATCGTTCTGTATTTTTCAGGAAGCTCGTCAAGGGCGGCGGACAGGAGCTCGGCCATTTCGTCCATCTCGGGGTTCCGCGTCGGGTCTTCGCCGTCGGCCGGGATGTCGATATTTACATCTTCCCCCTGATTGAGAGAGAGGGCGCGGTGTTTCATCGTCTTTTTGCGGCTGTCCAGAGCTGAGTTGACGGCAATTCTGTAAAGCCAGGTGTAAAACCCGGAGCGGAAATCGAAAGAGTCAATATTCCTGTAGGCTTTCAAAAATGCCTCCTGAACCACATCCTCTGTTTCGGAGAAATCGCCGGTGATGCGAAGCGCCGTGTTGAAAATCCTACCCTCGTAACGATCAAGCAGCACCTTGAAGGATTCTTCATCGCCTTTTTTCAGGCCTTCAACGAGCCGGATATCGTCCAACTGTCAGGTGCCTCCGAAATTCAACATCTTGGACGGGATGGAATAAAATTAATTCCATTTATTCCAGGGGACCGCCCTCCTTTTTTATGAGGCGGTAACTCCTTTTCAAGAATATTCTTAGAATGAAATCCCCGTCTCCGTCTCCGTGAGTTTCCTGTTCAGCTCACGAGCCATCTCCTTGACCTCGCTCAAATCGGCCGGCGAGAAAGAGCGGAAGCGGTAAGGGGCGAGCACCTTGTTGTGGAAAAGAGGCTCTTTGAGGTCGAGACCGGAATGGCGCCGTGCGTCCTCGAATGCCTCGGTGCCCGGAACGGGAGCATATTCGGTCACGTGCGCCGCACCACCCAGCTTGTGCACGAAAAGGAGCGATTCCTTGATCGATTCGACTTCCTGACCCGGAAGACCGGCCATGACATAAACCCCCACCTCTTTCGGCGTGTATCCTGCGCCGTAGAGCAGGTGAAGCGCCTGTTCGAGCTCGCGGCCCGAGGTCTTTCCGCCCGTGCGCGCCTGGATCGACATGTCCGCTGTTTCGAAACCGATCCGGAGCGACTTGAAATTCGTCTTCCAGAGAGCCCGGGCCGTTTTCTCGGTCAAACCGAATGCGTTGAGGCCGTTCACCGTGTGAAAGACGGCTTTATCGTGCAGACCGCGGCTGTGGATCCCGTCTGCGAGCTCGAGAAAAAAGTCCGGGTTGCGGCCGATCGGCGAGTCGTCGTGAAAAGCGATATGGCGGCGTCCCTGTTCTTCGACGAGAAAAGCGATCTCGTCGAGGACGTCGTCGACCGGCCGGCATGTCCAGGGCCCGGAGAGAGCGGGAGCGGCACAGTAAGTGCAGCGCCAGGGGCAGCCGCTCGTTGCCCGCAGGGCGGCTGATTCCTGCCTGCCGACGAGGTGGTGGGCGGGCCGTTTTGCGTGCAGAGGCTCCGTGCCGGCGCCGGCAAGGCCGAGCTCTTCAAAGAGAGGACCGAAATTTTTTCCCTGAACGATAAAGTCGGCGCCCGTTTCCGCGCGTGCGTGGTCGGGACAGAGAGTGGCATAGACCCCGCCGAGAACAACGGGAACGCCGGGAAAGAGCTCGCGGGTGATTTTAACGACCTCGCGGACGCCGGGGTACCAGTATGTCATGGTGCACGTCACCCCCACGAGAAGGTCGGGGGCCGGATGACTCACGGCGTTCTGCATTCTCTTTTTCAAAAGGTCGCGGGGAATGCCGAAGCGGTGAAAGCGCCTGGGGATTTCATTAAGAGCGGCCGGCGGGTCGATCCGCTGCCTGGGGAAGTGCCCGCACCCGTCCCTGCGGAAGGTCGGTTTCTTCCATCCCTCGCTCGGGGAAAAAGGCTCGTAGCGCCCCAGGGCGTCTACAAAAACGGTTCGGAATCCGGCTTCTTCGAAGACGGCGCCCGCCTCGAGAAGGCCGAGGGGATAGAGAAAGAGATCAAAAGCCGTGAAATCGTAGATCGGCGGCTGAACGAGCAAGAGGGTCGGCGGAATCTTCATGACCGGCCGCCTTTGCTTAGTGGTCCTTTTCGTAAATACGGTAACGTTTGCCGGAGCGAATTTGGCCCGAGCCAAGGAACGAGGAGGAGTCGTATTAACGGAGAAATACGCCGACGACGAGTGACGCCGGATTCGGGCCAAATACGCCCGGCCCTTCGGGAAGCTTGCTTTGCCGCCGCTCTCTGCGTTGCAACTCCTCCGAATATCTTATATCTATTCAAATATGCGTCGTCGTTGCGCCTTGATATCAGCGGCATATCAAGCTTCAAACGTCACCGTATTTACGAAACGGACCACTTAGGACGGTTTTTCCTCGGCAAGGTTTTTGTTGTTGAGAAAGTGTCCCAGCCTCTCCTTCTTGGTCCGGAGGTAGCGGAAATTATCCTTTGTCGGCGGAATCTCGATGGGAACTCTCTTCACGATCTCGAGGCCATACCCCTTGAGGCCGTGGTATTTCTTCGGATTGTTGGTCATCACCTCCATCTTCCGGACGCCGAGATCGATCAGGATCTGGGCGCCGATACCATAATCGCGGACATCGGCGGGGAAACCGAGGGCCTTGTTCGCTTCCACCGTATCGAGCCCCTCGGTCTGCTGGAGGTGATAGGCCTTCAGCTTGTTCTCCAGGCCGATGCCGCGGCCCTCCTGCCGCATATAGAGGAGAATGCCCTGGCCGCGGTCGACGATCATCTTGAGCGCCTGGTCGAGCTGAGATCCGCAATCGCAGAGATTCGAGCCGAAGAGATCGCCCGTCAGGCACTCCGAGTGGACGCGCACGAGAATCGATTCCTTGAGCCTCGGCTGGGAGGCGCCCCGGACCGGAATGTTCCTGCAGGCCGCGAGATGGATCTGTTCATCCACTCTTGTCTTGTAAACGTGAAGGTCGAACTCGCCGTACAGGGTCGGGAGCTTCACCGTCACGACTTGCTCCACCAGCTTCTCGTGGCGCCTGCGGTATTCGATCAGGTCTGCAATGGCGCAGATCTTGAGGTCATGCGTCTCGGAGAATTTTTCGAGGTCGGGAAGGCGCGCCATCGTGCCGTCGTCTTTCATGACTTCGCAGATGACGCCGGCTGCTTTCAGGCCCGCAAGACGGGTGAGGTCGGCGATGCCTTCCGTCTGTCCGGCGCGTTTCAGCACGCCGCCTTTCACGGCGCGGAGCGGGAAGATATGACCGGGCCGGGCAAGATCCTCCGGTTTTGCGTCGTCGGCGATCGCCGTCTCGATCGTCTTTGCCCTGTCGAAAGCCGAGATGCCTGTCGTCACTTCGTTCCGGGCGTCAACGGAAACCGTGAAAGCCGTGCCGTACTTGGAGTTGTTCCTTTCCGCCTGGGGATGGAGGTCGAGCTTGTCGATGAGGGGGCCTTCCATGGAAAGGCAGATAAGGCCCCGTCCATGGGTGGCCATGAAGTTGACCACGTCGGGAGTCGCGAATTCCGCGGCGACGCAGAGGTCGCCTTCGTTTTCGCGATCTTCGTCATCGACGAGGATGATCATTCTTCCCGCGCGCAGATCGTCGATGATTTCGGGGATGCTTGATAAGGGCATGTGAATTACCTCGATTGTTCTATGCTTCGCCGGGGGGCCCTTCCTCCGGACCGGTTTCAGTTGGTTGGGCGGCTGTGTTTTCGGCCTCCGGGCCGCCGTTGTTATTGGCTTTGTTCCCGTTGTCCTTGATCACGCGTGTCATGGCGATGACGAGGTCGTCCTTGTTGAGGGACATGATGCGGACACCCTGAGTGGCACGGCTGATGGCCGAAATCGGCTTGACGGCCGTGCGAACGAGTTTTCCCTGCTGGGTGATCAGCATGAGCTCGTCATCGTCTTGAACTGCTTTGATGGCCACCACGCTGCCGTTCCGTTCGGTCGTCTTGATGTTGATGATTCCCTTGCCCCCCCGTCCCTGGCGGCGGTAATTGGAGAGGCTCGTTCTTTTGCCGTAGCCGTGCTCGCACACTGTGAGAATTGTGGTTCCCGCCCGCGCGAGGATCATGTCCCGGACGCGGTCTCCTTTTCTCAGCGTGATTCCCTTGACGCCTCTCGCCGTGCGGCCCATGGCGCGGACCTGGGAAGACCCGAAGCGGATCGAGATACCGAGCTCGGTGCCGAGCATGATGTCGTCATCGGGGTCGGCGACCTCGACGCCGACGAGAGAGTCCCCTTTTTTCAAACCGATGGAGATGATGCCGCCTTTTTGCGGCCGGGAGAAGGCCGAAAGCTTCGTTTTCTTGATCGTGCCGCACTCGGTCGCCATGACAAGGTCGCCCTCGTCGAAGTTCCGGACGGGCACAACGGACGTAATTTTTTCTCCGGCCGAGAAACGAAGGAGGTTGACGATGGCCCGTCCCTTCGATTGCCGCGACATGAGCGGGATTTCGTAAACCTTGAGCCAGTGAACCTTTCCCTTGTTCGTGAAAACGAGAAGGAAGTCGTGTGTCGACGCGATGAAGAGGCGTTCGATGAAATCGCCGTCTCTGGCATCGGCGGCGATGATTCCCTTGCCGCCCCGGTGCTGCCTCTTGTAGGCGCTCGGCGGCATGCGCTTGACGTAACCCTCGTGGCTGAACGTGACCGCCATCTCCACGTCGGCGATGAGATCGGCCGTCTCGATATAATCCACAGGTCCCGAGATCTCGGTGCGGCGCTTGTCCTTGTACTGTCCTTTGATTTTTTGAAGGTCGTCCTTGATGATGGCGCGAACCTTTGCCTCGCTTTCCAGGATCGCCTTGTGTTCCTCGATCTCCTTGTTGAGCTTGGCGGCTTCGCTTTCGAGTTTTTCGCGCTCGAGCCCGGTGAGGCGCTGGAGCTGCATCTTCAGGATGGCGTCCGCCTGGATCTCTGAGAGGTCAAACTTTTTGATCAGACGCTCTTGGGCCGTGGGTGTATCGGGAGAAGACCGGATCGTTTCGATCACGGCGTCGATCTGGTCGAGTGCGATCAGAAGCCCTTCGACGATGTGCAGCCGCGCTTCCGCTTTGTCGAGGAGAAAAGCCGTGCGGCGGCGGATCACTTCGATCCTGTGTCGCACGTAGTATTTCATGAGCGACTTCATGGGAAGGGTGGCGGGCCTTCCGTTCACCAGGGCGATGTTGATGATGGAGAACGTGTCCTGAAGCTGGGAGAACTTGAAGAGCTGGTTCATGATCACGTTTTCGTCTTCGTCCTTCTTCAGGGAGATGACGATGCGCATTCCGTCCTTGTCGGAATGATCGTTGATGTCGTGGATCCCCCTGATCCGGTTCTCCTTGACCAGATCGGCGATCTTCTCGATGAGCGCCGTCTTGTTGACCTGGTAGGGAATCTCGGTGATGACGATGTCCGTGCGGCCCCGTTTTTTCTTCTCGAAGTGCGCCTTGCCGCGCAGGGTGATGCGGCCGCGGCCGGTGCGGTATGAGTTTGCAATGTCCTCGCGGCCGCAGATCACGCCGCCCGTGGGAAAATCGGGGCCCGGGATGATCTCCATCAACTCTTCGAACGTGAGCTTGGGGTTGTCCGTGTATGCCGTCAATGCATCGCAGACTTCGGCAACGTTGTGGGGAGCCATGCTCGAAGCCATTCCCACGGCGATTCCCTGGGAGCCGTTGACGATGAGGTTGGGAAAGGTTCCGGGAAGAACCCCGGGCTCCGTTCTGCTCTCGTCGTAGTTGGGCTGATAATTGACGGTGTCCTTTTCGAGGTCGTCGAGCATGTCGGCCGCCGCCTGGGTGAGGCGCGCCTCGGTGTAACGCATGGCGGCCGGCGGGTCGCCGTCTATGGATCCAAAGTTTCCCTGTCCCTGGATGAGCGTGACCCGCATGTTGAAGCCCTGTGCCATCCTGACCAGCGTCGGATAGACAACGGCTTCGCCGTGGGGATGATAGTTGCCCGATGTGTCGCCGGCGATCTTGGCGCACTTCTTGTATTTCGAATGGGGCCCCAGGTTGAGGTCGTTCATGGCGACCAAAACCCTCCTTTGCGAGGGTTTGAGACCGTCGCGCACGTCGGGCAGAGCCCGGGACGTGATCACGCTCATGGCGTAGGTCATGTACGATTCCTGCATCTCTTTTTCGATTTCGAGCGCCTGAATCCTTTGACCGGCCTCAGCGGTCATGGGCCACCTCTAGCAGAAAAACCATGAATCATGTAATTCGTGTTGACGACACGCTTTATATCAATACATCCCGGCGGGTTTCGCTCTTTTCCGGCCGGGTGCAGAACACGTTATTATGAATGAGAAGGGGGCGGGATTCAAACCTTTTTTAACCCTGAAAATGAACAGTCGCTTAGCTTTTACGTCGGTTGTTGCACGAAAAATCAGGGTCGAGTAAAGTAAGGCTCATCGACCGGAAAAAAGGAGGTTATATAAAGGAGGTTATATAATGTACAGAAAAGGAATTGTGATAGTTGTCATCTTTCTGGCAATCGTCGGATTCTCTCTTGCAGCTGCGCTCGATTATTCCGAATCTTTAAAAGCGCCTTGCGGACTGACGTGCGGTTATCAGGTCTATTTAAAAAATAATGAGACCGTTCATGTCGAAGCGCATGCAGATCAGGGAAAGCTTTGCGTTTGGATGGGCTGGAGAGTGAGGTTTTGTTTGTTCAATCCATCGGCCCGAACTTGTCGCATCGTTTCGCTCGATACGGGGTCACGGAATTGTATTTCAAAAGATATTCCCATAGATCCGGGAGAAACCCACTTTACGATCCGCGTTGAAGCCCATGACATGGTTTTCGGGGAGACCCATTCTCTTTTGATTTCCAGAAAAAGAAGACCGCTGGCAGAGTGAATGTCCTGTCTTTGCCCCTCCTGATACGTCCCAGGTTGATATCCTCGTAGAACGACGTTTAATCCGGTTATTTTGCATTGATCATGCAATAATAAAACTGAGTTTCGTTTTGTCCTTTCCGATGTTCCGGAATAAGTTGATATGCAGGAATATCGCGGCTATATCATGTTATCGTTGTTGGCTTCACCGTGCCCTGTGAGGAGATGAAATGAAAGAGCCGTTCCTCGAATATATCAAAAACAATGTGGTGCTCTGCGACGGGGCGTTCGGAACCCAGCTCTACGACAGAGGGGTTTATCTGAACCGCTGCTTCGATGAGATCAACCTGACCGATCCCGACATGATCAAGCAGATACACGTCGATTATATCAGGGCGGGCGCCGGCGTGATCGAAACGAACACCTTCGGCGCCAATCCCTTCAAGCTCGAAAAGTACCATCTCGAGGAAAAGTGCGTCGAGATCAACAAGCGGGGAGCCGAGATCGCCCGTGAGGCGGCCGGGGAGGATGCCTGGGTCGCGGGATCGATCGGACCTCTCGGGGTCAGGATCGAACCCTGGGGAAAGCTTTCTCTCGAAGAGGCGCGAGAGGCATTCAAGGCCCAGGCCCGGGCTCTGCTTGACGGGGGTGTGGATCTCATCATCCTCGAGACATTCAGCGACATCAATGAAATGGGCCAGGCGATCCGGGCGGTGAAGGACGTGACCGACAAACCCCTCATAACCCAGATGACGATCGGCGGGAGCTCGGGCGCCCCCTTGGGCACGGAACCCGAGATTTTCACCGCCCGCATGGAAGAGTGGGGCGCCGCCGTTGTCGGCCTCAACTGCTCGATCGGCCCGCACGACATGCTCGGCGCGCTCGAGATGATGGCGGAGCTCACCTCCCTTCCCCTCTCGATTCAGCCGAACGCCGGAAGCCCCAAGGGCGTCGAGGACCGCGTCTTCTATCTCGCCTCGCCCGATTACTTCGCCAAGTACGCCCACAGGTTCGTCCGCGCCGGCGCCCGCCTGATCGGCGGCTGCTGCGGTACCACACCCGAGCACATCAAGGCGATGGCCAACGTGTTGAAGATGAAGCAGTTTTCCAGGGAGGAGAGATCGAAACGGAAGAAGCCCGATGCCGGCAGGCCCGAGGTCGTCGTGATTCCCACGGAGAAAAAATCGGAGGTGGGCCGCAAGGTCGCGGCCGGAGAATACATCTTCTCCCTCGAGCTGACGCCTCCCCGCGGGTGGGACATGTCGAAGGTGCTCAAGAAGGCCGCGAAGGCCAAAAAGGCCGGGTTCGACGCCGTCAACCTTCCCGACGGCCCCCGCGCTTCGGCGCGCGTCGCCGTGCTGGCCACGGCCCTCAGGATCAAGCAGGAGGTCGGCATCGAGCCGATTATCCACTACGTCTGCCGCGACAGGAGCCTTCTCGGCATGCAGTCCGATCTGCTGGGCGCCTACTCTCTCGGCATGCCCAACTTCCTCCTTCTCACCGGCGATCCGCCCGTCATGGGGGACTATCCGAAATCAACGCCCGTCTTCGACGTGGACTCGATCGGGCTGACCCACCTGGCAACGACACTCAACCAGGGGCACGACCTGGGCGACCGCTCCATCGGGGATCCCACGGGGTTTCTGATCTGCGTCGCCCTCGACCCCACCTCGGTGAACCTCGATCTCGAGATCGAAAGGTTCTACTGGAAGCTCGACGCAGGCGCCGAGTACGCCATCTCCCAGCCCGTGTTCGATTCGGCGGCCCTGATCGCCTTCCTCGACAAGCTTGAGGCATACCTCGAGGAGAGAGGGATCGAGCCGGTGCCGATCGTGGCCGGTGTCTGGCCCCTCCAGTCGCTCAAGAACGCCGAGTTTCTCCAGAACGAAGTGCCCGGCGTCACCATCCCCGACGAGGTGATGGAGATGATGCAGGCCGCCGGATCCAAGGAGAAGGAGAGGGAAATCGGCATGGAGGTGGCGAAGAAACAGATCGCCGAAATCCTTCCCCGCGTCCGCGGTCTCCAGATCTCGGCGCCCTTCGGCCGTGTCAAGCCAGCCGTGGAGCTCATGAACTACACGCAGGGCCTCCTCGAAAAAGGAGAGGGGAAGTCTGTGTGAGTGAGCGATCGTTTGCTTATGATTTCGCTTCCCGGCCACTCCTTCTTGACGGCGGCATGGGCACGGCCCTGGAGGGCTCTGGTCTCGTCAACGACGACTATGGAAGCGCCCCCGGCTGCAGCGAGATTCTCAACAAAACAAAACCCGACACCGTGGCCGCGATCCACAGGAGCTTCCTCGAAGCCGGGAGCATCGCAGTAGAGGCCAACTCCTTCGGCGGCACGGCGATCAAGCTGGCCGAGTGGGGCCTCGCCGGAGAAGCGCGGGATCTGAATCAACGCGCCGCCGCGATCGCGCTTCAGGCGGTCCGGGCGGTCAACCCCGGCGGGATCGTTGTGGGATCGCTCGGGCCTTCTGGCGAGCTGCCCACCTCTCCCGACTACGAGGGGTGCGGCGCCGCAGCGATCACCGACGCTTTCGCCCTCCAGGCCGAGGCCCTCGTCGCGGGGGGCGCCGGCGTTCTTCTCGTGGAAACGAGCCAGGATCTTCTCGAGGTGCGGTGCGCTCTGCGCGGATGCCGGAGAGCGATGAAGAGCGCCGGCAGGGAAGTCCCCCTCTGGTGTTCCGTCTCTCTTCATCAGGGCGGCCGCATGCTCATGGGAACGGCCGTGGACGGCGCGCTCGCTGTGGCCCGGTCTCTCGGCGTCGACGCTTTCGGCCTCAACTGCGCCACCGGTCCGGAAGAGATGATCGATGCGGTCCGTTACCTCTCTTCCCATTCCCCTCTTCCCATCATCGTCTCTCCCAACGCGGGCGTGCCCGAGAACGTGGAGGGCAAGCCCGTTTTTCCCCTCGGCTCCGGGGCGTTCGCCGAGGCGATGACGCCCTTTCTCCGGATGGGCGTCGAGATCGTGGGGGGGTGTTGCGGCGCTACGCCCGAGCATATCAACGCCCTGAAGGGCGTGCTCGGCGAATATGCTCCCAGGAAGAAGCCGGCCGCGCGGTTCATGCTCGCTTCCGCCGTGTCGGCCCAGGAGATGAAGCCCGAGGGAAGCCCCCTCATCGTCGGCGAAAGGCTCAACTCACAGGGGAGCAGGAAATTCCGCAAGCTCCTTCTCAAGGAGAAGTGGGAGAAAACGATCGACGTGGCCAGGCACCAGGAGGAAGCGGGCGCCCAGGTGCTCGACCTTTCCGTTGCCCTCACCGAGAGAGCCACGGAGAAGGAAGACATGGTCCGGCTCGTGAAAACGTTTTCCACGGCCGTTCCCCTGCCGCTCATGATCGACACGGTCGATCCAGCCGTTGTCGAAGGGGCCCTCGAACACTTTCCGGGCGTGGCCGTGCTCAATTCGATCAACCTGGAGAGACCGTCGAAGTGCCGGAGACTGCTCTCCATCGTGGCCGAGCACGGCGCGGCCGTCGTCGCCCTCACCATCGACGAGAAGGGAATGGCGAAAACGCTCGAGGAAAAGCTCGACGTGGCGGGAAGGCTTTATTCTCTCGCTGTGGATCAGTACGGCATCGATCCCGGGGCCGTCCTGTTCGACCCGCTCACTTTCACTCTTGCCACGGGTGAGGAAGATCTCCGTGGTTCCGCCGCGGCCACTCTCGACGCGATCAGGGAGCTCCGATCGAAATATCCGGAGAGCGGCATTATTCTCGGGGTGAGCAATGTCTCCTTCGGTCTGCCGCCCGCCGTGCGCAAGGTGATCAACGCCGTCTTTCTTCACCGGGCCGTCCGCGCCGGGCTGACCGCCGCAATCGTCAATCCGGCCGACATTGTCGGGTACAGCGATATCCCCGAGGAGAAGCTCGCTCTGGCCGAGGACCTGATCTTCGACAGGAGGGACGATGCGCTGGAGAGGGTGGTGGAGGAGCTCGGCGGTCTCGGGAAGGAGGAGTCCGGTTCCGGAGAAGGGGCCCCGGCTCTCGAGCCGGAGGAAGAGCTGGCCCGGGCCGTGCTGGAGAGGCGGCCGTCGGGGCTCGAAAAGGTCCTGGAGAAGTGCCTGGCGAAGCATTCCGCCCAGGACCTGGTGAACGATATCCTGCTGCCGGCCATGAAGGAAGTGGGCGACAGGATGGCGCGGGGAGAGACGATCCTACCCCACGTTTTGCGCTCCGCTGAAGTGATGCGCAAGGCCCTCACCGTCCTCGCGCCCCGCCTCGGTAAAAGCGGGGGCGCTCTCGGCAAGGTCGTGCTCGCCACGGTGTTCGGCGATGTGCACGACATCGGAAAGAATCTCGTCAAGGCGATCTTTTCCAACAACGGCTTCGAGGTCGTCGATCTGGGCAAGCAGGTTCCGGCGCATGACATCATCGAGGCCGTGGAGAGGGAAAATCCGCTCGCCCTCGGGTTGTCGGCCATGCTCGTTTCCACGTCGGCCGAGATGGGGGCCTGCGTGGAAGCTCTCCACGAAAAGGGGATCGCTCTTCCCGTTATTGTGGGAGGCGCCGCGGTGAGCCCGGCCTTTGCCAAGCGCATCGCTATCGTGAACAAAAAAGAGTACCCCGGCGGCGTCTACTACGCTGTGGACGCCTTTTCCGGTCTCGATCACTGCCGTCGACTCTCGGGAGCCGGGTCCGCTCCTGTTGCGAAAGCCCTGAAAAAGAAGAAGACAAAAAAGAGCAAAACCGTGAAGAAGGCCCGGCAAAAGGAGACGGAAGAAGAACCGCCGCCCGCCGAACCCTTCGAGGCGCCCTTTAGGGGAACGCGGATCGCCGAGATCGCGGCCGATGCCGTCTACGGGCACGTAGGCGAAGAGGAAGGGGCCGATCTCTTCCGCCCTCCCTCTGAGATACTGGAAGAGATGGAGAAAGAGCTCGGAAAGCGCGAGCTGATTGCGCCGGCCGCGGTTTACGGCTACTTTCCCTGCCGCCGCGACGGGGACGCCCTTGTCGTGGATGGGGAGGGCAAAGCTTATACCTTTTCCTTCCCGCCCCGCAGGAAGAAAGCATCGCTCGCCTCCTGGTTCCGGGAGAAGGATCTGTTCATTCCTTATCTCGCCACGATCGGATCGGAATCGATCGAAGCCTACCAGGAGCTCGAATCGCGGGGAAAGATCGCGCTCTCCCAGGAGTGGGCGGCTTTCTGCGCCCTCCTCGCCGAAGCGACTGCCGTTGAAATGCGCCTTCAGATCGCCGCCCAGCTCGGTTTTTCCATGAAAAAGCCCGTGCTCGGTTTTTCGCCCGGCTACCCCCTCTGGCGGAGCCTCCCCGACCAGGTTCCCCTTCTTAAGCTTCTCGGCGGAGAGCGCGTCCATGTCACGCTCACAGAGCGTTTCCAGCTTGTTCCCGAGTTTTCGACGACCGGAATCGTTGTTCCCAACGAAGCGGTCACTTATTGACCCGGTAATTGAGCCGTTAAAATGGAAATTAACCCCGACTTTTCCATATAAATTCTTTGATTAAGCGGAAGATCCAGTATCATATATAAAAAGACCTACACAAACCATATTAAAACAGTATGTTTTTTGCCGAAAGGAGGATTCTGGTGAAAAAAGTCATTGTCGGAGCAGGATGCCTAGTCCTGTTCCTTATCGTTTTCTTCCCGGGCGAGGCTCTGGCCCAAACCGTTGCCGCTAACGGCGATTTCGAGCTTGAGGGGAAAGGAATCTGGGAGAAAGAAGGCGGAAACACGGGAACGAAGTACCTCCAGTACAACACCACCGGAAGCGGCTCGTCGTGGTGCTGTAAGAGAGAACCGGGCACGGGATATCCCTTCGGCGGCAACGGGGGCCTTTCCCAGGAAGTGACCCTCATTGCCGGAGTGACCTACCAGTTCAGCGCCAACATCTGCTATCTGGCCAAGTGCTGAGGCGGCACCAGTGACGGCGGCTCGTACGACGTCAAGATCAACGGGGAGTTGATCGAAACCGATAGCTGCGGAAGCATAGGCCAGAATTCCCCCAGGCGGCGCACCCTTTCGGGATCTTACACACCGGCAACGACAGGTCTTTACACGCTCGAGTTCCGCAACTATCGCGGTGCCTGGCAGAATGACGATATCGTCAACTACATCGACAACATCAAGCTGAGCCCGGCGAACCCCGACCTTCTCATCTCGAGCGACAACATCAGTATCTCTTCGGCCGGAAGCGTGGACCTGACGCTCGACGCCGGAGCGTCCCATGCCGGAGAGGATTATTTTCTCCTGGCGAGCTTCGGCACCCATCCGGGGCTGGATGTCTACGGGCATCACATACCGCTCAACGATGACGTGCTTTTCGACTATTCCAAGACCCACGCCAATTCGAGCATTTTCCAGAACACGAAGGGCGTGCTCGATGCATCCGGATCGGCAACGGCGAGATTCAGCACTCCCGGCGCCATGGGCTCGACCTACTTGGGAACGACCATGTCGTTTGCTTACGTTCTTTTGTCCGCTCCGGCGACTCCGCCCGTAACGTATGCATCACAGCAAGTGATGGTGAACTATATTCCGTAAAAGAATGGGCGGCCCGGCGAAAGCGGGTCTTCCGATCGTTAAAAATGTTATCGAGAGGAGGTACCAGATGAAGAAACTCATTATCGGAGCGGCATGCCTTACCCTGGTGTTTCTGTTCCAGGGGGGTGTGCTCGCTCAGAACGTGGTTCCTAACGGTGACTTCGAACTGAAGGCTCAAGGTCAGTGGGACCTGATAGGCAACAACAACGGCGCATCCTGCGTGGTATACAACACATCCGGGACCGGGAATTCCTGGTGCTGGCGGAGAGCGCCGGGGACGCCTTCGGGGAACGGCGGTCTTTCCATGGACATTCACTTGGTTGGCGGCGTTGCCTATGCCATCAATATCGACGTCTGCTACCTGGCCACTTGCTGAGGCGGCACCAGCGACGGCGGCTCGTTCGACGTCAAGATCAACGGGGTGTTGATCGATTCACACAGTGCCGGAAGCATCGGCCAAAACAGTCCCAAACGCCACACTCTTACCGGAACGTATACGCCGACGACCAATGGAATGTATACGCTCGAAATCAACAACTCGCGCTATCTCTCGGCAGGCTCCGATTACAAAAACTATATCGATAACATTACAGTGGGACCGGCAGACCCGGACCTCATGATCAACGGGGAGAGCAACATCAGCGTTGCCTCGGGCAGAATCGTTTTCATGATCATCGATGCCGGGGCCGCTCACGCCGGGGAGGACTATTTCCTTTTGGCGAGCTTCGACAGCTACCCGGGATTCACTGCTTCCGGGCATTATGTTCCTCTTGTCCAGGATGTTGTCTTCGACTATTCCAAGAAAAACGCCAATTCCAGCGTCTTCATGAACTCGAAGGGGGTTCTCGATGCATCGGGGAAGGCCACGCCCTGGTTCAACACGCTCGGTCCCGTCGATCCCGCCTATGTGGGAAAGACGATCTCTTTCGCCTATGTCCTCCTTGCGGGCCCGGGCACGCCGCCGGTGACGCACTCGTCCAACAAGGTGATGGTCTCTTTCATTCCATAGCCGGTCGAACGCCTGTATGGCAGGCGGCCGACATTGTTAAAAACCTCGGGCCGCGGGAGCATGACCTCCCTGCGGCCCGCTTTTCATTACAGCGCCGTTCCGCCGGACAGAAGCTTCAGCGCAAGGACTGCAAAGGAGAGAAGGGATAGGGCGAAGAGCAGGATCTTGAGGAGCGCCATCCTGCGAACGAAGCGGAGGAGAGCGGCCGGGGATTCGCCCTCTTCCACAGGGGGCTCGGGAAAAAACCGCCGCAAGGTCTCGATGCGGCGGTCGATGCTGAAGTGGCGCCACGACGCGCGGCGGCGCGTTGTTCTGTTCAACAAGCCCAGGCGCTCGAGCGTCCCGATGAAAAGCGCGGGGCTGTTCACGAGCTGCGCCGCGTAAACATCGGCCTCCGTTTCGAACCGGCGCGAGAGAAAACCGAACACGCCCCACCAGTAAAGGGCGATCGACGGCACGTAGAAAAAGAGAACGGCCAGGATTTCCTCGTCCGATCCGGCGAAGGGCTCGAGGCACAGCTCCAGGATCGTCAGGCAGGCGAGATATGCCGCCGTAGCCAGGATGAAAAAGAGAGTGTGGCCGTGCTTGCCGTGTCCGATTTCGTGGGCCAGGACCCCCTTCAGATCGTCCGGCCCGAAGCGCTCCAGCATCGAGTCGGTGAACAGAATGTAGCGCCAGCGGGGCAGGAACCCGAGGATGGCGGCGTTGACCATCGTTCTTCCCGTGTTCCACAAAAGAAGATCGCGAGCACGGAAGCCCGCTTCTCTCATGAAACCGGAGAGCTCGGCGCGGAGGGCCGAAGCGTTGTCGATCGGCTTGAGACCCCACACGATCTTGAGCAGAAGGGGAAAAAAAAGGAGGGTGGCGGCGAATGCGATGCAGATGAGGCCGTAGAAAAGCGAGGGCGTGCCCGCGATCGCGGCCTCGATCGTTTCCGACAGGGAGAGGAGATCGCCGAGGAGAACAAAAACAAAGAACGGGATAAGGACGGCGCCCTCTCCCCGCAGCCCGAGGATGAGCTCCGTTCTTCCACGGGTCCATCGGCGCTCGCCGTCGATAAGGGACGCCAGGCGGTGCCTGTAAAATCGCCCCAGCGACGAGGCGGCGAGATAGGGTATGAAGAGAAGCGCTTCATCGACAAGGACCCACTCCTCGATTCCAAGGAGAAGGACAACCTGGGGCAGGCCGAAGACGAGCATGGCCGCTCCATAGGAGAGAGGCGGCAAAAGCGCCATGAGCACGGCCGCGGCGAGGCCGGCGTCGAATCCCTTATCCCGGTGCTTTTTCAAACGTCTTTTTATACCCAGCCTGTTCCAAAGGAGGCAGAGCTCGCCAATGGGAATGACGGCCAGGAAAGAGAGGGCCCAGAAGCTCAGGGGCGGGCCTTCCCCGCGGAGCGCCATGTCGAGGCCGACGATGCAGGCGAGCACGGCGGCGGCTGTGGGGATGATGGGGAACATATCTTTAGTGGTGTTTCCAGAGAAGCTCTTGAAGCGCTGCGGCCAGTTCATCGGTTTTAGCCCGTTCCGCTTTCCAGGCTATCTTTCCCGAGGGAGAGATGATGAAAACACTGTTCGGACAGCCTCCGTAGAGAGCCGAGACCTTGCCCGGCCACGCGTCGACGAGCAAAAGGGTTTTGTCAATGACGCCCTGTCGGGCCAGGGTGTCGCGGCAGACCTCGGCGCGCGTCCACATCTCCTTCCGGTTTTTAGGAAGCCATTTGTCTCCGGCGATGATTTCGGGATGGGCCTCGGCCGTGTAGACGGTGACGAATGTGACGGGCTCCTTGTCATGTTTTTCCGCGAGCGATGCCGTGCCGGCGGCCTGACGGAGATAGGACGGACACGTGGAGCTTCCGAACTGGAGAAGGAGAAACCTTTTCTTTTTTAAAAACGTTTTCAGGGAAAACCGTTTTCTCTCCGGCCCGGAGAGCGTGAAGGGGGGCGCCGGGACTCCTATTTTCAAAAGCTCGAAGGGATTGGCGCTCCTCGAGAGGATGCTTTCGGCCCTTTCGAGGCCGGGGTGGCAGAGGGAGCATTCGTTGACGGCGCCCTGGTCGTTGTGGCATTCCAGGCAGCGTTCCATGACGGGCATGTGCTCGGTCCGCCGTGGCCGGAGCCCCCGGGGCCGGGCATTCCGCCCTTCCAGCAAGGCCCGAAATCTCCGAAACTCCTCTTCGATCTTGCTTTTCTCCTTTGTGCGGTGGCAGTTGGTGCATTTGTTCTTGATGTCGGGGTGCGTGTCGTGGGAGAAGCAGAAATCGGGCGTTTTCGTGGGCGCCCCGGGCGGGGTGCGCCTTTCTGCGCGCTTCCACTGCGCAATCTCGTCGTCCGATCCCGGGGGGCGGAAAGCGCCGAACACGGCTGTGCCCGCGTCGGTCAGGTCGGGAAGCTCGACACCGGCGAACCGGGTGCGCGCTTCGGCGGGGAGAAGCCTGCGGATCTCATTGGCGAGCGAATCGATCTTTTTCTGCTCCGTTGCGGCGAGAGCGAAGATCTCCTTCGATAGCAATCCCACGCTCTCCTGTCCGGAGAAACGGCCCGCGTAGGCAATCTCTTTTGCGATGCGCTTTCTGTGAAAAGATCTCTCGATCGCTGTTATGGCGTCGAGTTTTTTCATGACACCCGCCCCGGCGCCGTGGGGGAGACCGATCTTTTTCAAAACGGCTTCCGGATCGAAAGGGCCTTCCTCCTGTGCGGCCGCGACCGCGGAAAGAGAAGCGGCCAGGAGGAGGGCGGCCAATGCTGCAAGGTGTCTTTTCATAGGGTGACGATTTTATGAATCATTTATTGTTCCCACAACGCCCTTTCCGGCCGGACAGCGTCGAGGTTAGAATAGGAGCGCCCGCAGGAGCGGCGGCAGGAGCGACAGATGGCGGCCAAGGTATACATTCATTCCATATTCTCGACGCGCGTGACCAACACGCCCGAGAAGGGTTTCTACGACCTCTGCATGGAGGTGGGAAACGCCGTGCTCGGAACAGTGTCGCCGCTGAAGATCGATTCGATCTACATCGCTTCGATGGATCCGTCCCTTTTCGGCGTGACCGGCGAGATCGCGGCGTCGATCACGTCGGAGCTCGGCCTTCTTCCCAAAGAGACGCTCGGCATCCGCGGGACCTCATCCGCCGGCGGCATCGGCCTCATCCCGGCCTACAAGGACATCGCCTCGGGCCTCTACAACTATTCCCTCTCCATCTCGTGCGAGCAGATGAATCCCGTGAAGCAGCGGCTGCCGGGCAAGACCGGAGCGAAAAAGAAGGAAGCCGTTCAGGACATGCTCAGAAGCGTCATCGATCCGATCGAGAGGAAGTACGGCCTCTCGATGATTCTCGTGGGCGACATGTTCGAGAAGGCGCTGCTCCGTTACCTCGGCATGACGAGAGGTGATTTTCTGAAGATCATTCCCCCCATTACGATGGAGATGTACCGGAGGGCGTCCGTTTATCCCAGCGCCCACTTCTACAAGAACAGGAAGACGATCGAGGATTATGAGAAGAGCGTCTGGGTCAGTCCCCATTACAGGCGGGACGATGTGGTCCCTCCGAGCACGGCGGCGTGCGCCGTCCTGCTGTCGTCGAAGCCGCCCGACGATCCGGTCAACAACAGAATCGTCCGGCTCAAGGGTATCGGCCAGGGCCTGACCCACCCGGCGCTCACCAGGCGGTTCGGCCCGATCACGTCGTCGGCGTCGGTGAGGCGCGCCATCTTCGAGCTGGCGCGGCGGTCGTCGATCCCGCTCGATAAGCTGCGGAGCGCCCACATCGGCTTTCCCCACGACGCCTTTCCCAGCGTGAGCCGGATGATTCTGAAAGAGATCGGTTTCAGCCACGATGAGAGCGTGGCCGGGCTCCTTTCCGGGCGGTTCAATCCCTGCGGCGGGCTCGTCAAGTGCGGCCACCCCGTCGGGTGCTCGGGCGAGCTTCAGCTCGTCCGCGCGTTCCAGCAGTTGACCTACGACGAAACGGCCATCCACGAAAGCATACAGCAGAGGCCGGCCGACCACGCCTTCACCGTCAGCGTGGGCGCCGCGCTGACCAACATTGTCGCCACCTATCTCGTGGCCCATGAAAAGGGGCAAAAGCCCGGGAAGAGAAAGAAGGGGGGGCTCGACAGGAAGGCGTTCAAAAATTATCTGAACATGTCGGGCGAGTACGGCCGCTACGAAAAAGCCATGGCCGCCATCCCGAAAGGCATGGGCGTTGTCCTGACCAACACCCATTCCGATCTGGGGTGGGTCAACCTGCTCCAGAGAAGGGACACGAAGGTCATGGCCCTCAGCGGGGAAGAGCTCGATATCGGCGCGCTTGTTTCCGTCAGGGAGGGGAAGGATTCGATCAACCACGTGTCGAAGGTCAAGAGCGACCAGGTCGATCACGCCATGCTCGCGTCGCTCGGCATCATTCCCTGATCAAAGCGCACAGAGCTTCGTGCATAACGGAGGCTGCCAGGCGGTGAGCCGGAGCTGTCCAGTGGCCTTCGGCAAAATACAGATCCATGAGGGGTGCCTCTGTATCGGCCATTGTCCGGGTGAGCGAAAAGAGGGGGATGCCTTCGTCCGCCGCCATTTGAACAAGCCGCTTTTCCGGCTCGGAAAGGACCTTGCTCTTGCGATAGAGAGCCACATCGTCCTCACAGGGAATGTAAACGATGGCGAATCGGCCGCCTCCTTTCGAGACCTCTTTGTTCAGGCGGTTCAAGAACAGTTTTGTCAGTCGAGTGTTCTCCCGTGTGCAGGTATACCTGCTTTCTCCATAATGAATGACCCCGTCTCGGGCGGCCTGTTCCACGCCGCGGTCCACAATGGTGCGGATCGCCGCCTTTTTGATCAGGTTGGCAAAGTGCGACCACGAAACCAGCCACTGATACCCGGGAATATCGGATAGAAACATCTTCTTGGCAACCACGCTGCCGGCCAAGGATTTGACTGCAAGGCGGTCCTCATTATCGGCTGTGAAGTAGATCATGCGGCCGTTATCGACATAGTCGTTGGGGCAAAAACAGAGAAGAGCGACGTCCGGCTGAAAGCGCTTTCCCTGTACATCGTAGAACTTGAGAGCGTAGTCGGTGCCTTTGCCGCCGCAGCCTGCATTGATCACTTCTGCAGGGCGTTTTTGCATGGTCAGGAGGTGTTCGAGATGAAAGGCGAATGTTTCGTTGTCATCTACGCCGATGCCGTAGGTAAAAGAATCGCCGAGTAAAAGAACTCGCAGGTCGGTGATTTTGGACGCCCTGTATTCCTTTTCCGCGCGCAGGCCCAAAGAGTTGTTCGAATAAGTGTAGTCATAAACCCCGGGACGGGTGCGCCTTCCTTGTTGGTTGGGCACAGGAATCGCACCCAGCTCGGGATCGTGGGCGAACTGGACTGTTCCCGTTTCCTGTGGAGCGAAGAGTCGCAGCACCGATTCGGCCAGTAAAAAGGCAACCAACGTTGAGACCAGAACGAGTAAAGCCTTTTGGCCGATCTTTTTGAGCATTTCAGCGTTCTCGGCAGGCCGGCTGGGCTGTTATTCTCCGGCGGCTCTCACCTGTTCGGCAATCCATGGATAGGTGCGTTCTATGCCTTCCTTGAGGTGGATTTTGGCCTCCCACCCGATGGAGTATATGCGATCGTTGCTGAAATTCCGTGACTGAACGCCCACAGGACCGTCTACATACTTGATCTTGATCTTCTTTCCCGCGACTTCGGCTACGGTGTCGACCAGTTCCTTGACGGAAACGTATTGAGGGCAGCCGATATTGACGGCGCCTTCGAGATCGGAATGCATGAGCCTGTAGATGCCGTCGGTCATGTCGTCGATATGGGTGTACGACCTGATGGCCGTGCCGTCGCCCCACACCTCTATTGTGCCGCCGTCCTCGACTTCGGCCACCTTGCGGCATATGGCGGCCGGCGCCTTTTCTCTGCCTCCCGTCCATGTTCCTTCCGCCCCGTAGCAGTTCTGAAAGCGCGCGATTCTGGCGTTCATGCCGTATCGCCGCTCATAGGCCATGGCCGTTCTTTCGGCGTAAAGTTTTTCCCAGCCGTATTCATTGTCGGGATTTGCGGGAACGGCTTCGGACTCGCGCAGCTCCCGTTCCCCGGGCGCCATGTCGCGGTAAACGCAGACCGAAGATGAGAAGAAATATCGCTTTATCCCCATTGCCGCGGCGTGATGCGGCATATGAATGTTTATCAGGGCGCTGTTATGCATGATTTCACACTCGGCCGAGTGAATGTAGCCCATGCCGCCCATGTCTGCCGCGAGTTGGTAAACTTCGTCGAAGAGGCCCGAATCCAGCGACAACGCCTTCTTGCAGTTCTCCTCTTCGCGAAGATCGAGAAGAAGGAACTCATCGGCAGCGGACTCGCAGAATTCGTGTTCCTTGATATCGACCCCGCGTACCCAGTAATTTTCCTTCTTGAGTCTCTTCACAAGGTGCCCGCCGATAAACCCTCCCGCGCCGCAAACCAACGCCTTCTTCATGACATGTTCCTCTTCTGTGTGGGCCGGTCATTTGGTAAGTACAATGATCCAAATGAATTGATTCTACGCAATTTTGAAAGAGATGTCTTCTACTCCTTCATGGCGGATTTCGTCAATTGTTTCTTTATCTCGCGGACATGGGGATGACGGTCAATCTTTCCGGCGGCGCGCTTTGACATCGACCTTGGCGCAGAATTTCTCGATGACGCAGATGTCGCACCGCGGCCCGACGGGCTTGCAGATGTTCTGGCCGTACTGAACGAAGAGGTCGTTGAAAGCGCGCCAGTACTTTTTGGGAAGCTCCCTCCTGAGAACCTGCTCCGTCTCGTCGGGGGTCTTCGTCTCGATCCATCCGATCCTGTTCGGAATCCTGTGGCAGTGGATGTCTATGGGGAGGCCGTCCTTTCGATGGCCGTAGACGAGGACGATGTTGGCCGTCTTTCTCCCCACGCCGGGGAGCGCCAGGAGCCCTTCCATTGTGTCGGGGACGCGGTGTTCACGGTTTTCCATGAGGATGCGGCAGATCTCGATGATGGAGTGTGCTTTCGTCTTGTAGAACCCCACGGGATAGATCGCCTTTTCGATTGCGTCCGGGCCGAGGCGCTTCATGGCTTTCGGGCTGTCGGCAAGAGCGAAGAGGCGCTTCGAAGCTTCGGCCGTGGTCTGGTCGCGCGTCCTGAGGCTCAGGATGCAGCTGATCAAGACGAGGAAGGGGTCGCGTGTCTTTTCCGAGATCTGCGTCACGATGGGGACTTCGAAACCGAGCTCCTTGGAAACGCGGTTCATGATGGCGCGGACGTGTTTCAGGGCCATGGGCTCACTCCTCCACAGCCGTCAGGATTACGGCAACGGAAGGCCCGAGGCCCTTCAGAGAATCCAGGCCGCCCGACACGATGCCGGCCGGGTTGACGGGCGAGGCGGCCCGGGGCTCGTCCCCTTGGCTCGCGGGCGTGGGGCCGAAGAAGAGACAGAGCGCGTTGCCCGGGGGCCAGTAGGCGATCTCGCCCTTTTCCATCTCGTCGCGCGCGTCGGCGGCTTCGGCGATGCCGAGGTCGGGACCGATGCCGCCGTAATACTCGTCCCCCCACCGCGCCATCCGGAAAGAGAGGGGCAGCCGGGACGCCAACGCCGCCGCTGTCTCGGAATCGTTCAGCTTTCCCTCCAGGATCAGCTTGTCGATCTTGAAAATGATTTTCATGGTTCTTTCTCAGTCGGTCTGTTTGACAAAGCGGACGATCTCGGCGAGCAGCTCGTCCCGGCGTGTTTTGAAAAGGGCCTGGCCGTGGCCGCCCGTCTCGAAGACAATGATCTTTTTCGGATGTGCCGCCGTGGCGTGCATGGCGCGCACGCGCCCGAGGATCGCGGGATCGTCCTCGGCAGCGATGAAGAGCTTGGGGAAGGCGAGGCCGTCGGCCGCACCGGGATTACCGGCCGACACGAGGATGAGCCCGGCGAACCAGGGTTTCTCGGCGAGAGCGGCCGCGGCGTCGAGGGCGATCCAGCCGCCCATGCTGCCGCCGAGAACGAAAACCTTTTCGCATCCCCGCCCGGCCATGAAAGCCCCGGCCGCCAGGATGTCCTTGTCGCGCCCTTTCGCCATGGGCGGGATCGATTCCGCCGGGTAGCCCCGAAAGCTGAAAGAGAGTGCGATCAATCCCTGCTCCCCGAAGTAGCTGACTTCGCTCAGGTACGAGTCTTTTCCGTCGATGTACTTCAAGCCGTGTGCAAGAACGATACCGATCGGGCCGCTGCCCGAGAGGCTTCCCGAGATCTCGACGTCATCGGACGCAGTGAAAAAGACCGTTTCCACGGGAGCCTCCTTTCCGCACCCTGTAAAAACCGGGACGATGATTCCGGCAAGGAGAAGGTGGAGTTTCATCGGTTTTCCTTCTTCTTGTCGAGGAGGGGCGTGACGCGGTCGATCAGCTCCCTGCCGAAGGTGCGAATGATGGGATCGGGATCTTCCCCGGCGATCCTTCTCAGCTCCGGGATGAGGTCCCGCCCCATCCAGTAGCGCTTGTCGATCAGCTCGAGGGCGCTGTAGCGCATCATGGGGCTCGGATCGGAGAGGGCGCGGCGCAGGCCCGGAAGCTTGTCGTTGTAGTTTTTGAAGTAATCCATCTCCGACATGAAGACGGCCCACCGGGCCAGGGGGTTGTCCGAGTTTTTCATCTCCACGAGAATGGCCTCGGCTTCGTCCGCGAACCGCGTCTTCTTCAGGCTCAGGACCCAGTTGTATGTGTAGATCTCGTAGTAGCGACCTGAAAGGTGTGCGGCCTCGAGGGCGAGAAGACGGATCTCGGCGAGATGGTCGGCTTTGCCGCGCGTCGAGGACGGAAGCAGTTCCTCGGCAAAATCACGAAATTCAATGATCCTGTCGAGGGCTTCCGACGGCTTTCCTTCGTCGAGAAACGCTCCGGCTTCCACAGCGGCGGAAGCGCTTCCGTCTCGCAGGACCGCTTCACTCTGTCTGGCTTCGGCGGCCTGGCGCTCCTCCTCAGCCCGATCGGAAATGTCGAAGATCGAGCGGCCCAGGAGATCGCCCGTGAAAAAGAGAGGCGTCATCAAGGCGCGCCAGGGAATGGACGCGCACTCGGTCACGTATTCGGTGTCCCAGTCCCAGTTGTCCCACAGAACGTCTCCCGTGTCTTCGATCGCGTCGTCGATGACGGAGACGGGGTGGACAATGAATGTGTCGAGCACAACTGCGACGAGACCGGTTGGAAAGATAACGGGAAAGAGGAGGACGCGCGCTCCGGTCGAGTCGGGCCAGAGATTGTCCTCCACGAGGTTGAGCGTCGGCGTGTTGTCCCGGTTTGCGAAAGCACAGCCCCCTGGAACGAGGACGAGCAGGAGGATGGCAATGAGAAGAGCCGAGCCGGTCGGGGTCGGGCGAAGATAATCATTGATCATCGTTAGTCCTCCTCATTGTCGTGTGTTTTGGTTGGAAAGAGGGACCGGTAAAGCCAGTCCGCGATAAAGGTGGGCGGGGTCGCTGCGGCGAGGATGGGAAAGAGAAGCGATTTACGAAGCCAGTTCATGTCGCGCGGCTTCCAGTAGAGGTCGTAAACATCCTCGGCCGCCTCGGGGATCATGCAGGCGGGATGAACGATCGCCATGTCGACGACGAGGGCGGCCGTTCCCGTGGGGACCATGACGGGAGCGAGGGCGATCTGGACCGCCGTGGAATCGGGACTGATCAGCTCGTCCATCCCGTTCAGGCAGCGCCTGTTATCCTTTTTGACCACCGCACAACCGGCGATCAGGCCGGAAATGATGATCACGGTGAGAAAGAGCAACCTGCCCCTGCCCGGGCTTCGGCTCGTATCACAGCGAATTGAAAAACGCATCGTTCTGTCCCTCCTTTCGTCGAGTGTGCGGCGTTACGACAAATTATCCCGTTTCATCTCGGGTTCCGGATCGACACCGAGCCCTTCGGCGATCCGGTTAATATAGTTGAAGTAACCGATGACCTGTGCGGCGTCGCTCACGGCGCGGTCGGAAAATCCGACATGGCGCAGTTTTTTCACATCAGCCTCGGAAACCTCGGAAGGGGAGCGCGTCAGCTTCTCGGCGTACTCGCAGAGCGCGGCATCCCCGTCGGAGAGGGGGGCCGAGCGCCAGTCCTCTTTGACCAGGCCTGCGGTTTTCGGGTTATTGACCTCTTCACGGAGGTCGGCGCTGTGCGCTTGTGTTCAGTAGAAACAGCCGTTGGCGGCCGATGTGACGACGGCCAGCATCTCCCGCTGCGCACGGGACAGCGGGGACGGCCCGAACATGAGCTTCAGGTAGAACCTCATGGAAGCCTGGAGGACTTCGGCGTTGAGGCTCATGATTTTCAGGATATTGAACACGCGGCCGGCCCGTTTTGCAGCGGAAACGTATTCGCGTTTCAGAAGGCCGCGCGCGTCTTTCTCGTCGATTGTCTGAATATACGCCATGGCTTACCTTTCAACAGGCTCGAGCTCTTTTTCTTTCGCGATTGCGGCTGCAAGCGAATCCACATCGAGAAGGAGTGCTTTCTTGTCGATCGTGTTCCCGGTTTCGGCAAGATGTTCAAGGCATTTGACTGCAAGCAGAACCGTTCCCTTCGGTGTCGCATGGAGGTCGTCTTGCTGGAGGATCTCTTTCTTTTTGAAGGACCGCTTCTTTCCGTTGACCTTGATCGCTTTTCCCTTTTTCAGGCTCGTTATCCATTCGGCGAGGGGAACGATATGGATATTGGGGCGCTTGGCCGCCCAGGCGCGGAGCTGCGTGTTGAGCTCGGCGATCTCCTCGGGGGACGGGATTTGTTCCTTCCGGAGCATGCCGCCGGCCGCTTCCCGCATGTCGGGAATGTCTCCGGCGATGAAGACGCAGTCGAGCTCGCCGGCCAGGGAACATCCCTTTCTCAATAGATCCCGCCGCTCTTCGAAGGTCATGATCCCGTAGGAGTACCAGAAAAAGAAATCGAGGCCGATCACGGCGCCGGGATTTTCCTTTTTCATTCGGTTGAGAGAGTTTTTCCCCGTGAACTCCGGGGCGAGGAAGAACGACTCCGTCGATGAGTCGACGACCTTGTGGGGAACGGTGATCGCCTTGTCCAGAACATCGGCGATCGTCACGCCGCACATGAAACCGGCGCTCACGCTCGCGCCCATGACGCCGATGCAGAGGGGAGGATTCTTTTCCTCCGTTGCGCCCGAGCCGAGGAGGATCAAAGCGATGAAATGGACGGCGACAAAACGGCTCATTTTGTGCGAGCTCCATTCTTATGAGGAAGGCGGGCGCACCGGAAAAGGGGTATAATAGCATCTCACTTGAGAGATTGCGACCTGCCATGAATTACGACGAGGCTTACAAGAAAACGCCCGATCTCTTCGGCCCGGAACCCGAGGCCCTTCTGCGAAAGTTCGTTCGCGAGATGGACAAATCCCGGCCCGTGCTCGACATCGGAGCGGGCCAGGGCCGCAACGCTCTCTTTCTGGCGCGCGAAGGATTCGCCGTCCATGCCATCGATCCGTCAAAGGCCGCGGTCGAATCGATCGCCGCCGCCGCCGCGAAGGAGAACCTTCCCATCCGAACGAAGCGCTGCGGGTTCGAGACATTTGTTCCCGGAACGTCAATTCCCGGGACCGCGGCTTATTCGGGCGTTCTCCTCTTCGGTCTCGTTCAGATATTGACGCTGAAGTCGATCGGGCTCCTCGTGGGAAAAGCGAGCGATTGGACCGGTCCGGGGGGCTTGGTCTTTGTCACCGCTTTCACCACGGCGGATCCTGCTTTCAAAGAGGGCCGGGGCGGGATGAAAACATATCTGGAGCCGGGTGAGATCCTGGAACTTTTCGCCGGCCTCGCGGCCGAAATCGCCGGCGGTTTCGAGGTCGTCCATCACTGGGAGGGCCCGGGCCCCGAGCACAGGCACGGCGATGCGCCCCCGGAGAGACACGCCAGGGCTGAAGCTGTTTTCAAAAAGATAAAGGAAGAGTAGACCTCAACTATGCAAAAAACATCGGCTCAGGCCGGTGGACCACGCGCCATAGCACGACATCTGGGTCAAAAAATCGGTTTTTATTTACCGCCCCAAAGGGGCGGCCCCTCCCGG